>JBBTUH010000047.1:0-8897 GCA_038063875.1 Patescibacteria group bacterium | reverse complement strand
TAAATGTTTCTATTTTATCTAGAAACTTGTCTTAGTTTAAAGGGGACGGGTCACACACAACCTTTTTTATATTTATCCTCTTGAAACTGAGGATCGTTAAAAGATGGATAATTTTTCTGCAAAATTTTTGATATACCTCGAAAGTATTCAATTGGATTGTTCATGTATATGCAATAAAATATATCATATAAATTGATCCACTTCTATAGTGTTTGTCTCTCTTGACCCTATCCCCACAACATCATGTATAAAGAGATAAGATTATTTTTACATTTTTATTGGGGAACTATGGCAATCGAACGAAACAATTATCGCCTCGATGTGGTCACATCGTCCCCTGCCCGAGCTGACGCTTTTAGAACGCTTTTAGGGCCTGACCGTGTGCGTCAAATACTCCCGCACTTTACCGAGGACATTATACGAAAACCAAATTTGCAAAAACCTCACGAATGGCCCATGGAAATGGCAGAGCGCAAAGCTCTGCAAGACATCGCAGCACTTATGGTGCTAAGTTACGTCAATCAAACAGTCGAAACAGGACATCTTGAAGATGTGCCAATTGACGGCAAACGCGTCATCCGATTGTACTCTGATACAGTAAACACGGCGTTTGCAACCGACACATCAAATGAAATAAATATGATACTAGAGAAACCAAAAAGCATTCCTCAGTGGCTCTCTGACCCCAAGCAAGGCGTCATGGCAATGTCTGGCAAAAACTTCGAAATCTGTACCGCATTGACCGCTATAGACATGACTGATCCGACACTTCACCCCACAACAATCCTTATACGCATAAATGGCAGCATGAAACCGTTCACTATAGCTGACGTCAAACAATTTATCCTAAAGTATGGTGAAGAAAACATCCTCAAATCCGCAAGCGGTATTTCTTTTATAAACGACCATGCTGATCTTTTTGATACAAACGAACCGCTCAAAATCTATATCCAAACAGATGCTGATGCATCACCCAACCTGCTTTTCGAACTCCCTACGTGGGACACCTTACCTCAAAAGGATCGATTGCGCCTCTTATATGGAGCTCTGCCAGAGGCACTAGACATGATAATTGACAACTTTCATCCAGCCTATCCCCCAAAAACACAAAATGGTAGGAAACAATAGTTGTACTTGATACCCGACCCGTAATCCCTGATACTAGTTGTATGTCCCCAGATGAAATTCGCGAACGCATAGAATCTCAAGTCGTCGACCTTATAAAGTTAAAGGTCGAAAACGAAGAGATGACGGAAGAACGTGCCCAACAGCTCGCGCAACGTGTGTTAGAGCTTCTAAAGCCTGGAATGTCTTTGGAAGACCTGTACAAAGCGCTGCCAAAGCTAGACGATAACTTTTCTGAAGCATCTCCCATCATCGTCCCGTATCTTCGTGATTACGAAGATGGTGTCACGAAAAAAGCCGCCATCCAAGTACGAGACCTCATCATCTCGGGCAATTATAAAGAAGCGCAAGAACTTGCTGATCGGGTCATCAAGCAAGATGTAAAATTGGTGTGGACGGGGTCATCTAAAGCATCGCCACTGCCTGCGATATAAATCGCTTGAGCAGTGTTTGATATGGTATGTCCATCTTGTGCGCTGCAATTTTCACGCGATCAATCGTGGCAACTGGCAATCTCAATGTAATAGGCTTACTGGTAAGCTTCAAGTTTGGAAAACTCCAGTGAGTCGCCTTGGACCAATCTACATATTCTGTCGAATCATGAGTCTGCCAAAATTTACGCTCTTCAATTTCAGAACGAAATTTTGGAATCTGTTTAAATATTTTTTTCTTCATAAAATTTCCTTTCTTTTTTGTTTGCCAATCTAGCTGAAATAATTCGAACTTTTTTACTGCGCATTGTAAATGCTACTAACAACATCGTCTCCTCTACCGTCTTTCCAATAATTTTTAGTCTCTTTTCTCCAAATGAATGTAATTCATCATCAAAAACGATAGAATTCTCATCTAAAAACACTTCTTCCGCTTCATTGGGTGAAACACCATGCTTTTGAGAATTTTTATCAATATTTCCTTTATCCCAATCAAAACTCGTCAAATCATTTCTTCGCATGTGTACATATAATATATGTACAATTTTTCGCTGTCAACATTCAATCATCTATTTGATCTATATAGATATATTTTTTTATACTTGACGAACCATAACAAACTCCCCTAGTGTAGTATATATGGATCAACAATCTGCCATAGAAATGTTTTTAGATCAACTCATCAACGAAAAATTTAGTGAATCTTCCCTTGATGATGCGACAAAATCAGATATCAAATCTGAACTAGCAGACAAACTCAATCAATACATGACCCTTCGTACGATAGAAGCGGTAAGCATCAACCATCCGGAAGCAGTCGAAGAACTCTCACTTCTTATCAAAACCGATCCGACTCCTGAAAAAGTAAATGAATTCATCACGTCACGCGTGACCGATCCCGATGCACTTGTTTCTCAAATTCTCACCGACTTTCATGAATTGTACATTGGGAAAAAAGACCTATCCAATTAACATGGCCGAACCAATCCCAACACCAGAAGCACTAAAGCCGAAACAAATAATTATTGGTGAAACGCCAGTATATTTTACTACGCCGCAAATAATTGACGGAAACACAGTAGAACAATTTGTGATTAACGATAACGATACGAGAGCCAACAGTCTTACTGGCATTGGAACCGCAACAATCCTGATGAAGGAATCGTCGAGAAAACAAGGAGAACGAGGGATACTTATCGATAAGCCCCTCCTTTATACCAACAAGATGGATCCTGTGGATTGGGACAAAGTTTCCGGCATTCGCTATACCGATGCCAATAATGAAATACATGATATACCGAAAGATCAACTCGCGTTTGACCCTCCTTCGCATGAAGCTACGGCGGGCACAGAAAACCAATTGCCAGTTGAAATACCAATTCAAGAAGAACCTGTTACCGATATTTTGGAAGCAGCAAACGCACGTAATGTCCTTGAAAATTTAAAAGAAGATCCAAATACCATAACCATCGTCGGACTCAAAGCTTATGAAACGCGTGCCAGAGATTTAGCCGCCAGAAAAATGCAAACACTCGTGACTCCTGCACAAAAAGACATGGCCGAAGCGCAAAATAAAGTTTTTGAAAAATCAAAAGACGCAGTCAAAAAATTAAATACCATAGGCCGCACCATCTGGAAACAAAGTATCTGTGGCACGTATTTTGCCGAACGCGCCCGACAATATTATCTTGAAATGCTCAAAGCCGCAGAAACACCATTTGCAGAGGAAGCCATAAAGATGGCAGAAACGAGAGCCAAAGCGACTTACGACAAACTTTTATCCGACAAAAACTTTTTGAGTAAAGCTGGCACGAAAGCCATCGAATGGGCCAAAGACGCTCTCGGCATGAGGACGTTAATCGAAAAATTTGCTCTGCAAGAAATGGCAGACATGAAAACAGCGGGTGAAATCAAAGGCATCGAATCCTTTGACAGAGAATCGAAAGCCGTCAGACTTCGCTTTAGCCAAGACATGGACAAAGCAGATAGTTTTATCCGAACAAATTTAGGTGAAAAATTAGATATTCTCGATCCTTCCAACGAAACGCATAAGCCATTAGTCGATGGAATAAAAAACTTGATGAAAGACTATGCTACCGGCGAAATAGTCGACAAAAAAGCATTTGATGAAAAAACAAAAGAGTTTTTCAAAACAACGCTTCACGATGCGCGTCCTGATGTCTTTGCTGAGGCAGAACTCTATAGTTCGAGTATGTTTGAGGCGGCAGAAACACTTCGTGCTAAATATAGTCATGAAGCGGGACTAGCTAGTATCGATGCGGATTTAAACGCCATGAAGATACGTCTCGGACTTGCTCAAATGGGAGAAGTCACGAGCCTCATCCCGACACAGGTTGAGGGAGCAACAAAAAAAATTATTGATCTAGCTGAAGCAATTAAAAGAAAAAGTGGACCTCTTTATCCCGCATTTTTTAACGAAGTCACGATAGGTACAGGCGTTGCCTTAGCATCAACAGCATTAAACTTTGTCAAAACCACACCATTTCGCGCCTTGGGATTAGGCGCTCTCGCTGGTGGTACATTTGCAGGCTTTAGAGAATATGGCGCGCTACAACGTGATTACCTTACCCATTTACGTGAGCGGGAAGCAGGAGATACATTCTCAGAGTCAATGAAGCGCCGAAACTTTTTTGAAAAATATCTTGTCAACCAACGATCGGCAGAAGACATGATGGGAAAAATCCAAACATCACTCTACAAACCTGATGGTGCTTTGAAAACCACACTGACTGATGATGAACTGCGCATGGGTATGGCTACGATAACGGATATCACCGCCAGAAAAGCAGTCAGTGAATCAGGCACAAAAAAACATATCGGCCTCATCCGTTTTTCTGAAAGAGAATCCATAGAAACACAACGAACTGCTCTTGATGTCGTCACGCAAAAAGGTCTAACCGATGTAGAAACATATCTTACAACCCACGCACAACAAGCCCAAGATGTCCTCGGCGGCAATTCCTTTGAGGATTTCATGGTGAAACTGACCACCAATCAAACAACGGTCTTAAAAGATGGCGCACAGACACTTGCAAACATGACAGAAGATCCAATTAGAAATGTCTTAGGATTAGTAGCTGAACACGCACCAGAAATAACCATGTTGAAACGCCGATTTCCATTAGGCGTTCAAGTGTCAGGTATGGATGCAATATTTGATCAATTCACCCGCGATGCGCGTGTTGAGGCCGTCAAATATGGGATAAAGGCGGGAGCTGTTGGGGCAGGTGTCGGCGCAGCGATGCAGGGGCTTGGTGAAATATTTGCAAACAAAGTGCCTGATGTGACACATGCAATAAACGAACGCATTTCCAATATCGATCACCCAGCCACATTTACACCAGACGCACTGACTCCTGATCATGTCACTGATCCATTCACCCTCTCTCCAGCTGATCATTCTGTAGCGATAGGAGATAAAACATATCAATTACCAAGTGAACTTCACATAGAACCTGTCACCACAGGGGCTGAAGGTAGATTTATCGAATATAAAGCAATGATAGATTTTCCAAATACATATTCATTAGCCCATAACCAACCAGACATAATTTTTGGTGAACATCTTTCCGCCTCACAACTTAAAGACGTATTACACCAAGCAGGAATAGATATGGTTGACGGTAAAACAGCTGGAGATGTTATAGCACCATCACATTCTGTAGATATCCAAGGGCTCATAGATCCAGCGGGCAAAAATATCACCATGCAACTTCCTCCTGGTTACTCTGTAGAACCGCAAGGTGATCATTATGCAATCATGTTTGATAAACATGCAATTGTTGATAATCTAAAATTTAATCCAGATGGATCACTTGCCTCACCACTAAATCTTCCTCCAAACCTTCACTACGATGCTGGAATTACACACGACGTTCCACTACAGAATGTTGCAGACATACCAAAAGTGGATACACAAATTGAAACACAGCCTTCACTAACCATAGACGGCGACAAACTAGGAAACGGCGGTGTTTGGGATTATTTCTTGGGTCGAGCAAGTGGCGATAATCCAGTATCGACTGCCAATGCAGAAAAAAATCTCTTTCGATTATATGAACACTACATAGTTCCGCAAAACACAGATGGCACACCATCAAATATCACCTTCGGTGAAAACAATGCAAATCCGTATGACCATGTTTCGCGTCTTCGAGATGCCACATTTGGTTCTGAAAAAGTGCAGGAGTTTGATATATCAAAAATTGCCAATGATGCACATATAGCACTTCCTCAAGAACTCTTTGGGCCAGACGCTATGCACCAACTTGCTGATATCAATGATTTAGCAATCAAAGATTACCAAAGCTTTATAGCGCAGGGTCATACGTCATCAGAAGCGCTCCAACTTCTCCAAGAGAAAGATGCCGTCGAAGCGACGGTACTCAAACTAAGTTATTTTGACGATAGCAAGTTGCCAACTGAAGCAGAGCTTGCACCACTTTTCAAAGAATTAGGATACAACCATGTCATACCTACCGGTGGCCCAACGATTATTGATAGTGGCCTGTCATCAGGACCAGAAATTATTCCCACCACAAAAATTCATGAAATTGTCATCACGGCCGTCCATACCGATACGGTTGTCAATCACATCGGCGCGACTAATCCACTGACCATCCCCTACATGACGGATGCAGACGTTAACCAGTTCACAGACTATCCAGACTGGGGAGAACGAGACATGGCCAACCGTATTTTGACAGAAAATCTCGCCTCAAATCTTCCATGGTTTCCTGTCTTTTTGCCATTTCGATCTTCTCTCGAGCGTGAATACATTGCTCCCATAGAGCCAGCAACTAGACCGGTAGCACAAAGTGAATTTCTCTCACCCTTTGGATCAGAACAGATGTATTTAACCAAAGATCAAATCAATACGAGAAAATCTCCAAGACTTACAGAAAATCCGGAAGCAATACTCAACACACAGGAAGAAATAGCGTGGTATAACTCAACGCTAAACGATACCGACAGACAGACGGTATTAGATTTAAACACGCAACATGACACACCAATGGCTGCTGAAGTAGCGCGCGTCGTCGCGATCCCGACCGTGCCCACCAACTCCGGACAAGTGTATCAAACGCTTACACAATACACGACGCAAACAGATGCGGCTGGCGCGCTCCTTGATCCAAAACAAACAGAAATAGTACTTCTTGGAAAAGCTGATGAGGCAATGAAGACCGAAGTCGACCGGTTCAAAACGGATCACCCAGAATTTTCAGTTGTGTATCTTACCAAAGAGTATCCAGAGGAAGTGACTATTGGACAACAGAAGCGTGATCTTACAAATCTAATATTCCATCGAATGGAAGAGCGTGGTGAAACAAGTGGAGACGTCGCGATCATTCATTCTTTTATAGAATCTGGTGATATTTCCCCTACATATCTTTCTACAGTCTCGACATCTCTTGAAAACCCAACGACAGATATCGTACACGGCATATATAAGCCCCCACAAGAAGCGTACGAAAAATTTCCGATGCTCTTTGCCCAGATGAGGCTTCAAGAGCTTTTTGATGGCATGGTCAGACATGGACAATCAAACAGTATGCCAAATGTCATAAGTGGAAACATGGCAGTGAAAGCCAGCACCCTTGCAGCAGTCGGCGGGTACAATGCATTAGCCGCAGCAGCAGAAGACCGAGAACTTATCCATCTTATAAAAACTGTACGAAATAATCAGGATGGATCAATTGCAATACATGAAGGCCTCGTGCAAACCACAAATCCAAAAGAAGCACTACTTCTCTCCCTTGAACGATTGGGAGTGGCAACAGAAGAAGATAAAAATATTTCATGGCAAGAATTAGCCACGAAAGTAACAGAACATTTGCCAAAAGATCACTTGGAGCAATCAGTAAATCAAATATATCAATCGAGTTACCCATCCCTAAAAATACAAAATAAAGACGCCTTTGATGCATACTTTAATAGATCCATGGAAGCACTGGGCCTTACCTATGAAATAGTAGATGGTAAGGTAAAAATTCTTGATGAAAGCGGCTTAACGGCCAACATGGCGGTAGACCTAGACGTTGAATCATTTACCAAACTTTCTTCAGAAGATGTAAATAGTAGACTACAAGCAAAGGTCGCAGAATCACTTTCCCCTCGCGAAACACTTGAACACGTTGCCGGCCCTGTCGAGGAAAAACCAGTTATAGAGGGGACAAAAGATGAGGAGCCAAAAATTTCAATGGAATCGATTATTCCCACACCAGAAATAGAGACTTCCCCCATACCAGAAGTGCTTCCAGAAGGCATCTCCGATCGGATCAATTATGTCATAAAAAAACATGAGACAGAGGGTCAAACAACTGTTGAGATGACACCCAATGAACTTATGGATTACGTAAAGTCGACCATAGAAGTCCCCGGAGGACGGATCACTGAAGGATCAATGAGCATCCAAGACAATACAGTGAAATTATCTGATATAACGATCCAAACACCTATCGGCAAAGCGGTCGTATCAGGAAATTTAGTAGATGATGCCACGCAAGGTTTACGCCTTGATCAGCAATCACTTGATACCAAATTAGACTTTCTTTTGCGAACCCAAGGAGGAAAAATCAAAGAGGCAGCTAATACGCTTACCGATAACATCAAAGCGCATTTTAATGAAAAAATCACGGATCCCAACTGGGAATCAGGCGTGATGCACATAACGGGAGACAAAATCACCCTCACATTTGTGAAGAAAACAACGACGTAAATTTATTTTCCTTGCTCTCTTTTTGATTTCTCACCTTCTCGATCTAACCTCTTTAACTTTTCTGCAGCTCGCATTTCCTCACGAGTTGCGCCAAAGCGCAATCGAACCACATTTAACCCCATACGTACTACATCAAAAAATATTGAAGCATGTGGAGAAGATCCGTATATTCCTCGTTCAACTCGGGCCCCCTCTTCTGCACCAAATTTTGTTTTGCTCCATTCTGCAAATGCAGTATCTTTGAGAAGTTTATGAATAATGCTAAGCCTCCCTTGTGCGCGTCTTCTAGTCATAAGTTATATACAATACCACCTTTTTCTTCTTCATTCAATCGTTTGCTCCCTATAGGCCTTTTTTGGTATACTCCGCTTCGTATAATAGAAACTCTTGCGTATCGCGAAATTCCTGTTCCAACTGTCCGCCTTGAACCCCTTACATACTCCGATGAAACACTTGATCTCTGTGTCAAATGGATGAATGATCCAGATATTCGGCAGTACATGTATCGAAGTTTAACTTCAAACAAAGATCGCATTAAGGAATGGATAAAAAACCCACGCCCTCACGGGACGGGGTTTTATGTGGACTTCAAACGGTAA
>JBBTUH010000046.1:0-12026 GCA_038063875.1 Patescibacteria group bacterium | reverse complement strand
AATTTGCCGCGCTCCATTATCCAGACTATTGTCTTCACAAAAGGGGGGCTTGACACTCCCTTAATAAGCTTATAATATACCTCTGATAGAAGAAATGCAACTATGGGGCGTCCTAACAATAAATTTTAGCAGAGAGATGACTTTTTCAAGGGAACATTGAAATTAAAGTAATGCACGAAAGTCTTGACCTGTTAAGGTTAGTAGTGTTTCATCCTTAGCCAAGAGCGTATTGGTAATTTCTTTTCCCATCCATTTAAGTGGAATATACCGGTTAGCTTCTTCAACTGACAAGAATTCGACCTCAACTCGTATGAGGCCTTCAAATTTTCCATGATACATTCGCAAAACAATATATGGAATTTCAGAAATGATATAACTGTCGCGAATAATATTCGCTGCTATCACCTTACTGATTTCTTCAAATTCATCTTTCGTGATAGCAATTTTTTCACTTTCGCGTATAAGAGCTGTTTTGCTCACTTTTCGTTCTAAATCAAAATTATCACCATTCGATTGGGTCCGAATGACGATCCCATTTTTGCGATAAAGATAAAAACGGCTCTGAGCCCAATGCTCCTTCCCAGTTAAATCAGGAATTTGTTTCACCAAAAATTTTCGTGCAATTGTTTGCATTTTAACCTTAATATAATATATCTAAGATTTTACGATCTTATTAAAATTAAGATAATCTGTATTATTGAAGTTTCTTTTTTACCTTATCTCAATAAAGTCAAATAATCTTTTATTACCATAGTTGCTTTGTATATTTATCAATACTAAGAGTTGATAGCATCTTGTAGAAACTTCCAAATGGCGTACATCGCGAACGTATCTAACTTACAGTACTCCAACATTTGACGTTCTTTTTCTATCGCCATTTCGCCCGTTAATTCACCTTTCGTTATTTTTCGATAAGACTCGATTGCATCAGTACCACTTTGCACACCAAGTGTTTTGTATGATAGGTGAGGAGCTAAGACTGGTAAAACCTTTTTGATTGAAGATCTACCTTCAAATCCTGGGTGTACATAATACTGATTTTCCACTATACCATCAAATCATACGTTCTTGCAACTAAGCTAAGAAAAAAATCCTTATAACTCGGCAAAAAGTTTGCCAATTCGCGATTCCGTGAATTCTCAAACGTTTTAAACCAAGACACAACACTTCCTGTATTTCCTATATGTTCCCGTAAACTTTTTGCGATACGCTCAGATGGCTCTCCATCTAGTATTAAGCATTCAAAAGAAATCGGCTCTGAATTTTTATCATGTAACACATGCAACGAATATTGAAAAACAATCTGCTGATATGGATGATACCCGCTGTATGGTGGAATTGCTGTTGGATACGTTTCATAATCGAGAAAATAAAGGGGAAAAATAAGCGCATCAAGCTCAGCCTTGATAGATCCAACATCAATCAACGGCTTTTGGGATTTATGCACAGTAATTTGATTTAGTTTTCTCGGCTTACTGGGTTTTGCTCCATTTTTTGATTCTTTTGGTTGCAATCTGTCGTCTATTGGGACATCACCAATTTCTAAAATACCCTCATCTAGTAACTCTTGGAGATATCGCTTGCTATTTCCGATTCTATTCAAGTCGTGAACACTATATGCCGGTACGCTCGGATTTATATAGGAAAATGCTGTGCAATGAGCGCTACGGCCTTTGTAATAACACGGACAAGGACCAGACGGATTTTCTATACTGGATAGATAATCTTGAGCTCGTTCCATCTCAATCGCAGCCGTGGGCTTCAATCGCTCAATTGCCTCTGTTTTGTCTTCGATGATAAAAAGCTGGTTTGGTGTGAAATCTAGTTCCCCATCTCTGATATATACTCGATTGAGACGAACAAGATATTTTGCATTTAGCGAAACTCCAGTTGCTTCAAGAACATTTGTCTGAAATGCAAGATCATATTCATATTGAAGCTCTCTTTTTTTATTTACTCTCTTGGGCTTTCCGTCTTCTTCATCTCCATCATCTTCTTCAGTTGATGACATTTTTATCTCGTATATATCGTATTTTTGAGCTGAATTGTTCCATTTCAATACGTCGGTGGCAGCAAAGTACCTATCAGTCGTAAAAACTGCTTGAAAAATAACAGGTGTCCTTTCTGCAATAAGCTTCTGTGTCAATTCTTGCGCACCCTCACTACGCCTCTCAACTAGATAACCAGCCGGAAACATTCCGCGCGCTAATTCTTCCACCTCGTTACCCATTACAGCTAATGATTTTTCAAAATCTGACACCTCAAATTTTGCATACTCTTCGGGTTTATGTCTCTTCACCCATACGTTATTTGGACATTCTTTATATAAGATAAAATCTGTTTTTGTTAGTAGATTAGACATGTTATTTGCCAACAATTGGTTCAATTCCAAATTCTTTTAATTTTTCCCAAAGGCTGTCGAGAGCTTTTACTTTGTGCCTATAAAAAGAGCTTCCTGATACTCTCCAAAATTCCCTAATGATGTATACAAAGCACTTTATGATGTCAACGTGGTGCCTTTCATGGACGAATTTGAGATTCTAGAATTGATACTGAAAAATACCCACGAGCAATCCATCCCTAAGTCTATAAGTAGTTTAAAAAATAAAAAAATAAGATTTGACAAAGAATGCGAAAGCGATAAGTCACTAATCGAAAATTTGATTATTAAAATATTGTAAGTTAGATTGTTAGGTAAAGGTAATAAGAATTGATTTGTAAATTAGTAACGGCGCCCTGCGAGCCCCGCGCAGCGGGGCGAGAGTAACAGTGGCATAAAATAAAAGCGAAGTCCCGCCGTCTTCGGCGGGACGAGCAGTCAATTTTGTTGACAAGTGGCGGCAATTCATTTTTCCCCTTTACCCCTTTTTTCTTGCCGCCAACATGAATTATGAATTTCTGATAAAATAAGTTCGAGCAATTTGGTATACTGGCTCTTAAGGGTTCAACCGTGTCCATCCGAATCCGCCAGCTGGCGGAGAAGGAGGATTCCCTTCGCCCGCTCCAGAAGGGATGCCACCCCCGCCAAAGTGGCGAATGTATTGAAATATGAAAATCGTTAAAACAGTAATCATAATTTTTCTTGCATATTATTTAATCGGTGTACCTTTAGGTTTTTTAGGATTAAGGCTTGGATGTAAGTCTTATGGCGACTGTAATCGTTCCTTTGTATCTGGATATATTTTAGATCCTTGGTTTTCTGTAAATAATATATTTTGGCCGATGATATTATTACATGGTATTTCAAAAAGATAATCAAATGATTTTCGATTGATACGCCTCTATTAACTTGTTATAATGTGCCAAGAGCGTGTCGAGGTTGGGTTCAAAATAATTCGCGTCTCCCGCTCCAAAAGTGACAGAAATGACCACGAATATACATAAAGTTACTAGAAAAGTGCAATTAAGACTAATATGAAAAATATTGCCCCAGATATTTTGAGGAAAAGATTGCTTATTGAAGCTAATTACGCTATTGATGTGAATAGCGATATAGTAAAAAAATATCTCCTTGAGCTTGCAGCTGCCCTAAATTTAAGAACTTATGGGGATCCAATAATTCATTCTCCAAGCGGAGAAGGTAAAGAAGAAAATCAAGGTTTTGATGCATTTGTTCCCTTGATAGATTCAGGAATTTCTTTGTATATTTGGACAAATAGAAAATTTATGTCATGTGTACTGTATACATGTAAGGACTTTTCTTCGGAAAAAGCCCTACAATTCACCAAAGATTTTTTTCTTACGAAGGAATTAGAACATAAGGAATTCTAAATATGAATGACCAGCCTACAACACATAAATTTGTCGCAGTTTTGAATAAAAAAATTGAAACCGGTAAATTGATGAATGCTCTAGGGCATATGTCTGTTGGTTTTGGCGGGTCTTTTTCTGAGAAGGAATTAATGCGGCTAGATAGTTATGTTGATAAGGATGGTGGCAAACATCAGAATATCTCTGACAATCCGTTTATTATTCTTTCTGCTGATAACTCCAATAAAATTGGAGCACTTCGCAACTCACTTATTGAACAAAATATTCCATTTACAGATTTTACGAGCACTATGACAGTTGGGACATTTGCTGACCAAAAACAAAGAACAAGTGAAACTCCTGAGCTAGAACTTGAATATTATGGTATTTGTTTCTTTGGTGAGAAAAATCAACTTTCAGAATTGACGAAGAAGTTTTCACTTTGGAAATAAAGACACTACAAATCTTTGAAGCTTTGAATACTTATATGGCTCTTTAGTGCATTAAGTTTTAGAATTAAATCTGGAGTAACAAAGTCCCGTAGGTTCGAGCGAAGTACGGTTACCCGCTCTTAAGGGTTCAACCGTGTCCATCCGAATCCGCCAGCTGGCGGAGAAGGAGGATTCCCTTCACCCGCTCCATATGGCAATTAATTACAGAAATGTACATAAAGTTACTAGTAAATTACATAAATGAACACTAGACTTCAAAAGAAGTACTCAGAAGTAGAAGAACAAAATAAGGAAAAGTTCCTTCGCAATGAAATTGAAATGGATTCCACTTGGGGAAAATCTATCTGGGGTGTAGCTCTGCAAATAGATTTAGGAGAAAAAATTAAAGATCTACTTTGTAAATATCAAGAGGAACTTGAAAATCTTGAACCAGATAATTTGCTTCTACTTCCTCGCCAATATCAACATATAAGTTTCAATCAGGTTGTGTTTTGGGGCGGTCAATATAAATTAGGCACTGAGAAAACTTGGAATAAAACGGCAGAAGAATTTCTCAAAGCTTTTAGAGAGCAAAATAGAAAGCATAATTCATTTACGGTAGAGTTTTCCAAATTGATAGCAACTACTGGAGGCATTATTTGGTGTGGTTACGATGAAAGTGACGAAATGGAACATTTACGAGAGGAATTTCTTAAACTATTACCTTTTCCAAAAGAAACTAATAAGTTGAATCATATTATTCATACCACGGTGGCTCGCTATAATAATAAGTTGATTGATCCAGTTAAAGTACTAGATTTTGTTGATAAAAATAGTAAGTCAGCAGATATGACTGTGGATAAAATTATCCTTAGAAATGAACTTGTGTTCCCATCGATAAAAACAGAATTGCTTGCAGAAATAGGATTGACTTAAAGTCGGTCTCTGTGGCTAAGGTGGATCACAATCAGTACCATCAGCTCCCTCAAAAGGTACTTTCGACATAGAGATCATTCGGTAGCAATAGTATATCAATTTGGCTCGCCTTTTTCCTGGTTACAATGTAATATTGCATTATGGACAAGAAAACTTTTAAAATCCTTTTTGTCAGCGCTATGAAGACAGAACTGCGTCCTCTGCTCAAAAAACTAAATGCAAGAGAGCGTAAAAAACTTCTAAATATTTTTCCTCTATACAAGGCTGCGCACAAATCAGTTGAAGTTTATGTTGTCGAGACTTATGTGGGAGAAACCAATGCTTCCATCGCTACATTAGAGGCAATAAGAGATGTGAACCCTGACTTTGTAATTAAGTATGGCTGTGTGGGTGGCAGTTATGTTGAAAGTAAAAACGGGGACGTAATTATTCCATTAGGATTTTTCCACAGAACATCTTGGATCACTCGTACTAAAGAAGGAACGCCGACAAAAGATTCATCTCAATGGCAATCTGTCTTTGGTGAACTTCCACATCAGGTAAATAGTAATAATCTGGGTGGATTACCCTATTATTTCCCAGTAAACAAAGAGCACATTGATCTTAGTCAGAAAATTTTAAAGGAGTTAAATATTAGTGCCGTTGATTGTTATGTAGGCGGTGGCAATATGTGGGCTTTCAGCCAGGAGTTCTTGAACAATATGGCTGAGGTAATGCTTCCCTCAGATAAAAACGACAAAAGGTTTGTATCTGACATGGAGTCATATTCTGTTGCGCACGCTTGTTATGTTACAAAGAAACCATTTTTAGGTTGTTATGCAGTTGCGAGTAATGATTATACAGACGAACCATATGACCCAAATCGAGTATCGAAACAAATGGAAAGATTGGTTCCATATGCATTCAAGTTAATTGAAACCTTGGGAAAAATTAAATAAATTCGACCCCCGTATCTAAGGGGGATAAACTTCAGAATCATTCGGTATGCTCATTTTATCACGGTCTTGATATACTTACGCTATAAGCCCTCTTGAACAGTTTTTTACAATCAACTTACTTGTTCAGAATTGTTTTCCTACTCAGGATGTTATAATTAACGTATGATCAAAGCAATTGTCAGCGATTTTTCACGAGTTTTACTCTTCCCTAAAGATAAAAATTATAAAGATAGTTTAAATGCTTTACATAAGGAGGTTTCCCAAAAATCAAACTACAATGCTTTTGATTATTTTGAACTAAATACTGAATTATTAAATCTTTATAAATCATTGAAAGATAAAACTCCTATTTATATTTTTACAAGCGGCGCCATTCAAGATTCTCCTGAATTTCAGCCACACCTTCAACCTGTTTTTACTGGTGTTCTGTCTGCTGCGAAAATGAACATAGACAAGAAGAACCCTCAGGCATACAAAATGGTTGCTACTCAACTTAATTTACCTCCAGACGAAATACTCTATATAGATGATGCTCCTGAAAACATTACGGCAGCAAAAATAGCTGGCTTAAGCACCTTTTTGTATAAGAACTACGAAGAACTACTTAAACAGGTTCAAGAAACTTTGAACCCCTAAGTGGGTCTTTAAAATAAAAAATCACATCCTCAATGATTATAAGGGTGTGATGTATGATATGAGCCAGTGGCGCGACTCAGGATTGGTGAGAGTTCGAATTCGTCGACAATGGGATGATGAAAAGGAATTGGAACAAACTAGCAGAAAGACTTCGAAAAGAAGGACGTGAGTCGATGACAAAATGTCACCAACTGAAATTACAGGCCTCAGACGGTAAATATTATTTCATGGATGTCGCAGATACTGAGGTCATGTTGCGCATCATTCAGTCAATTCCCTCTCCCAATGCTGAACCGTTTAAACTCTGGCTTGCCCAAGTAGGTTACGAACACCTCGAAGAAACTGCCGACCCACCACGACAGAGATATCCCACAGACAATAACACTTGACGAATAGGTATAAAATAGGTAGTATATAGATACTAAATATATGAATACTGCACAAATCCAGTTAAAAATTAGCCTTTCTGAACAATTAAATGCGCTTCTTGCTTCCAAAGCGGCTCGTGTAGGCGTTCCAATTACCCAACTCGTGAAACACTTAATTCTAAAAGAAGTAGCAGATATCGAGTATCCTACTTTTCAACAGTCTTTAAGTTCTGAAAAGAAAACCAAAAAAGCATTAGAACAACTGGATCAAGCTGTAGACGCATCAGATTTTTTCAAAAAGCTCCATGAAGGCTAAATTTTCTCCATTTGTCCAAAAGACAATCACTCTACTCTATTCAAAAAACCGAAAGCTTACTGATAAAATTGAGAAACAAATTGCGCTATTTGAATCCAACCCCAAACATCCATCGTTGCGGCTTTACAAGCTTACTGGTATGTATAATAATATGTGGAGTATATCGATTACTCCATCAGTACGAATGGTGTATCAATATATAACCCAAAATATAGCATATTTTGTGGACATCGGTACGCATGATGAAGTGTATAGAAAATAATACATGAATAGCCTAAAAAACAATGAGCAATGTCCGCACTGCAAAAGATACCCCAACAGAGGCGTATCCATAGACGCAGTTATTATCAAAAATGACCAAATACTGCTCATTCAACGCGGCGTAGAACCAAACAAAGGATTTTGGGGAACTCCGGGAGGATATGTAGAATGGGACGAGTCAGCAGAAGACACGGTCAAACGAGAAGTAAAAGAAGAAACCGACCTCGATGTACTTGAAACTAAATTAGTCGGTGTATACAGCTCTCCCTCTAGGCATCCCAAACAAGTCATAAACCTTGTTTATGCAGTCACTGTCGCAGAGGGCAAAGCCAAACAAGGAGACGACGCAATGGATATTAAATGGTTCTCTCTCAACGAATTACCAGACCAAATGGCCCTCGATCACAGACAAAATATAGAAGACGCAAGAAAATTAATAATTTCTGTATGAAAAAGGTGCGCGTTCTTTTCATCCACCATTCTACAGGCGGCAACCTTATACGAGAAGGTCATCTTCGTATCGAATTACGAAAATTAAATCCATCGATAGAGTTCTGGGACCATAATTACAACCTCTTCCCACCATTTTCTCGACAGCTCGCCTCTTTTACGCATCTTCGCGGTTTGTCAGATGCAAGTGGCGGGTACACAGGCACGGATTATAATATAACGGTAAGCAACAACAGCCCCAAAGAATACGCAGATATATTTGGTCGAGATCCTAGTGATCCGACACTCAAAGCTATTCTCTCGTACGATGTCATTGCATTTAAAAATTGCTATCCCACAACTCGTATATCTTCAGACGAGCAGCTTATAGAGGACATAACATATTACACAAAGATAAAAAACTCGTTAAAGCGTTTCCCTGACAAACAATTTATCCTCGTCACTCCGCCTCCCGCAAGAAAAGAAACCACCAATGCCGATCAAGCACTCCGTGCCAGAAAACTTGTCTCGACACTTAATTCCCTCATGTTCACCCATGATACGAGAAATCTGCATATTTTCGATTTTTTTAATCTTTTGACCGATGAAAATGGCTATTTGAAGAAAGAATATTGCAGAATATTGCCATGGGACTCCCACCCAAATAAGAAAGCAAATCAAACCATAGCGCCAATTTTTGCTGAATATATAAATCAAATCAAATGTACGTGATATACTTCACCTGTGACAGACTCCATCCCTATCATCTATCCTACAGACTGGAAAGACTATGAACTCATAGATAGTGGGCAGGGCGCTAAGCTCGAGCGGTTCGGAGAGTACGTCATAAGTCGCCCTGATCCTCGCGCCATCTGGAAACGTATGGCCAAACCCGAACTATGGGAAAAGGCAGACGCACTTTATGTCCGCTCGACCAAAGATACGGGAGATTGGACGATCAATCGAGAACCACCGAAAAACTGGCACGTCACCTACCACGATCTTACGTTTACGTTAAAACCAACCTCATTTAAACACGTGGGCGTATTTCCGGAACAAGCAGCCAACTGGGATTGGATTATAGAGAAACTTAGTGGCAAGAAAGCCAATGTTCTCAATCTTTTTGCCTACACCGGCGGTGCGACACTGGCTAGCGCCAAAGCTGGAGCAAGTGTGACCCATGTAGACAGTAGCGCAGGAGCGATCGGGTGGGCAAAAGAAAATGTTCTGGCGTCTGGACTTGAAGCGTCACCTATCCGCTATATCCAAGAAGATGCCTACAAATTTGTGTTGCGTGAAGGGCGACGCGGCAATACCTATGACGCCATTATCCTCGACCCACCACGATTTGGCAGAGGAGACAAAGGTGAATTATGGAAAATAGAAAACGATCTCCCCAAAATGTTAGAAGCGATACAGGCAGTCCTATCCCCAAATCCCATATTTATTCTTTTAAATGCGTACACCGCTGACCTATCATCTCTGGTACTCTCACGTCTTTTGACTGACCTTACCAAAACGCTTGGTGGTACCGTCACACAGAGTGAATTAACCCTCAAAGATACGACAAGCGGACAATTACTACCCAATGGGATATTTTCTCGCTGGGAGAAATAAATTCTCTTACTTTTGACTTTTCGCGCAGCCTGCTCCCCACAATCCGAGGTTTAATGCTTTTGCATTCGCTTGATCTTCCTTAAACATCGTCGCATACGACACATCTGGCGCTATCGTCATCGTATGAGCGTATCCTTCTTTCACCAAATATTCATTAACGAACGTGTCACCTACCCATACATATCGTAATAGTCGCCCATACGCATCCATATCAGAAACGTCTCTCTTCATACGTATAGGCTTATCTTTCACTAACAGAGAATTTTTCTCTGCTGCTTTCTGGGCATAACACTCGGTGGGTTTTAGCTCCGTGGAGAGCTCTGGTGTGTTGATGCCGATGTACCGCACGCGTCTGCCATCCTTAAGGTCTATAGTATCCCCATCTATAACTCTGAAAACGACTGCCACCTCTTCTTGCGGCTGTGCCGTGGGAGTAACATAGCTGACCATTTTCGGCGTTGGCACATCCTGCCCGCCCTGAAACCCCATTCCCACAAGCAATATGACCGTACCAGCCAAAATAAATTTCCATCCAAGACTCTTCACTAGAGGGTATCGTATCAAATTCTCTCAATTCTTGATAAAATAGGCGGACAAGACTATTGCCTCTATAGCTCAACGGTAGAGCAGCGGTATCGTAAACCGTCGATGTCAGTCCGATTCTGACTGGGGGCTCCCATTTCCGACTTGTCGGGGCGGCGCGCAGCGCCGCCCATGGTTCGCGCGCGTCACCGCGCGCTATGTTGCCGGACAGCGTTAAGTTCGAGCCGAAGATTTTTGCAGCTAATACCTTTTTGGCGTTTTTGTCTTCCCCCCGTGCGATTTGTTCTACTCCTGACGCTTCTTTAACCCATGCACGCATGGGTTCGAGCCACGCAGTTTGCGTGTGTTGCAGACGGGTGAACGACTCCTCCAGCGTCTTTTTGTCGGATAACAATTTCGCTTTGCGGGCACGATAGTCATCACGGTCAACATCCTGATCGAGATAGGAATCCAAAAGACGCTGGAGTTTGGTGGTGATTGCGGTTATGTCCTGTTGTTTGTCTGCAACACACGCACGGGAGGAGTGGGCAGCGTCATTTTTCTCCTCATCAAGTTTGTGTAACATCTTTGCTGCCCAGTCTGAACGCAAAGAAACTGTTTGAAGAAGATTGGAGAGTTGCCGGTCAAGCTCTTCTTCGCGGATGAATGATTCTCGGCAGGGAATAACTTTGGATTTGCGGGTACAGCGGTAGTAGGTATAGGTGGCGGTGCGGTTGGTGCCTTTGTAGAACTTTGTTTTCACCTCGGCCGTGATCATCATGTGGCACTGCCCACAATGGAAAAAACCGGTGTAGTGCTTGACCGGCAACTCATCATGCCAGGCGTGGCTTCGCTTCTTCCACGCCTCTTGTACCTGATCAAACAGTTTCTTTGTGATGAGTGGCTCGTGGGTTCCTTCGTGGATTTCGCCACCATACCGAAAATGGCCGTAGTAAAAGGGGTTCGTGAGAATAAGGTACGAAACGCGGTGTTGTTTCCACACTCTACCATTTCGACTTAAGATGCCATGCTTCGCCAAAAATCCGGCAATATCCATGATCCGGTAGGTGCCGGTGGCAAACAGCTCAAAGGCCTCTCTCACCACAGGAGCCTTGGTGCGATCCATGACGATGGTTTTGGTACGGGGGTCGTTGAGATACCCAGCGGGTGCGACACCGGGCATAATGCCTAATCGTACTTTTTGGCGAAGACCGCGTTTCGTATTTTCTGACAGCGAATCCACGAAGTATTTAGATTGCCCAAACGCGAGGGTTGGCACAAACTGGGCAGGAAAACTGGCCGCGCCCCCATTCGCGGCCAGCAAATTGTATGGAAAATACAGGCAGAATTCGATTTTCTTGTCTTTTAAAAAGTATTTCGAGCCGACTTTTTTTGCCATGTCTGCAAGATCATGGCAATTATTTTCAGCGCGCGCGATTTTTGCGCACTTTTGTGCGCAGGTTATGTAGTTCGTTACTCCTTCGATCCAACTTGGGTTATCACTTGTTAATTCCTTTTGTTTACTAACCAAATTGGCTTTTCTTTCCATTAATTCATTCTTCTTTTTAATATAACTTTCACTATCAATTACAGTATCTAAATACGCTTCTAATAATGTATCTAGTTTTTGTTCAGTTTGAGAAATTTCAGTTTCTAGGCTTGATGAACTAATTTTGTCTTCAACTTTCTGACTTTCAATGTCTTGAACTAGAAACTTGTTCATCTGTGTAACCCAAGCCTCAGAAACTGAAAGTGATTTAATCATTTCTCTAACCCACCTTACTTAGATCCCCGTCCCGTCAGGGCGAGGGATGGAGTCAGC
>JBBTUH010000045.1:0-39693 GCA_038063875.1 Patescibacteria group bacterium | reverse complement strand
CTGACTCCATCCCTCGCCCTGACGGGACGGGGATCTAAGTAAGGTGGGTTAGAACGTCAAAATAGAAATTATTATCTCAAATATGCGGGAGCAGATGGTAAAATTAACTGGGGAAGTAAAGCGGTTTATCATTTAGGAAAAGCAAGCAAGCGAACCTGCTTACTTTTATTACAAATGGCTATAAATGGCTTGGAACACAAACAGTACTGGATTTTACAAAAAGAATACCACAAGAAGGAAATGGTAACTTCTATAGTAGAAAATGCCCTTGTTTCACATGAGGAGTATCCTAAATATAGTGGATTTTATGGACCAAATGGTTTTCTAGGCGGGCACGTTATGAGTCGAGAATTTTATAAAGTACATGGCCAAGACGACACTGTGTGTAGACTTCTGCTTTAGGTAAAAATAGAGGTATGAATATCGACAACAAGCCTCTCGATTATCTCTGAGAAATTAACCTCGTAGGTTTTTCATCTAAAAAACCAAATTTACGATTAATATCAATCTCGGTCTGTTTGTCTATTGTGGGAGCCTTCGGAACCTTAGGAGGCTCTACTTGATTCTTTTGAATAACCTTAATTGGCTTCTCTGCTGACATAGTAAAATCTATTATAGGCTATTATATCGCCAGAAGCAAATTCTGGCCTATCAACCTCTATAGAGCGCGTGGTCAGCGATGTATTCCGCAACACCAGCAGGTACAAATACATCAATCGAAAGACCCTTTTTAATACGTTCTCGAATTTTGGTTGAGGATGTGTTTGTTGTCGTCAATAATGGAGAATCTATCGCACTCATTCCTTTAGGAAGAGTCGGCTGTTCATACCCTTGTCGTGGAAATACATAAAAAGGTAATTTCTTCACAAGAGTCTGCCAATCGCCCCACTCATCCATACGACCAAGCCAATCACTTCCAATCAAGAAATGATAGGTATGCTCTTTTGGTAGAAATGGCAACAAATCAATCGTGTCACCAGAGAGTTTATGCACAATCTCTAGATCACAGATTTTTATTCGTTTCGTTTCCAACAGCTTTGTCATCAAAAGACGATCTTTGGCAGATGCCACATTAATCTTTGGGGGGATTTGTCCATAATTAGGTAACAGCCACACCTGATCTGTCCTCGTAAAGTCCAATACTTGCTGTGCAATCAGAAGGTGACCTAAATGCGGCGGGTTAAACGCACCACCAAAAAATACAATGTTCATAATGCAGGTTAACTATTAGAATACAATGTAATATCCGAAATTCTACTAAAATGCTTACGATTTTTTGTAACTAATACAAGATCATTTACTAAAGCAGTTGATCCAATTATTAAGTCAAAATCTCCTATTTTCAATCCTTTTTTCTCTAAAGCAATTTTCGACGATATAAAATTATCAGCTATTTTTTGATCAAATTCCAATATCGCAATATTCAGCTCAATAAGAAAGTCGCTAAAGTAGCGAAAAGCTATATTCGAATTTGTTGATTTTCTGATGCCATAAACAATCTCAGACCACGTGATAACACTTATAAACAAATCATCTTTTGAGACATTTATAATTGAAGAAAGATACACGCTCTTATTATTTAAATGATCGATAATGACATCGCTATCGAGAAGAAGTCCCATGTTAATTAAATATCTTAAAACTTTTTCTAAAAAATTTAGCAGATGTTACTATTTCTTTTGAGTTGTGCGCATCCCAGACTCCTAAATATTTCGCCATTATTTCAGATCTAGAAACTGCTTTGCTTGTTGCATGTGCAACTTTAGTGATTTTAATCATAGGTTTACCCATTTTTTCCACAATAATTTCATAATCTTTGTAATACGCTAAATTCATTAGCTCCCCAAAGTTTTTCCTCGCCTCATATGCAGATATTGTTTTTATCATAACTAGTCAAATTGTACAATTTGATCAATCTGGTGTCAAGAAGAAAATTGTACCGTTTTTGTGTATCGTTGACGACTCCCGCGCACGACTTTCTCCCTATTTTGGTTGACGGATCGAGGAAGTGGTAGGGTTGTCGCTGAAAAGGGCGGTGATGTTTGGTTGTCTATTGAGAGCTTTAGGACTATTTGATAATTACCAAGTGATACGAGCTCATCTTCCTTGTATCGCTCGCCAAATTCGCGGGAAAGCATGCGACTATCAGCCGCACCAACGGAGAATGAAATGAGTGACCCAGCGTTGCCAAAAATCGCTTTTTGCACATCTTCATCAATTTGACCTACATATTGATTGGCAAGGGTCAGGTCTAATCTATACTTTCTCGCCTCTGAGAGAATTTTGATAAACGACTGTGTTGCGAAGTTTTGAAATTCATCGACGTACAGATAAAAATCTCTGCGTTTTTCTTCTTCTATATACACGCGATTCATAGCGGCTAGCTGAATTTTGGTAATAAGCATAGCCCCAAGCAGCGCGCTGCTATCCTCTCCAAGCTTGCCTTGAGACAAATTAACAAGGATGATCTTTCCTTCGTTCATCATATTCTCTAAATCAATAGTTGAATGCGGCTTACCGACGATATTTCGTATGGTTTGAGATGACAAAAACTGCCCAACCTTGTTTAAAATTGGCGATATACTCTCGCTCCGCATCTGTGGCGACATCTTATTAAATTCATTTACCCAAAAGTTCTTCAGTACCCTGTCATCAAGTTTTTCAATCGCCTTTGCCCTGAAATTCTCGTTAGTCAAAATCTCTGGAATATCCAAAAATGTAGAATCTGGTACGTGGGTAAGCGTCAAAATCGTATTTCGTAAAATATACTCAAGCCGTGGACCCCAGCTCATGTGATACAGCTTATAAAATATCGACACGATTCCAGATGCCACTAATTCTCTATATGCTGGATTTTTGACCTCTAAGGGATTGAGATGGAACGGGTGCTCTATATCAGCAGGATCCAAATACGCGACGTCATTTATTCTATGAGACGGCACGTAGGTTAAGAGTATGTCTGTGAGATCTCCGTGCGGGTCTATGACCGCTACTCCCTCTCCGTTTTTCATATCGTTTATCGCCATGTTGGCAATAAGGGTTGACTTACCGGTACCAGTTTTGCCGATAATATAAAGGTGCTTACGACGATCATTTTTATGGACACCAAACGTCGTCACTGCGTTTTTGTATTCCGTGCGTGCAAAAAAGTTAATCTTTGCCTTTTCAGATTCATCGTCTGTCGCAATGGGTAAATTGGCCGGTGGTTCACCCAGAAGTCGTGCGCCCCACTGGATGTTTTTGATCATCGAGAGTCCTAATCCTGGGGGATGCCATAACGATGCGAGCTCTGCGTTTCCTACTATCTGTCCGCTTGGTGCGGATTGTCCACTTCTGTCTATAAATCCCCTTTCAAATCCTTTTTTCTGAAAATATGACGGCTCATGAATAGCGAGTGTATTTCCCTCACCCAACGTATATACACCCAGTGTCCCTGCTATGCTATGGAGCAAGCTTTCTGCTTCGTGCACTGTTTGTCCTACGCCTATAATACGAAATGTAGTCTGAAACCCAACTTGGGCTAATTTTTGTTCGATGATTCGTGCGTGTGGATGCGTTTTTGTTCGCCCTGTTGTAGACGACGAGTCCGGCACGCCAGCTGCGATAATGCCCGCGCCATGGCGCTGCCAACCATTCCCCGCTGGGGTGATACAAAGCTGCAAAGCAACTGCTTGAGCTTTTGGAAGCTTAGTAATTTGCCCAAGAAGGCTTGCTAAAATATCCACATCTTTTAAATCTTTGTATGTTTTTAATGGATAGTAATAACTATTCCCTAGGACTATCTGTCCTGTCGCGTGCGGCAACGAGAAAAAATGCTCGGCATAGTCTAAAACAGGGGAAAGCATGGCCCTGGGGTATTGTGCAGTAAGCTGTCCTTCAATATATGCGCGCTTTTCCTCAGGAACCGCGACGAAAAAATGTATCTGGCTGTTTACCGCGACTATCTCAAAACTAAAATAGGTATGTACTGCTCGTTTACCCATCAACCAATCGATAAATCCAACATGTGATTTGCCCCCAAGAGCCGCGAATACTTGCTCCATGGCAAGCGGCTTTTCTTCGCTATCGCGACTATTGGTAAGCTCTAGTAAAACAACTCCCTTTTCCATGTATCCATCTTATCATAAGATGAAAAAATTCTGCGTTCGTGAAAACACGAAAACACAAGTTTTCACGGTCCTGATGCGCTTTGTGCCCCTTGTCACCAGTCCCCACCATTCCTACAATGGATATATATGGAACAGCATCCAGTTCCGCAAAACGTTACCACTTTTCAGTTTCGTCTCATAGGAGACATGACACTCAAACAATTTGGGTATCTTTGTGCTGGTGGTGTATTAGCAATTATTTTTTACAAACTTCCTTTACCCTTTTTCTTCACGTGGCCCTTAGCAACAGCATTTGCGCTGCTAGGTGTTGGGTTTGCGTTCGTACCAATTGAAGAAAGACCTATGGATGTCTGGGTATTTTCTTTTTTCAAAAGTATTTATAGTCCGACGCAATATATTTGGCAAAAGGGTCACGCACCGATTATCGCAGCTCCAAAAATCTCAAAAATGCCGCCCACACAACCATCAGTCTCACATATTTATGCGCCACCAAACACACGGGTGTCGTCAACCCAAATAAAATCCGTAACAGGTGTAAAACCACCAGAACCAACGCCCATACCCCACACTGAGGCTCCAATTGTTCCTGTGGTCGACAACAGCAAGGTACTAGAATTAGAAGCGTCTATAGTAGCGCTTCAAAATCAACTCGCGACCAAAAACATCGCGAATGAACGCGTCCTAGAATTACAAAAACAATTAACCGATGTCCTACAAGATAAAACACATACAGAAGATGAGCTTATCGCGCTCAAGCGCAAAATAGAAAATACAACGCTGCCACCAGTCTTGTCGCCACCTGCCACACAAACAAACACCGTACCCACGGTGAGACCTTTTAACTCTGTTGACGCTGGTGTTCGAGCGGGCATACCGCGATTTACCAGTGTTCCAAACGTCGTCACGGGCATCGTGAAAGACGACTCTGGCGATTTCCTCCCAGCAATTCTTATCACGGTAACAAACACTGATGGTATACCGATGAGGGCCTTAAAAACCAATAAACTTGGTCAGCTTGCAGCGTCAACACCACTCCCCAACGGCGTATATCTTATCGAAATTGAAGATCCGCGCGGACGATACACCTTTGACCGTGTGCAGGTGACCTTAAACGGTTCGGTTGTGCCAGCGCTTGAGATTATCGCCAAAAGTCAAAAACAAGTTACACGCGAAAAACTCGCGCAAGACATATTCGGCAAGCCGCCCATGTAATGTAGCCTATGGCAAACACTGTTTCACCAATACGCTCAAGCACACAACTCTTCACAGAGATTGCTGACGTGGATCGTGATCTTGTATTGTTTGCTGATGGATCAGTCGCACTCGTTATCGCAACCACTGCCGTTAACTTTGGACTACTTTCAGAACAAGAACAAGACGCCATCATATATTCCTATGCAGGACTATTAAATTCACTCTCATTTCCCATTCAGCTGATTATCCAAACGATACACAAGGACATATCAGCGTACCTAGGACTCCTTGAAGAAAAAGAAAAAACACAAAAAAATCCCAAGTTAGAAAAAAGTATCCATAGTTATAGAGCGTTCGTTTCATCTATGGTCAAAGAAAAAGTAGTCCTCGACAAAAAATTCTATGTTGTCTTACCATTTACCTCTGTAGAACTCGGTATCTCAGCCTCTGCGCTGTTTAGCTCACACAAATCAGGGCTCCCGTTTGAGAAAAAATATATCTTAGACCGCGCGGAGACTGTGCTTCTTCCAAAAAAAGACCACTTAGTGCGACTTTTGGCGCGTGTGGGGCTGAGGGCTTCGCAGCTTTCCACAGAGCAATTAATTAAACTCTACTTTGCAGCATACAACGCAGGATCACCAACCCCTGATATTTCTCGTCTGGTCGCCAAAAAGGAGACACATGTCAAATAATGCCGTTTTGACATCGCTTCTTGGAACCTTTACGAAAACTCCTACAGATCACAAGGTGTCGATCACCACAACGGTAGCGGAGGGGCCAATATCCATTCTTGACGTCATATCTCCGCCCGCCATAGAGGTGGACTTTAACGACGTAACCATTGGTGACTGGCATTACCGCACGCTATTTACCGCTGGGTATCCAAGATTTGTGTCGGCCAATTGGCTCGAACCGCTCATCTCGTTTAACCATACGCTCAATATTTCTATGTATATCTACCCGACTCGATCTGAGGAGGTGCTTGAAAGTCTCAAAAGAAAAGTCGGTGAGATGGAAGCAACCATCCAGTCAGACCTCAAGCGTGGTCGCGTCATAGAGCCATCAATCCAAGTGGCGCTTGAGGATGCGTTAGGGCTGCAGCAAGAATTAGCCAAGGGGTCTGAACGATTTTTCCAGTTTGCGCTCTATATCACGATCCCAGCCAAAAGCAAGGAAGATCTGGATAAAACCACCAATCAGGTTGAGGCGACGCTAGGGTCTCTTCTTATCGTCACTAAAAAGGCAGTACTACAGATGGAGGAAGGATTTAAAACCACCCTTCCGATGGGTAAGGATCGATTAGTCATCACCAGAAACATGGACACAACGTCCTTGGCTACGACATTTCCCTTTACCACCTCGGAGCTCACTGCAAACGAAGGAATTTTGTATGGACTAAACGAGCACAACGATTCGTTAATCATCTTTGACCGATTCACTTTAGAGAACGCCAACGCGGTTGTTTTTGGAAAATCCGGCGGGGGAAAGTCGTATATGGTCAAGCTTGAAGTGATGCGCTCTATGATGTTTGACACAGAAGTTATTATTCTTGATCCAGAAAACGAATATGAGGCACTCGCCCTTGCTATGGGTGGCGAATACATACGATTTCGCTTTGGCTCGCAAACAAAATTAAATCCATTTGATTTAGCGCTCTTGGCTGGCCAAGATGCTGACGCGGGAGAACTGAGTCAAAAAATACTCTCCCTTCATGGATTTTTTCGTGTCGTCATGGGCAAACTCACACCATCAGAGGACGCACTTCTTGATCGGGCGCTTATTTTGACCTACAAACAAAAAGGAATTACCCCAGACCCAGAAACACATAAAAAGGAACCGCCACTGATGGAAGATTTGTATAAAACACTTGTTGGGATGGAAGAGGTGCTCGCAAAGGGCCTAGCTGACCGCATTGAGAAATTTGTACGCGGGAGCTTAGTAGGAATTTTTGACCAACAAACCAATGTGGCTATTCGAAACCAATTAACCATATTCTCTATTCGCGACCTAGAAGATGAACTCAGACCAATTGCCATGTTTCTGATTCTTGATTTCATCTGGAACAAAATTCGTCACGACAAAAAACGCAGACTTCTTATCGTTGATGAGGCGTGGTATCTGATGAAATATCAAGACTCCGCAGCGTTTCTCTATAGCATAGCCAAACGCGCACGTAAATATTACCTTGGTATGACGACCATCACCCAAGACGTCGAGGATTTCTTGGCCACCGACATGGGTACTGCAATCATCCAAAACAGCAGCATGCAGATACTTCTCAAGCAATCAACCGCTGCGATTGAAAAAATTGCGGATGTGTTTTTCCTGTCTGAAGGAGAAAAACACCTCCTTCTTTCAGCAGACGTCGGTCAGGGATTATTTTTTGCGGGACCCGCTCATGCAGCAATGCGTGTCGTGGCAAGTCCTGAAGAACACGCATTGGTCACCACCAAACCACAAGAAACGATGAAAAAACCAACAGAAATAGCACCAATACCGGCAACAAATCGCCCTGTTTTTACTGTTGAAACGGTTACCTAAAACATATGGCAAACGAACAACGATTGGGTGAGTTTATAGACAACCTCCTTTCTGATTTACAATCGGATGCGATCACAAACGAAGAGGCGATGGTCGCTGTAGGACAATATGAATACGCACGCACGCTCCTCTCTCAACACTCAAAAGATTTGGCAGACGCGACCATTGAGAGTGATGAGGCGCTCAAAAACACGTTGATTTCAATTTTTTCTCAAACAAAGCGTCGGCTTTTAGAGCTTCCAGCGTTCTCCTCACAAACACCAGACATCATCCGTGATGAAAAACAAACCCGTGACACCGCAATGCTTGAGCGCTTCGCTTTTGAAACGCTGCGAACGGAAACAAAAGCAAGGCTTGTCTCACGAAAACAAACACGGCAAGAATTTATACACACGCTCGTCTCAAAGTACAGCTCTCGCGCAAATGGCCCAGTCGATGAGAAGCGCATGGGTTCTGTCGTAGATAGAGCTCTTTCAAAGTCATCCAAAGAGCAATCGTCTCAAGAGGCACACCAACGATTCTTCAAAGAAGTTGCTGGTGAGCTTGGCGTGGAGACTACCGACTTGGGGAAATCAATCGATTCTTCTGGTGCCAAGACAATCTTGGGGTCATGGAGAGACACCCAAACAGAAAAAGAGGCGCTCACCACCCTTTTTACCCATCCAGATTTGGTTCGCCCAGATGTGGTTGTGGACGCATTTGTACACGCCAGTGACACGGCTGTGTTGTCTGATATTTCTGTCCACGCAGTAAAGCTGGCACAAACAGCTAACACTCTTTCCACCCTTGAAACAACAAGCCTTCGTGTGAAAGGTCCATTCTTCTCAAACTCAAGTGCCAAAGGAGCTATAAAAGGGGCACAGCAGGCAGCTGACGGCATACTCTCTCTTATAGGCGAGCCACTTCGAGAAATAATACTGAAAGAAAAAATAAACGGCACTCTTCGATCAGTTCTGACAAACGCTAACCAGCTAGCTGACAGATTAGGAGAAAACTTCATCCACTCTTCTGTCTTTGGATACGTAACACAAAACATACTAAAAGGGTCAAATGAGAAGCCCTCTCTGTCACAACCAACCGCCGTATTTGGCGATGTGTTTGGCAGTATTTTTCGCGGCCCCCTTAATTACGCAACTGCCGCAGGAACCAAGGACAATGTGTATGAATATTTAGAACTGGCACGGGCAAGTAGTAATGCGCCAAAAGGGTTTTCGTTTTTAGGACCAGCCATCATGCCATGGCACCTAGGAAACGGTCTTTTAGAAAAAGGCAAAAAATCTAAAGCGTGGCTTCCCTCTGTAGGGCTTGGATCTCTTGGGTCTTTGGGGGGGGATGCCCTTGCAAACATCTTTGACCGCTTTGTGGGCTTTGCCTTTGCGGGCCCGTCGATCGCAAGACAGCTTCACGCGTCTCGGCGTGCAGCGGCTATTCCTTTGCCGCTCTCAGAGGATCTGCCGCTGCTGCTCTCCATTGTCATCATTGCCGCAATTGTTATTCTTTTTGTGTTCCCGTCGTTTTTAAACATCCCACAACTATCAATGACGCAAAAAATGAGCGCGCTTTTAGCGTCTCTACAATCTAAGGGCGAAGAATTTCATGAAGACAATAGAAATTTTCCTGTTCCTGATTTTGGTCCCATCAAACAAAGCCCGAATGCGTGTATACAATATGGCGCCGGAACCAGCGCCCCAGACAACAAAAAATCATATCAATTTAACTCTTCGCAACAAGACAAAATGAACACAGCTCTTAAAGCGTACCCCCAAATTGGACTTTATTCGTGCATTCTTGGGTGTCCTGCCAACGCCGTTAACTTCACGGCTTTTAATACAACGAGTTCAAGCGGGTATTGGGCGTGGGCGCCCAGTGCTAAGCCTGGGTATATTTTTTTCTATGATGGCGCCTTTTCTGCTTCCTCTACCCGATCTCTGGCCCGTCTTATTGCGCATGAATTAGCACATCAAATACAATATAGTAAGATAAATATTTATAATTCTTATCTTGCTAAAGGCTATTGTGGTCCTCTTGGAACTTATGGATGGACCGAGTGGCCATCAGAAACCTTCGCTGAAGCGGCAGGCATGTATATGATTGGAGACCCGCTTCTTAAACAAAAATGTGAAAAGGGATATTCTTTTATGCAAAATATGTTTTCAACATGCCAATAAAACTAAAAATAATTATTGTTGTAATAATTGCGATTCTTTTGGGGATTTGGTTTTTCGTTCCTCGCAGCTCAACACCAAAAACCCAACAACTCCCCTTATCAATTCAACAATCTTCTTATCGCTCACTTATTCCGGGGAAAACGCTAAAGTCTATTGTTGACGATTTTCTTGGAAAACCAATTAAGGCGACAATAATTGATGGTTCATTAATACAGGAGTATCCGTCATTAGATAAAGAAAGAAGCGTTTCCGTATATTTGAATAAAGACGAGGTTGTTTCTTTAATTATTGAGCCCGTATTGCCAAGCGCACCTTTTTCGGAGGTGTATGAAAATTTTCAAAAACCAGACTTGGTGCTTTATGGTCCTTATTCGCCCCTTGGATTTAATCTCTTTGTAAGCCTTACACGAGGAATGGCGGTTCTTGCAAACCCCGACTCACAAATTATTTATGAGCGTTGGTATTTCCCAATTACAAATAAAGATTACTTTCTTTCCGCCTACTCAACAGGATACTCATTAATACCACCGCCTACAGAACAAGAATAGGGGTCATGCTTTTACCCGCTAATCCGTACAGGCATTATAATATGAAGCTGGCCTTCGTCTTTAGGAGACTTAAAAACTCCCGGATTTAAGGCTCCTGTCATCTCAAACAATACCTCTTCCTCTGTCACGTTTGACAGGTACTCTATAAGAAATCGGGAGTTGAATGCGATCTCTCCCCCGTCGCCATCGATCTTTGCGTCCACCTCTATAGTATTTTCTCCTGTTTGCGGCGCGTTTGCGGAAACAGTAATTTTTTGCTTCCCAAACTCAAGCTTTATGATATTTGCGTTGTCACGAGCAAAGATTGCTGCTGATTTCGCTGCATGAAGCAGAAGCTCTTTATCTACCAAAGTTCTCGTTGTGAAGCTTTTCGGAATTATTCTCTCAAAAGCAGGGTACTCTCCGGAAAGAAGGCGGGTAAAAAGCGCCGACTCTCCAATTTTAAACCCAACCTGTTTATCGTCAAGATTGGAGACTCTAAGCTCTTGGTCCTCTTTTTCCTCTTGGCACATCTTCACAACCTCTAAGAGGGCACGCGCTGGTATAACCACGCCTTCTTCAAGGGCCAACGCCGTTCGTACGTGTCGCACTGAGAGCCTGTACCCATCCGTTGCTGCAAGAACTATCCCCTCCTCGTCTTTTTTTACTTTTATTCCCGTGAGTACTGGTCGCCCCTCATCCGATGCGGCAGCAAACAAAACAGAAGAAACAGCATCTACAAACAGTTTTTTGTCCGTTTTCGTGCTTTCCTTTTCTACAAAAACTGGCGTCTGTGGAAATTCAGCCACTGGCGCTGTTGGAATTATTGCTTTGTACGTACCACAAGACACAGTTAGGCTCCCGTCGTCTAGGGATACTGTAACTGCTGCTTGTGGGAGTGTAGAAATAAACTCTGTAAGAAGCCTCGCTGGCACACACGCCTCTCCTTCTTTTTGTGTTTTCCCACCAATCCATATTGTTATGGTCGTCTCCATGTTTGTGGCAATCATCTCCATACCATCTTTGGTTGCCTTCAGGTGAATGTTTTGTAATATCGGCAATTGTGGTCTTGGAGGAATTACTCTCCCTACGCGGGATAAACCCTTCATAAAATTCTCTTGCAGTACTTGTATGTTCATGGTTTGGTTGTTTAATAAGTAATTTTTATAGTAGTAGTAGTTAGAAATGGGCGTGGAAAAGTGTATGGTTTTTGAGTTTGTGTGTCAATGACGGGAAAACAACACAAAAGCACGCTGTGGAAAAAGCGGTTAAAAGCGCGCGAGATTTGTGGACAACTATGTGGATAAAATGGGGTCAATTGTGGAAAAGTGGAAAACTTAAAAAGATTTAGACCCATAGTTTTTGTTTTATCCCCATCATTGCATTTCTTAAGTGCTCGTTTGTGGACAGTTCGTTTGTAATTGTGTCAACTCCGTGCATTATAGTTGTATGGTCACGCCCTCCTAGTAGCCCCCCGATGTCTTGATACGTGAGTCCTAGCTCTGTTTTGGCTATGTACATAAAGACCTGTCGAGGTCTTGCTATTGGCCTGTCGCGTTTGGGACCTTTAAGCTGTGTTGACTTGATTTCGTAGTATGACGCCACAGCATCCAACAGTTCCTGTGGATTGACTCGCTTGGTTGATTTGTTTGCTTGTCCAGCAGAGAGAGGCTTGGTATTAAGGATGCTAGAGATCATCTCAGGTGTGATTGGTTCGCTTTTAGACGCACTCATCGTTGTCAGGCGTCGCAAGAACCCCTCTATTGCTCGAGCATCCATGATATTTGCGGCGATAAGCTGCGCACAGTCGTTGGGCATAGTAAGACCGAGCATAACCGCCTTGATGTTGATAATTGCGGCGCGAAGCTCAAAGTCGGGCTGTGAAATATCAACAATAAGCCCACCCTCAAATCTGCTACGCAGGCGATCTTCAAGGCGAGAAATTTCATGTGGCGGTCTATCTGACGAAAGCAGAATTTGTCCGCCCTCACGAAGCACTGCGTTGAATGTGTGAAAAAACTCTTCTTGAGCAGTTTGTTTGCCGGCGATAAACTGGACATCGTCTACTATCAATAGTTGTGCGCTTCGGTATTTTTGTTTAAACTGGCGTGCCGTCTTGGTTTGGATTGCCTCAATAATTTCGTTTAAGAACTCCTCTCCCATACAGTAGACCACCCGAAGATTGCCTTTGGCGAGCATGCTGTTTGCAATTGCATGCATAAGGTGAGTTTTTCCTACCCCTACCCCACCATAAAGAAAGAGCGGATTATACGCAGTGCTCGGGCTCTTGGCGACTGCTGTGGCGGCGGCATACGCTAGTTGGTTACTCGTGGACACAGCAAAATTATCAAACGTCAAATCTGGGCTTATGTGGTATCTTCGTGCAACAGATGCGGCTGTGGGTGTTTGAGCCTCAGCGGTCTGTGAAAATAGCGGCCCCATAGAAGACGGTGTTTCTTTCTTGGGTAGTACAGAAAATACAAGGCTCGTGTTTCGTCCTATTTTGTTGTCGAGGATGCTTTTAATGAGGCTGTAGTAGCGTGTTTCTGCCAACGTGCGCATGATGGGGCTTGGGAATCCTACAGACATCACGTCGCCATCTGTTGATAAAAGCTGTGAGTGGGCAAAGTGTGTTTGATATGTGGCCTTTGAGACAGAAAGCTCTATTTCAGCAAGAACTGATTTCCAAATACGTATATGATCCATAATAATTGAGGCAAGAAGCAGTGTGGAAAAGTTATCCACATCCTACGAAACACGGCGAGTTTTGTCAAGAGAGATGCGGCTTTGATACAATAGAGGAGATGATGGTAGAAAAATTACGAGAACGTCACCCGAGGCTTGTGTATACATCCTATAAAATGGCTCAGACAGGCAATGAACTCGTGGTTGTATACACGTACCTCTTAGAGCCAGATAGTACATTTGAGTCCACATATCGTTTCCCTTGTCCGTCAAAGATTGAGCTTTCTCTCGTTGAACCTTTTTTGTTTCAACTTGGTATGGTTGAGGCTATCAGCTATTGGAAGCTCGCGTGTCCGCAAGAATTGCTTGTTCAAGCAGGAGCATTAACGACCACGGACATATCGTTTTTTAAAAGTTTATTTCTCCACGGTTTGGGTGAATTTTATTATGTAAATACGATAGACTTTACGATTGATAATTTTTTTGCAATCCGATCAACGAAGTCTGGTGAAAATTCTCCTGTAGAAATCTCTACCAAAGCAATTGATCTTGTGTTGGTTGGTGGAGGTAAAGACTCGGCACTACTCCTGTCGTTATTGACCAAAAGTCATCGATCAATCAAACCCCTTGTTATTAATCCTTCTCTTGCAGCAGAAAAGACAATTCAGGCTCTTGGACTAGACAGTCCCCTCGTTGTCACCCGCACGATAGATCCTAAGCTTATCAAGCTAAACGGTCAGGGATATTTAAATGGCCATACGCCGTTTTCAGCGCTTCTTTCTTTTGTTGGTGTCACCGTTGCCGCACTTTTTGGGTATGAAAATGTGATTGTAGCAAATGAACAAAGCGCAAATGAGGGAAATGTTGTGTATAAGGGCGTGGAGGTGAACCATCAATACTCTAAGTCCTTGCGATATGAAAATCTGTTTCGTGAACATCTACAAGAAACATTAACGCCATCAATTGCGTACTTTAGTGCGATGCGCGCCTTCAATGATGTCCAGATTGCAAAAATGTTTTCTTTTGAGACAGCGCTACTGCCTATTTTTCGAAGCTGTAATAGGTCGCGCACCATCAACGAGTGGTGTGGTGAGTGTGCCAAGTGTGCATTTACGTATTTAACACTCTTTCCTTTTGTTCCCTATGAAAAAATAATCACTATTTTTGGCAGGGATTATTTTTCTAACCCTCTCATACTCGGGTTTATCCGTGAGCTCGTCGGCATTATTCCCGTGAAGCCGTTTGAGTGTGTAGGAACGTCAGATGAAGCAAAGCTCGCACTACTGCTTTCGATAGGTTCATACAAGAGATTTGGAAGAGAAGTTCCCGAGGGCCTTTTGTTGATAAAGACAGAGGTGTGTCTTGTAGAACAAGACGTGGGCGAACTATCTACGCGCGTGCTTGATCATATATATGATAATCACAATCTGCCAGATGAACACGCCACGCTTATGATGGCGGCGTGGAAACGATCACAAAGAAGACATAAAAAAGTATGAAAAATAAAAATGAAATTCTCGGAAAAAACATTCTCCTTTTAGGGTATGGTCGCGAAGGAGAAAGTGTACATAAATACATCGTAAAAAATTATCCAGACGTAACTATTTCTGTGGCAGACAAAAAATCAATCACCCCAGTGTTTAAAGTATCAAAGATTTATACGGGTACCGAGTGGTTATCCCACCTTGAGCATTTTGATACGATTGTTCGTTCCCCCGGTGTATCCAAAGACCTTCCCGAAGTAGCTTCTTACAGTAAGGCGGGCGGGCGGGTTACCAGCAGTACAAACATATTTTTTTCTTTAAAACACGCGATGGTGGTGGGAGTGACTGGCACGAAAGGAAAAAGCACAACCACAAGCATGGTGGCACATCTTTTGGCACAAAAATTTATCGATGTTCGCGTAGTGGGAAATATCGGTATGCCGCCACTTGATTATCTAGAAGGCGAGACGGATAAAACAATATATGTATTTGAGTTATCAAGTCACCAATTGTCTGATATTCGCTATAGCCCAAACATTGCAGTTATCCTCTCTATCGTTCCAGAACATTTGGATTATTACAGTTCGTTTGAGACGTATGTACAGGCTAAGTCCCGCATTGTTTTATTTCAGAGAACACGGGATAGTGTCGTATATAACCAAGAGAACTACGCTGCCAAGGCAATAGCAATGAAGTCAAAGGCAAGAAAAATACCATATTCCCTGCGTGACCGTGGTGTGTTTTTTGAAACACAGCTTTTAGGGAACAAGGAAAATATCACCGCGGCACTTTTTGCCTGTTCGTTGTTTGGCTTATCAAAAGACAAGATGCGGCACGGACTACAAACGTTTCGTCCCCTCCCACACAGATTAGAGCCTGTGGGTGAATACAAAGGAATACTATTTTATAATGATTCACTCGCAACCATTCCCGAGGCGACTATACATGCGATACAGGCGTTAGGGTCAAAGACGGAGACGTTGATTGCTGGCGGATTTGATCGGGGCATTTCATATGAACACCTCGGCAAGTTTCTTATAACTTCATCAATCAAAACACTCATCCTTATGGGAGAGACAGGGAAAAAAATTGCCGCCTCCCTCCCTGCCAACCACGCAATTACCGTGATTGAAGTGCGCACAATGAAGGATGCGGTGGAGGCGGCCTACGCCCATACCATCACGGGGAAAATTTGTGTCCTCTCCCCCGCCTCAACAAGCTTTGATCAGTTTAAGGATTATAAAGATCGGGGTGAACAATTTACTGTATGGGTGAAGCGTGTTGCAACATAATGAAATTTTCTGGTATACTACACACATGCCAAAACGCGTTTATCAGCCAAAAAAGTTAAAAAGGAAACGAGTACATGGGTTTCGAAGCCGTATGAAGTCAGCCATTAGCCGTAAAGTGTTAAAGCGCCGACGACTCACTGGTCGCAAAAAGCTTACGGTATAATAATTGTGACTCCTCAATAGTATGCTGCCAAAACAGTATAGGATATCCCGAAAAGAAATGCGTCTTGTGTTACGTAGTGGCGTTGCGATCCGTCAAGCGGCTTTTAAGCTTCTCTCACTTCCCTTGCCATCAGGCAAGACTGCCAAGATTGGATTTGTAGTGCCAAAGCGCGTTGAAAAAACAGCAGTGGGTCGTCATAAAATAAAACGATATTTACGAGGTGCTTGGTACGCATTGCACAAAAACTTTGTGCCAGCCCACGGATACGTTTTTGTGGTTGAGCAAAAAATCATAGCTCCATCTGAAGAGACAATACTGCCCATAATTGAACAACTTGTGAAAAGATCAACAGAGAGGAAGATATAAAAAAAATTGTATTATTGAGCATTCGTGCGTATCAACGTTTTCTTTCGCTCGATACGGGGGCTTTGGCTCCTGTGTTTCATAGATTAGTAGGAACGACTACGGGAACTATGTGTCGATTTACACCACGCTGTAGTGAATATACATATGAAGCAGTTAATACCTATGGTATACTATACGGATTGTATTTGGGGGCAAGACGGATAATTCGATGCAACCCATTTGGGAAAACGGGTTATGACCCGATACCACAAAAAAACATATGGTAGAAATGACGTTTTGGAATCAGTTTTTTGTTTGGCCAATCATCAATTTGTTGATGGTGTTTTATAAAGCATTTGAAGCAATTCAAGTACCGGGACCCCTAGGATTTGCTGTCATCGCGCTTACCATAACCATACGATTATTGCTCTACCCTCTCACTCGTGCACAGCTTCGTTCAGCCAAACAAATGGCAGGGTTGAAGCCGCACCTTGACGCATTACACAGCAAGCACAAAGATAATAAATCCGAACTGCAAAAAGCCCAGATGGATTTGTATAAACAACATGGAGTCAATCCTGCGGCTGGATGTTTACCACTTCTGGTTCAAATGCCTGTGCTTATTGCGTTATACAACGTGTTTAACCAAGTGTTGAGTGGTGGCAACATTGATAAACTCATTTCGGATATTAATGCAGTTGTTTACCATAATGCGCTCCGTATACAGTCATTCGATCTGTCCTTTTTTGGCTTAAGCCTTGGCATGAAGCCATCAGATTGGCAGACACAAGGCGTGTGGTTGTTATCCATCCCAATTATTACGGCAGCTTTGCAGTTTTGGCAAAGCAAGCTCATGATGCCCCCCGCCGCCGCTAAAGCCTTGACGGGCAAGCAGGAAAAGAAAAATGAAAATAAAAAAGAAGAGCCAAAGCCAGATACAGCAGCAGAGATGCAGAAACAAATGATGCTCATAACACCAATCATGTTTGGTATGTTTGCATTTCAATTTCCACTTGGCTTGTCGCTCTACTGGAACATATTTGGACTTTTTGGTATCATGCAGCAGCTGCGTATTAATAAGGAATAAGTAAGTATGGAAGATAACGTTCGCATTCAACACGTCACAGAAACTATTTTAGAAAAACTTGAGTTGGTCGGTGCTGTTGTGGTGTCTACAGATGAAACAGATGCTTTTCGCGTGGCAATCGAAACAGAAGAAACGGGGTTACTTATAGGATACCACGGCAAGACATTGGAGAGTATGCAGGCGATATTGGGAATTATTGTGTCAAAAGAGCTGGGTCGATGGGTAAAAATTTATGTAAACGTAGGTGACTATCGTGAAAAAAGAGAAGAAGCACTCATGCACATGGCCCTTCGAGCGGCTGATCGTGCTGTTTCTATGGGTCGCGAGGTGGATATCCCTCGCCTCTCAGCGTCTGAGAGGCGCATCGTTCACTTGACGCTTTCTGGTGATGATCGTGTAGAGACAGAATCCACGGGTGAGGGTGAGAACAGAACCCTTCTTGTGAGACCAAAAGCGTAACAATCCCTTTTCTAGTAAGATGTGGGTATGCGGTTTGATAAAAAATCCGTGTCTCTAGTGTTGATGCGCTTGGTAGTTTTGTCTATCCCTATACAACTCGGGTTTCATTTCTGGCCACCATGGGCACAACTTTTAGGAAGACGCATAGATTACCTCTCCCCAACCATATACTTTACAGACTGTTTACTTATCATTGCGCTTGTTAGTTGGTTTTTTGAGTTGTATCCCCTACGCAGGAAAATTAATACATTTTTTTTGAGAAAAAACACTGCGTTAATGGTGTCTGTATGTATAGGTATTGCGATAATTGCGTTAAATGTTACAACCTCTATATCATGGCAGGTTTCTTTGTATAGATGGATCAAGCTTGTGTTATTTGGTTTCATTACCCTCTATATAGCCACACACCAAACTGAGCGAAAACAATATGTTCGAATGGTAGTTGTAGGAGCTGTATTTTCATCATTGATTGCAATTGTTCAGTTTGGTCTACAGCATTCAATAGGGGGGATTTTTTGGTTTGTAGGAGAACGATTTTTTACCATAGACACGCCACTGATCGCGCGCGCTCATGTTTGTGTGCCATTTACTCAATCATGTAGTTTGTTTTTACGATCGTATGGTACGTTTGCTCACTCCAACGTGTTGGCAGGATATTTGCTCGTCGCACTTTTTCTTTTTGTTACACACGTAAACCAAGGAGTTGGTATATATAAAAAGCGCGTCCAACAGATAGTATCTGTTGGGGTGATTTCCCTTTTTTTGATTGCTCTTGGTACGACCATGAGTCGTGCTGCAATTATGGTCGTTTCATTTCTTCTTCTGTGGTGGCACATCTATTGGCAAGAGAAAAAAAATCATACCGTCTCAACGATGCTTGCAATACTTTTTACTGGGGGGATTATTATAGGCGCATTATATATAGTACCTCTTCGTTTCATAGACGAAAGCGTTGTGGTGAGGCAAAAATTAAACACGTTTAGTACACACGTCATAACTGAGCACGCGTTGTATGGTGTGGGGCTTGGCAACTTTACAAAGATACTCTCAAAAGAAAAAAATCTCGCGTTCTTTACTGGAATACAACCGGTGCATAACGTGTACTTGTTGGCGGTATCCGAGCTTGGGTTGGTAGGTGTCTTTGGATTGATAGCGGCGTTTATCGGTATTTGGAAGAGCATTGAAAAAAAGATGAAATCCACACACCCAGATATATTGGTGTACAAAGCGGCTATTATCGCTGTGGGAATACTCGGCATGGTTGACCACTATGTGTGGACGCTCCAACAAGGGCAGCTCCTCTTTTTTGTACTTGTTGGTCTCTTTTTATCGTCACACACGCGTCGAGTATAACCAACAGCAGTGATACAATAATGAGCATGATGCTTCGGTTTAAAAAGTCTCCTGTTTCCATACAGGTTTCAAAAAACGTCCTGTATCAAGTAATTGGAAAAATAGTTGGCGTCGGTACCACGTTTTTTATCACACTTTCTCTTGCTCGATTGTTTGGGGCGCTTGGGTACGGTGATATTGTAAAGGTTGTTACCTATGTGAGCGCGTTTTTTATCATCGCAGATTTTGGGTTCAATGCAGTGTATTTATCAGATGAACAACAACCACATACACTTCCCTCTTTGTTTTTTTTACGTACGGCGTGGTCTTTTGTGTTGCTTGGTATAGCATATATATTCCTTCGAGTTGTTCCTATTGGTGTTGATGACGGATATACCATCGCCGTGAGACTCGGCATTGTCTTATACGCCCCGTCTATAGTGTTTCAATCGATCATTACGACGACAAATGCAGTTTTTCAAAAACATCTTCATTATGATTACTCGATGTATGCGGTCGTTGGTGGAAGCCTTGTTGGGTTGATTGCGTTATATTTTTTTTCTACAGTCCCCCACGCGCCTTCGTTAGTAGGTGCATATATATATTTGACTGGAAGCATGGCTACGTCGTTTATCGCACTATGGCAGGTAAGAAAGTTAGAAAAATTTACCCTACAACCGAACGCTTTTTATATAAAAAAATTATTTATCCGTTCATTCCCTATTGGACTTACGCTTGTAGCAAACCTCATATATAGTCACGCTGATAGCGTGATCTTAACACTCACACGATCAACAACAGAGGTTGGCACGTATGGGTTTGCGTACCGATTTTTTGAAACACTACTCGTGATCCCGACGTTTATCATGAATGCATCGTATCCAGTGTTATTGTCATCTCAAAAACAATCCGTACAGCTTCTTTTTAGGCGATACAAAAAACTCATTGTCATAATGCTTATATCTTCTACGGGTGTTGGATTGTGTGCATGGCTTGCAGGACCACTGCTTGTTTTGGTGAGACCAGACTTTTTACCGAGCGTCATCTATATTCGTATATTGGTGTTATCGTTGCCGTTATTTTTTTTGTCCTCACTTGTTATGTGGATGCTGTTTGTATTTAATAAGCGATGGGAGCTTTCTATCATCTATATCGTTGCAATGATGGGAAATATTGGTGCAAACATGTACTACGTGCCGACACACGGTGCGATCGCCTCGGCATGGATCACAATTATCAGTGAGGCACTTGTCTTAGTAGCGACCTATTCGGTATTATGGGCAGCATGGGGAGTAAATAAAAAATTGCACATTCAGTAAGATACATATATGAAACAATACATAATACACACAGATGGCGGCTCTAGAGGTAATCCAGGGCACGCAGCAGTTGGTGTTGTCATTGACGAAAAATTTGCAGATGGGAAATTGCATAGAGTAAAAAGTCATGGAGAATATATTGGTATCGCCACTAACAACGTCGCGGAATATACAGCAGTATCCGTGGCGTTATCAGAGTTAATCAAACAAGAAGCGTCCTGCAATGGTGACGACGCTGTATACGAATTTTATCTCGATTCGCTTTTAGTTGTTCAGCAGCTTAATGGTGTATATAAAGTAAAAGATGCCACGCTTAGAGAATGTGTGTTTACCATTCGAGTACTTGAACAACGTCTTGGTGGAAAAATTCATTATATGGCCGTTCGTCGAGCATTAAACACGGATGCTGATCGTGAAGTAAACAGGGCGCTGGACATGAGAACATCTTCGTAGTTTTTATATATCTTCATTGCTCATGTCGCGTTGTTTTACACACGTTAGGAGTCATATGAAAGTTTTCTGTTGTTTTCGGTCATGACCTCGTGCATAATAAACAAAGAGAATTTCTATTGTATGACCCCAATAACTACTGATAATAGCGACGCTCCATCCATGCACATGCCAATTGCGTTGATACAAACGCAAGACACAATGTTTGTTGAAGCGCTGCGGGAATACCTCTCAAGACATGGATGTTTAACCATTGTGAATGGTCACACAGAAAAAAAGATTACATACAATATTATCATCGGAGACAGCGAGTATGTGAAAGGTATTGTTACTAAGACGAAAACGCTTGGAGAGAAAACACTCGTCATAATCTATCAGGGGGGCGAGAATGATGTGAACTTATATATAGCGCAAAATATTAACGTTGCTATCATTGATCCGTATCCTTTGGATGAAAAAAATTTACGAGACTTATTATTGTTATTGTTTACAGGAAGTGCCAGATCGCTGATAACCCGAAAAGTGCAGAATTTGAGGAGATTACAAAGTGTCGCAGCGCCACCATTACGACGTGAGCCGTTTAAAAACGTCATAGAAGATGCAACGGATAGGTTGAGAGTTGGCGAAATAATGCAACAAATATTTAAACCGACAAGCCACAAAGAATTTTCGAAGAAAAAAATATTTTCGCGTAGATTACAGATGGTGATTGCAACCATCATGTTGACGATGCTTGTTTTTATTTTGTCGTATGTAATGTCTCTTATAATGGCTGTGGCGGGGTTGTATGCAACAGCAAAACTTTTATCTTCTTCAAAAATAACGATTGCCCAGAGAACAATGCGGATTGCAAACAGTGGTATAGAGACTGCCCGCATGTTTGTAAATATTTCTGCGCCCATTGGTAAGCTTTTTGGTATTGAAGACGTCGTAAGCGACAATGAGCGGATTATCTGGATGTTTGAGAATTTGCTCATGGCAGAAAAAAACGTCGTCTCAATTATAAATTCTGGGCGCGCCATCGTTGCCGATATTTTCACTTCTAAGGAAGGTGGTGCGCGTGGGGCAGGTGTTGCAGATGTCATCGCACTTCGTTCAGAGGTGGTGCAGTTTGATCAAAATTTGGGCTTAGTGCAAACAGAACTTGCAACGCTGATTGGGGAAAGGCATGTGCCATTTATTTTCTCTACCATTTCAACATATGCCACGAAATCATTAAAGAATATTGAAGCCCTCCGTTTACGGCTTACATATTTTGACCGTTTACTTACACTGTACCCGCAGCTTGCCGGCTATCGTAAGAAACAAACATATCTTGTTTTGCTTCAAAATAGTATGGAACTTAGACCCACGGGCGGCTTTATTGGGAGTATCGCACTCATAACATTTCTTGATGGGAAGGTGACGGACATGGAAGTACAAGACGTGTACACCGCTGACGGGCAGCTTAAGGGTCATATAGATCCGCCAACTGCGATACGCGAGATATTAGGTCAGGAACATTGGTATTTGCGTGATAGCAATTGGGATCCTAACTTTGTTCATGCTGGAACACAAGCCGCATGGTTTTATGAAAAAGAAATGGGTGTAACTGTCGATGGAGTTATCGGTATAAGCGTGCCGTTTATAACAAAATTACTAGACGCCACCGGTCCGATAGAATTACCTGATTATAAAGAACACATATCATCAGCAAATTTTTTTGCAAAATCACTTCTGTATACGCAGGCTGATTTTTTCCCAGGATCTACACAAAAGAAAGATTTCTTAGGAAGTCTTATGACTGCAATTATTACTCGTTTGACGACTGGAAAGACTGTGTCCATTGGAGTACTTTTTTCCGCGATAAGCAGTACGTTGGATGCCAAGGATATTCAATTTTATATACCGAATACAGAAATTTCTTCGGTGCTGCAATATTGGGGTTGGACAGGGGGAATCGGGAGCACGGCGTGTATAGAGATAGGGAAGGACGCGCCGTGTACGACAGAACATGTAGAGGTGATTGAAGCAAATCTTGGCGTGAACAAGGTTAACTATTTTATTACGCGCGAAGCTGCATCAGAGATTTCACTCTCTGAGAATGGGACCATTGATCACGCGCTTTCCTATACCATCGCCAATTCCTCCTCAGCCCAGATTCTTGAGGGTGGCGGTGTGTACCGCTCGTATGTACGAGTGTATTTTCCGCAATATACCAACCTTACCAGTATTGAGCTTGATGGGGTTACTATTGTAGAAAAGCAAGCGAATGCAAAAACGCCACAATCAGCCCCATATTATCAGGTGAGTTCGGAGGGGGATAAGATGGTCGTCGGTATATACCTTGTCGTGGATCCATTGAGTTCAAAACATCTAACACTTGCTACATCAAGGCTTTCTGCGCTGTCATTTCGTCACAAGGCTACACTCTCTGTGATTATAGGCAAGCAGGCAGGAATTGATATGATTCCATGGAAGACGACGATTCGATACCCAGCATACTGGACCGCTACTACGGACGCTCTCATTGCAAAACAAGGTGAGCTTGAGTACAATACAACTCTCGGGAAAAATTACCGAACGCATATTCTTTTTGAGAAAACCTTATGAAAAAATATACATTGAATGCAAAATTACGGGAATTAACTGGTAGAAAGGTCAAAAATCTACGACATAAAGGAACACTTCCTGCAAGTGTGTATGGAAACGGTTTAGAGAGTCTTTCTATAGAAGTGGACACAGCAGCATTTAAAGGAGTTTTTGCGCATGCTGGTGAAACAGGCGTCGTTGAATTAAACGTTGACGGCTCACCAAAACCCGTGCTTATACATAATATTCAGATAGATCCAGTTTCCTCAGAAATTCTTCATGTTGAGTTTTATCACGTTGACCTGAAGCAAAAAGTTAAAACAAATGTTCCCATCGTGTTGGTGGGTGAAGCGCCCATCGTGCTATCCAAAACCAGTGTTTTGTTGACGCTTTTATTGGAGGTTGAGGTTGAGGCGTTGCCTACGGATCTTCCGGAAAAAATTGAAGTAGACACCTCAATACTTACTACCCTCGATCAAGAAATACTCGTTTCAGACTTGCGTGTCCCAACGGGTGTTACTATCCTTACGGATGCAGCTATTGGCGTTGTGAAGGCGACCGCAATTGTTAGTAAAGAAGCAGAGTTGGAAGCGGCACAAGAGGCACAAAAAGCCGCAGAGCTTGCTGCAGCTGAATCTGCAGACACTACAAAAGACAGTGGAGAAGCAAAAACCCCAGAAGCTCCAGAAGACAAAAAGGAGTAGCACGTCACTGTACGTTCTTTACCACAAGACCCTCAAGTGTTTTAAGCATTGAGTGATTTGGATTGCGTGTTCGCAAAAGGTTGATGTACGATTGTACATCGTCAGTATTTCTTAGTTCGTATGATAGGATGATAACCTGTATATATGCATCTTCGTAATCAGGATGAGACACAACCACCTGCTTCCAGTAGTCTCTAGTTTTTTCACGAGCCGTTACGTTTGCAGCGGATTGTATTGAAGCTCCGAGAATATCTTGTTTGGATACTTGAACTATGGGAAGCGCACACGCAGTTTTTGAAACACTAGTGACGATGTGTAATTTGTCAGGAAATATACACGAAACGTACATGATCAGAAAGAAGCTTAGTGCTCCTATCATGCTGATAGATCCGACAAGCGTGAGTATGGTATATATTCGTGGACGCCACATGTTAATGCCTGAGCAGTTAACCGATAGTATGACTATAGAAGATTATAGAAGAAATGTGAAGAGGCTTGTCTTTTTTGTAGAATTTGTGATATCCTATACTGTATATGAAACAGAAAAAATCCGTTCTCTCTAGAGTAGGGTCTGAGTCTTTTGAAGCGCCATTGAAGCCTAGTACATTGTTGGGGTCTAAAAAAAGATATATTCGCATGCTTCCCCTTATATTGGTTGTGTTGCTTCTTGTTCTTGTTTGGATAAACAAAGGCATGGTTGTCGCAGCGCTTGTGAATGGTAAGCCAATATTTACAACACAGTTTCACAGTGTGTTGCGCGCACGATTTGGAAGCCAAACACTCGAGGGCATGATTGGCGAAATGCTTATTAAAGATGAGGCAAGAAGGGCAGGTATTGTGATTACAAAAGAGGACATGGATGCCAAAGAGAAAGAGATCATCTCAAGCCTTGGCGCAAATGTGTCTCTCGATGATTTGTTGAAATTTCAAGGATTATCCAAAAGTGACTTTGAACAACAAGTAAAATTACAGCTCACTGTAGAAAAGGTGTTATCAAAAGACATGGTTGTTTCTGAAAAGGACATCGATGCCTATATCGCAACGAATGCCGCAACGCTTACAGCAACTGATCCCGCAGCACTCCGTGTGCAAGCCAAGCAAGCAATAATAGCCACTAGTGTTGCCGAAAAATTACAAGCATGGTTTGCAGAACTTCGTCAAAAAGCAAAAGTGCTTCGTTTCTTATAAACGTACGAGATGAAAACGTGGCAGAAATTAAAAAAGAATCCTTCGCTGTGGCAGCAGTATTTTATACGTGAAAGAGTGCTTCGAGCAATACGATTATTTTTTGAGAATCAAGGATTTCATGAGGTGGAAACACCCATCCTCATCCTTCACCCGCCAGCCGAGAGTTATGTAGAGGTGTTTGAGACGACCATTCTTGATAGATACAGAAAGAAAACTCATGCGTATCTTTCGACGTCTCCAGAAGTACCGCTCAAAAAGTTGCTTGTTGCAGGTATTGGAAATTGCTTTAGTATTACAAAAAGTTTTCGTAACACTGAAATGCAAAGTAATATACACAATCCGGAATTTACCATGATCGAATGGTATCGAATCGGCGTACCGTATACCGAGATTATGAAAGATTGCGAAGACCTTTTATTGTTTATACATACGTACCTTTTGCGAACGCGGGAAGCTTCTGATCAACAGGCTACAAAAGACCTCATATACCAAGGTGCACACATCGACCTTTCAAAGCCTTGGGAACGATTCACAGTGTCTGAAGTTTTTTTGAAGTGGGCGAATGTTTCGTTTGAAGAGTTTTTGAATTTTGATACAGCCAAAAAGATAGCGACGAAAAAAGGATATCGTGTTGAGAAGGACACAAGTTGGGAGGAATTATATAATCAAGTTTTTTTAAACGAGATAGAGTCTCATTTGGGAAGGGGGAAACCGACTATTTTGTATGAATTCCCCTCAAGTCTTGCCGCTCTTGCAAAAACAAAGGCTGCTGATCCACGAGTGGCAGAACGATTCGAATTTTATATTGAGGGCTTGGAGCTCGGGGATTGCTATAGTGAGCTTACGGATTGGAAAGAACAAGAGAAAAGATTTGGGGAAGAATTGAAAGCAATAAAAAAATCAGGCGGCACAACATATGAATATGACAAAGACTTTATCGTAGCGTTACAATCTGGACTCCCAGAGTGTAGCGGCATCGCCGTTGGTGTTGATCGTCTCGTTATGCTTTTCGCAGACACCGCCAAAATTCAAGACACTCTCCTTTTTCCTGTAGAGGAATTATTGTGATTTGTGTCATAATGTGAGCCTATGGGATCAATTACCACCGCACAGTTTAAAAAGGGAATATTTATTGAGTTTCGGGGAGAGCCGAATTTGATGACCGATATGACCTTTGTAAATCCTGGGAAGGGATCGGCATTTGTGCGAACAAAGTTAAAATCTCTCACCAGTGGCAAGGTCATTGAGTTTACCTTTAAATCCGGTGAGTCAGCAACAGAGCTAGATGTCATCACCCGCGAAATGCAATTTCTTTATAAAGAGGGTGATGCATATGTATTCATGGATAATACGTCGTTTGAGCAATACAACATACGTGAGACATTATTATCTGACTTTGTAAAATATTTGCGTTCCAATGACACGTATCAAGTGCTTGTATTACATGATGAAGCAGTAGGCGTGCGGTTCCCAAAAAAGGTATGGTTAAAAGTGACTGAGAGTTCGGAGGGGATTAAAGGAAACTCTTCGGCTGGTGCGACAAAAACTGTGGAGACTGAAACTGGTGCGATCGTCACCGTGCCCCTTTTTATTAAAGAAGGCGATACGATCGGCATAGATCCTGAAACAGGATCATATCTTGAAAGAGGATAGTGTACACTCATATCATGAAGGTGTTTCTTCTTCGAAAACATTTCCTTTTTCAATTATTTGGGATGTCACTGATTTTGGCGCTAAGCTCCTTTATTATTCTTATATACAAAGGTGAGTCTGAGCGTTTGCAAGTTGAGTTAAATCAAATGGTGGTTGATTTTCATAGAACCATCGGGCAACTTGATGCTGTCCGAAATGAGGATCAATACGTGAAAAACGCAACGCTTTCGGCAGAGATTGTAAATATTCAAAAAACATATGGGCAAGCGGTGGTTGATTATGAAATGCTTCTTGATGTCAGAAGACTCACAAAAGACACGGCACAGTATGATAATCAATTTGCAGCGATTTTATCACTGCTTTCAAAGCGTGAGTGGGCATCAGCTTCCTCAAGTCTTTTGATGCTTCGCGCATCACTTGAGAAAGCTAAAATAGACCTGTCTACCGCATTTGTGATTCCTGCAAATGTGCCCGAGAATAACATAGCTCCGAGTGGCGGCTTTAGTAGTCAGTCTGTAAAAACAGATAGTGGCACGTTTCTTGTAGACATCGTTGCTGCTGACATGGGGTCTACGAAAATAATAGTCGATACAGCATCAAACGAAACGTGTGCTAGAGATTGCCCAGTATTATCTTTGGGCGACTATGTTTCTCGAAACGGTGCGTTTGCAGGGATTAACGGATCGTATTTTTGCCCTGCGGATTATCCAAGCTGTAGTGGCAAAAAAAATTCTTTTGATACGCTTCTTATGAATAAAAACAAAACTTATTTTAACGCTGATAACAACGTATATAGCACAGTGCCCGCTGTCATTTTTCTTTCGGGGTCTATGCGATTTGTAGGACAGTCGCTTGAGTGGGGAAGGGACACGGGGGTTGATAGTATGATAGCCAATCAACCACTTGTACTCTCTGGTGGGAATGTAGCATTTGGTGGCGACGGAGATCCGAAGAAGGGGAGTCGAGGTTCACGAAGTTTTGTAGGAAACAAAGGGTCTACTGCATATATAGGCGTTGTGCATAACGCTACTGTTGCAGAAGTTGGACATGTGTTAAAAACACTCGGATTAGAAAACGCATTAAATTTAGACAGTGGTGGGTCTACAGCATTGTGGTCTGGAGGGTATAAAGCAGGTCCTGGACGAGGAATTCCTAACGCTATCTTGTTTGTGAGGAAATGATATGAGTACAATAGTTTTATCATGACAGATTCAATAGAAGAGAAGACACCAGCACAAAAAGCTCAAGAGGCAGGGCTTGCCATTGAGGAGGCACCAGAGGTGATTACGCCCGTAGATTATCATCATTTATTAGATGTACCACATTCAGTGGTAAAGAAGCCTCGACGATTTAAATGGGTGGGCAATCTTATGTTTGTTTGTTTACTTTTTGGTCTAGGTATTTGGCTTAGCTCGCAGTTGCGTTTTTTTGTAGCAGAAGATGTGGTGTCAGAAAACACAGAATCGACCATTTCTCCAACACCATTTCTTTTTGCATCGCCCACTGTGGCAGCAGGTGAGATAAATAAAACGCAGACGGTAACGGTTTCAGCAATTGGTTCATTATTGCACTCGGTAACGTATCAGTTGCCACAGTCAATATTATTGCCGGTTTGTGATGGAGCAACCTGTCCTTCATCAGGAACAAATTTATTCGGTGGTACACGATTTACGGCGGCGGCACGAGGGAAGGGTGAGCGACTGCCAGATTTTCGTGGGGCAATACTCACCGATGCTAACGGAAAAGAATTTACTATGCGTCAGACACGTGTGGGAGGAAAAGACGTATATGAATACATCGGAGATTTTGTTGGCAGAACTGGCGGCGGATATCAATTTACCAAAATGCGTGGCGTGTTAGTGCCTGTCACAGATACAGTATCTGTGGAGTTTAATCATTTTTCTCCCGCTGGTGTCGTATCTGATTTTGCTGCAGATGATAGAGTGTTTGATCAAATTATTTCTTCCGTAAAATTGCCGGCCACTGAGAAATAATGAGCGGCGTCTTTGATTTTCTTGGTAAATCTTTCCAAAGGTGTTCTGTGACAAACGGCATGAATGGATGGAGAAGTTTTAAGATGGTCAAGAATACGTGTCGTAATACAGAAAGCGCTTGGACATCTCCATTTTTGAATCTCTCTTTGTTTTTTTCAAGATGAACGTCTGCAAGTCTGTGCCATGCAAATTCGTATATTGATAGTGCAGCATCAGAGAAACGATAGGTCTCCATTTGTTTGGTGACTTTCGCGGTGAGCATATTGAGTTCTGTAATGATGCGTTTATCATTTTTGTCGTCAAGATTTTTATGCATGGCTTCATCATAAAAAGGGATTGGAGCGTTTACTGCATTAAAATTCATCATCATAAATCTTGCAATGTTCCAAAGCTTGTTAGCAAAATTTCGCATACTTCTAATTTTGTCTTCAGAAAGAGCTTGATCATTACCAGCTCCTGTGCCAAATACTAATGCCATTCGCAATGCATCTGCTCCGTAGAGATCTACCATTTGCAGAGGGTTGATAACATTTCCTTTGGACTTGCTCATTTTTTGACCTTTGGCGTCGCGAACTAACCCGTGAAGATATACCGTTTTAAACGGCACGGTACCGGTAATATACACGCCAAGCATAAGCATGCGACAGACCCACCACGGCAAGATGTCATACCCAGTTTCCATGACAGACGTCGGATAGAATCGTTTGAAATCATCAGGATTGCCCGTAGCTTGCAGTGTCGCAAATGGCCATTGCCCTGAGGAAAACCACGTATCAAACGTGTCTGTGTCTTGGATAAGACGTGTGTGAGTGCAGTGCTGGCATGCGGTGGGTGTTTCTCCAGCCGTCACTGTCCACTGTGCACACTTTTCACATTTCCATGCAGGAATTCGTATACCCCACACGTTTTGACGACTGATGTTCCAGTCGTGGAAATTCGTAAGCCATTGGAGTGCTATTTTCTCAAATCGTTTGGGTACAAACGAAACTTTTTTGTCTTTTATTGCCTTCGTGGCTTTTTTGGCAAGCGGTTTGACCTGTACATACCATTGTTCTAGAGGAAGTGGCTCTATGACTGTGCCGCATTTCCAACAGGTTCCGACACGATGAGAATAGTGTTCATCGACTTTTATCATTAGCCCGTCAGTCTTTAGGTCTTCCACCATCATTTGACGAGCGATTGCGACTTTTTTGCCATGATATTTTTCTGCACGTTCTCTTGACTTTTGGTCAAGAGTATCTTGTGAGAGAAACCATGAGAAATCCATTTTGCCGCGAAAATCGATAATTGGTGTTACGGGAAGATTAAATTTTTGTCCTAAGGCAAAGTCATGCGGGTCATGTGCAGGAGTCACCTTCATAATGCCCGTACCAAACGCAGGATCTACGTCTGTGTCAGGAATGATCGTCATTGTAATAGGTCCCAATAATCCCATGATGTCCATGGTTTGACCTATATATTTTTTGTATCGTTTGTCTTTGGGATTGACGGCAAGGGCTGTGTCTCTAAACTTCGTCTCAGGTCGTGCCGTCGCTATCGTAAACGGACCATATTTGATGTAATACATTGGGTCAGTGCGCTCCACATAAAGGACTTCAAGATCTGAAAATCCTGTGCCATCTTTCGTGCAGTAATTGACCAGTCTGTTGTTTCTGTATACCAACCCTTTATCAAAGAGGTGTTTAAAGCTCGTGTAGACCGTTTGAACGACCGTGGGATCTAACGTGAATATATTCCTGCTCCAATCAAGGGAAAAGCCCAAGCGTCGCAACTGGTTCTCCATCTTTGAGCGATTCTCGTGTACGAAATTCCAAATGTCTTTATAGAGTGTCTCGCGGTCAAAGTCGAAACGGCTCTGCCCTTTTTTTGCTAAATGCTTTTCATACACAAACTGTGTTTCAAATCCCGCGTGATCAGCGCCTGGCAACCACAAACTTGCCTCACCCAACATGCGGTGATACCGAATCATAATATCCTCGATTACATACATCGCGTGTCCAACGTGAAGATCCGCGTTTGCGTTTGGTGGGGGGAGAAGGATTGTGAACGGCTTGGCAGTTGGATTGTTTGAGAGTTTAAAATACCCACCCTCTTCCCACATTTTGTATATGGGTTCTTCGACATCTTTGGGTTGGTAGTTCTTGTCCATGAGGTAATTATACTGCAGAAGTGAATGGTAGGGCAAAGTTAGTCACTTATTAATCAGAAGCGAGATTTTTCTCCTCTAATAACTGCGAAAATATCATCGCGTAACTGGGGGGAAGCACGTCTTTCAAGTCATTTGTAGTGGTACTAATGAATTCTGATAATTCTTCAGTTTTTCCTGTGAGTTGTGCTTTATTAATGAGGTGGCGTAAGGCGCGATGCGTATCTTGGGCAGTTTGCAACACCATTCTTTTATGAGGGTCACTGGCTTTGAATTGAAACCATGTCATAATTCATCTAGTTTTACGTGTTCGATGTGCTTGTCCTTGATAAATTCAAGATATTTTTCTGTGGTTGAGAGGCGTTTGTGTCCAACTAGTTTACTAATCGTTGTAATGGGAGTTCCTGACATAAGGTGGTGGGCGATAAAGGTATGACGAAGGTCATTTACCTTAGCATCCTCAATACCAGCAATTTTAAAGAATCGATCAATAGCTGTTCGGATGTTTCTAATAAGAAGAGGTCTGCCTGTTTTGGTGATAAAAAGAGCTGTGGATTTACCTCCGCCAGCTGGCGGATTGCCTCGCGCATCAAGCCAGCTGTTGACCGCATCTTTGGCAGCTTTGTTAAATGGCACCATGCGTTCTTGATGTCCTTCTTGAGAAGCGATGTGAAGCTCTATGTCGCGTACGTCACCCATCATGAGGTTTGCAAGCTCGCCTATACGAATACCAGTTTGTAAGAATAGTTCGACAATTGCGTATGTGCGCACATCACCACGACACGCATCGCGCAGCGCTCGATATTCAAGCTTAGAAAGAATTCGTGGTGGCTTCACGTCATATTTAGGGTGTTCGATGTCACCCGCTGGGTCCACGGCTATAACACCCGTCGTTTTTAAAAATCGGTAAAATGTTTTCATCGAATTAATTTTTCGTGAAACGGACTTAGGGGTATAATTATCAGCTGCTAATTTTTTTAAAAAAGCCTCAAGTTCTTCACGGGTAATCGCGGCGATATCTTTTTTGCCCGTATTTGATAAAAAGCTGACAAGCTGCTCTATATCTTTACTATATGCTACGATAGTTGCATGAGCACGACGTCTTCCTTGTAGGTGTTGGATAAACTGTGCATGTGCACTTTTGAGATCATTTGGCATAGTATATAAACCTGAACTAGAAGCCTATAATATCATTATAAAGACGCTTGTGCAAGAGAGGTGTTATGAAGAATTCATGGATTCGTAGTATTGTCATACTTCTTAGCCTTATATTGAGCGTGCGGGCGATCATAACCATTATTGATCTCCGTGCACGAAAATATACGGTGACTGAAAGAAAAAACGCAGTGGAGCAGGTCAAGAAAGAGAATGCAATGCTGCAAAAAGAGCTTGATGCGATCCATAGTGATGAATATGTGGAAAAAATTGCCAGAGACAAGCTTGGGATGGTGAAGGATGATGAATCCATCGTGCTACTGCCGGATGAGGTCAAGGGTGGCATGAGGAAAGAAGAAAAGCAGGCACGCACGAATTGGCAACGATGGTGGGGGTTGTTTTTTTGAGGGTGCCAGTGGCAGGGATCGGACCTGCGACAAATACCTTATGAAGATACTGCTCTACCACTGAGCTACACTGGCTTCGAGATTCATTTTACGAAAATTGAGCGTCAAAGGCAATGATTTACTGTGTCTATAAAGAAGCGCCTTGTGTTTTACAGTTCTTCTATTTTTATAAATTCAATATCTACTTGTTCCCAAGGATGTACTTTTTTAATTGATTTTTCTATTTGTTTTGCCATTTTCCTCTCACAACTCATAGCAATTTTGCAACGTTTGTCTTTGTTATTTCTCCTATTTTTCCTTCAACTGGACGAGCACCCTCCTTAGGTTTCCACGTGCCCTCGCCATGGGTAATAAATGCACATTGAGAATAATTACCGTAAATACCAGCTCCGAGACTTGAGGCTACAAGAATAATGTCTTTTATAACTTTTTGGTTGTCAGGACAATAAACAAAAAATAAATATTTCATGTTATTGTATTTTACTCTTTACTTGCAAGTAATTAGCCAACTGCTTTTTTATTACTCTCATTCCCATACTAGTCTTTAGATATTTTTCTCTAGCTTCTGCATCCGTCTTTAGTACATATGCTTCGTAATAAATGAGTTTTAACGAAATATAAGGAGCTGTGGAGAAATTTTTACCTGCATTATGTTCAGTAAGCCTTCTTTTAAGATCGGAAGTGGAGCCCTTATAGAGCCAATTATTACGCTTGGAAGATTGGAGAATGTAGACGTAGTACATTGAGGATATTATAGCTCATTTCGTTCGCTACCATCCTCATGAGGGCGATATAAAAAAGACTCCATTTCAGAAGTCTTTTTTATATAATGCCCTCAGTTGCGGGGCTGGGAATCGCACCCAGCCTAGGAGATTATGCGATCTGGTATCTCCAATTACTCGGAGTGTCGGACTATATCATCATCCTGCCATATTGGTAGGAGTTCGGCGTGTAGTCTCTACGGGGTCCAAACATATTGTTAGGACTTCCCTCGGTATTGTCCGGCTGAGCCGGATTTCACCGATATAGCCAAATTCTCACAAAGAATTGCTTCTTGGTGGGCCCAATTTGAGCCTCCTGTGCAACTTTACACTACCCCGCGGCTATAAAATAAACAAATCTACAAATGACAAATCTACTAATGAAACTGTAGAGAATTTATTTCTTGCTAGACTATTATACCTGATAGGGGACAATTGAGCAAAAGATTAATTTGAGAGCTTCGTGGGTTGTTGTGTTGGCTTACTCATGCGTTTGACCATCTAAGGCGTGAGATACATGATAATACCGGTGAGCATTTGGACACCAAAGGCAATGGAAAAATACGTAGCTGTTTGAAAATGGAGGAGGCGAACGTTTTCTTGATTCATAAGGGAAAAGAATTCTGGATATCTCATGGTGAGCCCTGTAATCATTTGAATAAGCCCCAACACGATAACAAATAGAAGACTCCAGCGGTGGAGTTTACGGCTGAAATACGAAAGTCTTCCTATATCCATATGTGTAGTATACCGCATCGTACATTAGAGAAATCGAGGGCCGTCTTTCTAATTTTTTTGTGGGATGGATTTTTTGAGTTCGTACATATGATTCACAAATGCATTGACTTCGATAACCACGTCGTCATTTGGGTCTAAACTCATCGCAGTGCGCGCATACTCTCTTGCTTGCAGATAGTCTTGTGCGCGTGTCTCCAGCACCGCGAAATCGCAAAGTAGCCGCACATCATGAGGATCTATTTTTAATGACCTTGTCATAAACAGGCGGCCTTCATCCACGTCACCGTTCATAAAAAGAGCCCATCCAAGAAGATGAAGAATTCTAGGGTTATTGGATAATAGTGAGTCTGCGTGTCGGAGTGTACTTACTGACTTTTTAAACCGTTTTTGTTTGCAGTATACTTCTCCGAGCAGATAATGCACCTCTGGATTGTTGGCATCGTGTTTGATAGCCACAATAAGGAGTGGCTCAGCATCGTCATGTAGATTTTTTTCCATGAGCGCGTTTGCTTTTGCGATAAGATCTATGACGATTTTCATAGAGTTGTTTAGCGTTTGATGCAGTGTTTTTTGAGCCACGTAGCAATTGTTTTGAGATCGGGTTTTTGATTGTCTACCAGTACCATAAAATCCGCAGCTTCAAAGCGGGTTGATTGGAGCACATATCCATTCATCCAGAGAAATTTATGTGTGACTGCCCACGCAGTGCGTTTGTTTCCATCGGTAAATGCGTGATTGAGGCAGATAGATTGAAGAAGTGCGCCCGCCTTGAGAAAAAGTGTAGGATATAAATCTTTTCCATCGTACGTTGCTTTGGATCTTTCGACAGCAGAGTGGAGGAGTGCGAAATCTCTTACTCCAGCTTTTGTTTTTGCGCGAGCGATAATCGCTTCATGGACGCGGATTGCGTCCATAGTGTCAACGTGTTGCAAGTTCATCTAGGATTTCTCCATTTTCTTTCATAAATTGACGTAGCCACTCGTTGAACTCTGGAGATTTTGATAGCGATTGTTTATTATTTTTAGGTAGTTCAATAAATAATCCGCCCAAATCTTCTTTATAGGAAATATTTACTTTAGTTCCTACTTTTATCTGCGCTTCTTCAAGAAGTGGCTTGGATAAGATGATGCCCGCTGAGTTGCCTACTTGAGTAATTGTTTGTAACATAGATATTTCCCTTTCTTGCCCGCCTAAGATTGCTCTTCGTGCCGCGCTACGAATAGTAGGAAAGGCGAGAAATAAAATCTGGAGGGCGTTATAACAATATTATAACGAGAGAATGGGTTTGTCAATCCGCCGCTTGATTTTCAGAGAGAGAGAGAGAGAGTACTATAGGGCTTATTGGAGGAAGATATGGGTAAAACTGAGTTAAAAACGAAGACTATTCGATATTTTGGTGTTGAAGAAGTCAACAATGGACGACAACACGTGGGCGGTGTTGAATTTAAAATACCAAAAACTAATTTTCGGGTCGTGCTTGGATCGTCTTGGGGGATGAAACAGTGTGTTGATAAAGCAGACGAAGTGCAATATTTAAAAACAGAGCGAATCATGCTTCGTTCAAGCCGTCCTGCAAGAAAAATTCGAGCCGCATTTATTATTTAACGGTTTACTTCAATGTTGTATAAAATTTGCATTTTTGTATATGTCCTACTACAATAGGCTCCATTATGTCTCGAAACGCAAAATCTGTGAGTGAAAAGAATACGAAGAATGAAATCTTTGCCGCCTATCAGGAGTTGTTGTCAGAGGCATCATCTGGCGTTTCCCCGTCGTTTGAATATAAAGAAGAGCAGGCGGTCGTTGCCACAGCGACTGGCCAGACGGTTGAAAAAATTACTTCAGAACTTTCCAAGCTTAAACTTTCGTTTGCAGGAGCAGTTAATGAATTAGCTGATAGGTTGACGCAGGAAGCGGAAACCCTTTCTACAATTCAAAAAGCAATCGCTATAGCCAAAAGGGAACTTGAAGAAACCCAAAAGATTAAAGGGACTGCAGGTCTTTTATACCGCATGCTCGAAGTGCAAAAAACAAAAGAGAAAGAGTGGGCAGAGGAAGAACGAACGCATATGGAGGAAACCGAGCGTATGAGAAGCAGAGAAGAGGAAGAATACCGATATGAGAAACAATTACAAAAGAAACGGGATGCGGATATAAAAGAAGATGAACGGGAAGCACAGGAGAAGCTGCATGCGGAACTTGCTGATCTCCGCAAAAAAGTTGCAACATCACCGACGGATATGGAGAAAGCAGTCAAAGAGGCAGTTGCCATAGCGGTTACCCAGAACCATGAGGATGCTGTGATAAAAGCGCAATTTGCGAAACAACAGGCGGATGCGGCATTGGTTTTGGCTTCGGCAAAAAATGATTCGCTGGAAACTACCGTCAAAATGCAAGCAAACGAAATTATGCAACTTAAAAAGCAACTAGATGAAGCGACACGGCAAGTAAAAGACATTGCCGTATCGATGATCGAAAACATGAGGAAAGATACCGCTCCCTTCGTTCCCCAAGCAGAAAAGTGAAGGTGCTACAACAGCTACATGAGTGATGTTTCCCGTAATAGACCATATTTTCTTTGGGATTATGATTTGACGGAAGATGATGTTCGGCGTATTTTGGCGAGGGATAACGAGACGGAAAAAATTTGGATGATGAGTAGAATCGTTGGACATGCATCATATGATGATGTGTGGAAGTACATACCATATACAGAATTAAAGGAATGGTTTCCAAAACTTCGGCTTCGTCCGCAAATGCGGCGTGTGTGGGAATATGCGTTATCCGTATGGGAAGGAACATCATATGGCACAGCCTAGCTACGACATTTTTTTAAACTATCCACAAAAATGATGCAAGATATTAAGCCGAATGGTTAATATGCTACACTTATTGCATGCAGTACCAATGTCTGCCCAACTGGAACACTGTGCTGGAACTTGCTGGTCTTTTTGATCTATCCAACCCTCCAAAACGACTCTATTATCAAGGCGCATGGAACCCTCAATTGTTTGTCAATTGCGTCGCCATTATAGGGAGCCGACGAATGACAGAATACGGTCGGCGTGTTATCGAGAAAATCATTCCTAAACTGGTGTTCGAGAAAAAAACGATTGTGTCCGGGTTTATGTACGGCGTAGATCAATATGCGCATGAGGTTTGTATACAAAATGGCGGAAAAACTATTGCGGTATTGGGGTGGGGGATCAATCGCGTGTTAGAAGACGCCGATAAGAAACTTGCCGATGCAATTGTTGCGTCTGGCGGATTATTACTGAGCGAATGGGAAGAGCAAAAGCCGACGCTTTGGACGTTTCCCGTACGCAATCGAATTGTTGCCGCGTTATGCCGTGATGTGATTGTCGTCGAAGCTGCGGAAAAAAGCGGGTCACTGATTACCGCCACACTCGCACAAAAATTAAAACGAACTTTATGGGCCGTGCCAGGACCAATTACCAGTCGTTTGTCGACTGCGACCAATGCGCTTATTGCGCAGAAAAAGGCCAAAATGTGGCTCGGGGATGCTCCCGCTCCAGCAGAGAAAACAGACGATCCACTGATTTCAATCCTCCAGACCGACGCACTCACGGCAAGCGAGCTTGCGAGAAAATTAGGTAAATCTGTCGCTGATATCGGCGCACAATTATCTCTTTTGTCGCTTACCGGTCAACTTATGGAACGAGGAGGAAAATATTATGTTGGTCAAAATTAACTCGATTTCAAATGTAGGGCTGGAGACTATACCTGTTGACGTGGAAGTGGACGTTGCAGAAAAAGGATTTCCCGGATTTACTATCGTGGGCCTTGCAAGCAAAGCGGTAGAAGAGGCCAGAGAGCGAGTAAAGACGGCAATGGTCAATTCCGGCTTTGATTTTCCACCGAAAAAAATTACCGTAAATCTCGCTCCTGCCGATTTGCCCAAGGATGGCGCTGCGTATGATTTGCCTATAGCCATTGGGGTACTGATTGCTAGTGGACAGCTTGAATGTACATTTTCAAATGCATTTTTTTACGGAGAACTTTCGCTGGATGGAACGCTGCGGCCCACACGAGGGATTCTTTTGTTGGCATTGTTTGCTAATCGTACGTCTGATGCCAAGATTTTTGTACCAAAACCATCTGCACCAGAAGCCACTATGGTGAAAGGAGTAACAGTGTATCCGGTAGGAACGCTTACGGATTTGGTTCGCCACATAAACGAATCTTCCCCAATAAAACCACTCCCTCACGATATAATCAGGATAGACGAAGAATTTGAAAGCGGGGAAAGCGACCTAAAAGATGTTGCCGGTCAAGAACAGGCCAAGCGCGCGCTGATTATTGCCGCAGCCGGTGGCCATAATTTATTGATGTGGGGGCCTCCTGGGACGGGAAAAACCATGTTGGCTCGCGCTCTTCCTGGTATTTTGCCGCCCCTGTCTCCGGATGAAGCTTTGGAGGTGACGCGGATTTATTCGGTGTCGGGGCTTTTGTCTCCGGGAACATCAATCCTCACCAAGCGTCCTTTTCGTAGTCCGCATCACGGCGTGTCGGCGGCTGGGTTAATCGGGGGTGGATCTAGCCCTCAACCAGGAGAGGTGAGCCTTGCGCATTTGGGGGTGCTGTTTTTGGATGAAATGCCGGAATTTTCGCGCAGTGTCCTTGAGGGAATCAGGCAACCGATGGAAGATGGTGCGGTAGAAATTGTACGGGTATCGGGGCACGTAAAGTATCCGGCGAGCTTTACCCTTATTGCCGCGATCAATCCCTGTCCGTGTGGATACTTGGGCCACCCGCGGCGCGCGTGTACGTGCACGCAAAAAATGATAGCCAAATACCGCCATCGCCTTTCTGGGCCCATTCTTGATCGTATTGATTTGACCGTATTGGTCGCTCCGGTTGATGTAGAAAAACTTTCGCTCACGCGCCAAGCAGATACAAACAATCTTACGAGTCGACAGGCAAAGTCTATGGTGGTTAAGGCGCGGGCGATTCAATCAAAACGATTTATTGGCACCCATATGTACACCAATTCTCAGATGAAAAATCGGGACGTGAAACTGTTTGGTAAGTTGACTGTTGAGGCAGAAAACTTCCTCAAACTTGCGTCGGAAAAATATGATTTTTCTGCTCGCAGCTACATGCGGCTCATTAAAGTAGCCCGTACTATTGCTGATTTAGCAAACGCCGAAACCATTCTTCCTGTCCACATGGCAGAAGCATTGCAGTATAAACAGCTGAC
>JBBTUH010000044.1:0-3353 GCA_038063875.1 Patescibacteria group bacterium | reverse complement strand
TAAATGTTTCTATTTTATCTAGAAACTTGTCTTAGTTTAAAGGGGACGGGTCACATTGAACATAATAAGATTACAGAGTTGCGCAACAATGGCCTTATTGAACGCATCCGTCCCCAGCGGGTTATATCGTTCATGAAATGACAAAAGCAATCCTGTGCCGATCGCTCCGGTTCCGATATTCGCAATAAAGGACAAACCGCGCTGAGAGTTTTCAAAGCCGGTAAATAAGTGTTTCAATCCTCCCCTTCGTATGCCATTTCGCATTGTTGCATCAAATTCTTTTGTCCAATCTTCTGGATTACGAATTGTTCCCTTTTCGCGGTCAATTTTTTCTCGGAGCTTCTCCAAATTTACGCGAATATGCACGTTTGCCCATTGAGCATTACGAATGGGCATTCGTCCGGGCAGTAACGTATTGCTTATATCATCTGCCATGGTTTGAGATTTCGCGATTGCTGCAGTTGCAGCACCATCTCGCATTACCGATTGCGGAATTGCATAGGCAGATCTTGTCTCGGATACACCCTGAAACGTAACGTTTCGTATACCACCCCAACTCATGGCTCGGTGAACACGCGGCAAATGTATCCCAATACTGTCGCTTTGTAGCCATGCAGGTAGTGAGAGTCGTATTGCTACTCTGTCGGAAGCCTTATTCACTTCTGATAGCGGCGTTAATCCTTCTTTTTGCATAAAAACCTTTCGGCTGCATTATACCGAAATGCGGAGGAAATATCAAACTATAGGATGTACTATTTGCTGAAATCTAGAGTTAATCTGATGGGACTATGGGTTATGAATTTTCTGATACTGTGTCGGCCTTTTTGCTATTTCTTCCGTGATATAGCGATTTGCCTTATCCAGTCTATACGGGAGTGTTTCGGGATCTTTCCAAACCTCGGTTACCATCTTGTGCACCTGTGTCCTTGCGTATTCGTCCGGTGTCAGAACGTCTTTCAATAATTCCGGCATTGTTAATGCGGAATGTACGTATGCCAACTCTACGCCTGCCTGAAATTTATAACCATCGGTTGAGGGAGTTGATAGCATTTTGTGCGTCATACTTTGTATTTTTTTAGGATCAATAGCATTATTCTGATTGATTTCAGAAAGTATATCATGAATATTCTTGTCATCAATAATTTCTTTAATTCCCATAATACCTTTCGCGATACCTACCCCATACACGCTGAGCGTGCTAAGTGATTTTATAAGTGACTCATTGGGTAGTTTTCGTTGTTGTAAAAAATGATGCAATTCTATATTGGCATTAATGAGTGCATGAGCGGAGATAGCGGAAGTTAATCCTCGTTCGTGAGCCGTTTTTTGCATAGAGGGTCCGTGTATTAATGAACCTAATATCGCTTGCGGCAAACTCCAGTCTGGAATATGAGTGAGCGCGTCAACGGTGTCCGTGATACGACGAGCCGTATCTGGGCGAATAGGCAAGCCCATTGCATTTCCAAGACTCCGAATAACATGTGGGATTTTTGTTGATCGAAAAATCATTTCTTCAATAATTGGAGCGATAAATGTTGAATAGTGAATATTAGATATCGCTTCAGATGAAAGACCGAGTTTTGATCCTGCAACAGCTAATCCCAAATTTGCAAGACCAACAGCGGACAATGCGGCGAGGGATGATTTTTTAGAAGGCGCATATTTCCACGATTCCAGAAAAGAAGATTTCGTCGATGATTGTTGTTCTTTTGCCCACGCTACAAATTTATCTCGTTCCGAAACCGCATCGGCAATAAATTTCTGTTTTTCGGTTTGTGTCAATTGTTCAATAGCTTTTCCTTTATTGTCAATAACATCAACTGGGCGCCTATGAGGTAATTCCATATATGATATAGTTCTGGTAGAATTTTATCATATGGCAGAACTTCAAGGTAATGACATTTCGGCACATTTCCACAAACAATGGGAAAGAAAGGCAAAATTTAACCGTTCCTACAAAGAAAAAGCCCCCAAAGTGTTACCAAAAGACGTGTATCGGGTGAGTGAAAAGTTGACGATTGAGGCAATCCCGCTTGAATATGCCTCATCCGAAGTGCTGACAAAACATGGCGAAGCACTGAAGCAAACCATTAAGAAATCCGATGGCGTGATATTTGAATACTTCCCGGATGAGATCCAGAAGATTCGGGAAAACCCACTGATCCAAAAAACTACCAATATAGAATGGTTCATGCCGTATAGTCAGTTTACGGCGCAGGCGGCACGCGAAGCCGGGAAACGCGTGTATGTCCTGGATCCGGCGCATGATCTCAATTTTGCCGTGATGCGCGGGGTGACGGAAGTGGTATGGGGGCTTGGATCATTCGCTTCGTTTTTGGCGGCCAGCAGAATGAATCGTATCGGAGCAAAATTTGGATGGAACACGGCAAAAACAAAACAGGCAGAAGTTGCATCAGTAATCACCGGTGTAGCGTTGGGAGCAATTGCATTCCTTCAAGGTACAGCCCGTACGCGGGAACACTTGAGACAAAAACCAAACACCGGCTTTACGGAATCAAATTTCCGGCGCGTTATTATCGCCAAAGGGATTCAGAATATTGCAAGACAGCTCGATGCAGATCCGAACGCTACACCCAAAAGACTTGTTTTATTGTATCCGCCGGTGCACTGGAAAGGAATAAAGGAATATCTGGATGATCCGAAAAGACTCAATCGCGCATTCCGCATAGCGTCGGCTTTTAAAGTCGGAGGGTTAAAAGAATCGTGTTTCACGATGCGCATGTATGAGCCGCAGGGACAAACATGGCAGAAGACGCAGGCGAGAGAAATCCGATAAGAATCATGAATTGAAGGGTTTAGTGCGTCATTACGCCAAAAATGGTATAATGATTCCCACAATGGAGCGTTTAAAGATATGAGTACACGTTCGCTTGAACAAGAAAAAAATTTCGATTCATTTGATGCATTACATAGCGCCGTTCGCGATGAACTGGCCAAACGTATCAAGGAACGGATACGAACCAATCCGCAGAAAACATTGGAAGAGGAACAGTTGGGCGCATATATCGAAGAAATCGAGCCGCAAATGGTTGATGCCGTGCGAGAGATTCATCGGAAAGGATACACGGTTTTTCTAGAAGAATCAGGATTTGATTCGCTTATGGGTAAGGGGAAGGAAGGTATTGCTCAAGTATTATTTGGTGGTTTTCTTCTCGATCCACAAATAACACAAACATTACTTGATATGCAGGTGCAAGTAGCCGGTGACAGCAAGTTGGCATACCGTATTGCAATCCTCGATCCGAAACATGAGTTAAACATAACTCAACAAAATCTTCATACGTATCTCCGTTTTTTTCCGGACCGTCCGAATTTAATGGAAATAAAGCAAA
>JBBTUH010000043.1:0-8596 GCA_038063875.1 Patescibacteria group bacterium | reverse complement strand
CTGACTCCATCCCTCGCCCTGACGGGACGGGGATCTAAGTAAGGTGGGTTAGAACTTACTTAGCCTTTAATATGGTTATCCATATATTTTCCACCTCTCCCTCCAAAGACTAACCATCCTCTCGTCCAATTCGGGGCCAATGCAACTGTTGCGTCTGTAATGTAGTGAAATAATACAGCCAAATATATATCTCCAGAAAATATTCGAAGCCATGCAAATATTGGTCCGTACGCTAAAAATGTATAGAAAAATTGAATAATAATTCCCTTCTTTCCACTCCAATAATAATTTTTCAAATGCCATGTACCAAATAGAAACGACGTAACACCTATGGTAATCCATTGATTGTGCCAAATAGCCTGTACAATCCCAAACAATATGCTTCTATATAAAATTTCTTCCATAAAAGATGCATACACACCCATAAGATAGAAATAAAGAACCCTTTGCTTTACTGCAGGTCTCAATCCAAGGACTGCAAATATAAATTTTACTACCAATGCGGCAACTGAATACCAATGCTGCGGAACAAGTCCTAACTCTATGTTCTCTATCATCAATAGTGGAAGAAAGGAAATTGTGAATAGCCATTTGAAAAAGTAAAAAAGATGCCATCCATAGTGCCAATTGTCTTTATATATCCACTTCAAACAAAAGAAAAGCGTAATTGGAGGAACTGAAGCGTAAAGAAGTAATAATACAAAAAGTATAGAGATCATAATAACTTCCCTGCTATCCACCCTGTAGACCATGCCCATGAGAGATTAAATCCCCCTACGTGTCCGTGGACATTTAATATTTCTCCTGCAAAAAACAATCCTTTTGCCTTTTTTGATTCGAGGGTTTGCGGATCCACATCATTGGTCTCTACACCTCCCGCAGTAAACTCCCCTTCATTCCAACTTCTCGTATCGGTCACTTCTGACGTAAACTCCGTCAATATGTGTAGAAGCCTTTTGTATTCGTCTTTCGTCAATTCACCTGCTAAACGCTCTTTGGATAATTCTGCTACTGCACATATTGCACCCGCTGCTTTTTCGGTAAATAGTCCCCACAAACTATGCGCGACCGGTAGTAATCGATGCTTTTCTAATCTCTTTTGTAGTATCTCTCTTACTTCCATAGGTGTCATATGCGGAAAAAATGAAAAGCGAACAGACACATCCTTTACACCATCACGATTAATTCGAATAGAGATGTCATGACTTACGTCAAAAATTGCTGGTCCGGAAAAACCGTATTGTGTAAACATCACGTCTCCTATCGCCGTGGTCATATCTTGCCCACTGATAACGCTCGTGACCTGCATTACCATTTTTTCTCCCTGCATGTAGTGAGATAATAAGTTTTTGGACACGACAGAAACAGCGGTAACCACAGGAGTAATTATGGTGTGACCTAAACGCTCTGCTAACGCATATCCTGAACCGTCAGCACCAAGGGCTGGGTAGGTCTTCCCACCCGTTGAGAGGATCACGAAACGAGCTGATAATTCTCTGTCATTCGTTTTCACTCTCCATGTATCTTCTGATTTAAAAAGAGATGAAATTATTTCGCTGCAAAAAATGGCAATGCCCTTTTCTTTCAATACATCGACGAACATATCCCGCACGGTTTTGGCATTATCGATATTTGGAAATATCTTCCCCTTACTCGTTTTCTTTTCTTCATACGTGGGCACACCAAGCTCTGCAAAAAAACTCATGATATCTGTATACCCATATTGAGAGAAAACAGACTGGATAAATGCTTGATCGCCATAAAAATATCCCTGCGGTCCATTTTCCAAATTCACATTGGTCAGATTTCCGCGACCAGCACCAGAGGTAAGAAACTTTCGGCCGAGTTCAAATGTCTTATCCAGTATTGCCACAGAAAAATCTGGGTGATGAATTTTCACAGATAACGCCGCCATCATACCCGCCGGCCCACCACCAATAATAATGACGTCGAATGAGGGTTGATCGTTATACATATTTTGCGTGGAGAACTATTTACAATGTTATAACCTATTTCAAGACTACTGTATTATCTTCTGAGCAGCTGAATTATAGTCTAAATTTGAACACCGAATATGATTCAAATCCTATCCTTCAATAAACATGGATTATGGGGACAAAAGATCAACAACGTTTGTGAGGAATGATTGCTGCTTTGTCACAAGATCTCCAGTTTCTGCGGAAACAATCGCTTTTACCGGCTGTGAGACGGGAATAAAAGCAAACAAACGGAATATTTTTGTCCCCTCGATCTCATACACCGGCTCGCTATTTCGTACCTTCAGCTGCACGACACTCTCTACAGGACCCAATGATGATGTGGGCATATCTGATGTTTGCGTAAGATTAACACTGTTGATAATGCCTGTTGCCAACAGATTTTGTACTGCCTGATCCGGCAATATCGTAACTACTTTTTGCCCATCTGGGGTCGTGATGATGAGTTGATTGGTCCCAACGTCAATAGAAAGTGGGAATTCTGTTGAGGCTGCTATTTGATTTTTGATCACCATCGGTCTACCACTGCCTGTAGAAATTTCAATACCCTCATCCTCCAACTCATCATCAATTTTATTTTCTACTTCCTCCTTTTCGTCATCTGTGAGCTCCACCTCATCACCATAGTCATTTTCCACTTTTTTCACGAGCTGACCATTTTTCAAAATATATTTAATCTTTAATTCTCCCTGCTCTATTTCGACCTTTGTCGTACCGTTATCTTCTATTTTTGTTTTTATTTTCTGACCAGCAATAGTTTCTATTTCTGTCTCTTTTTTATTTCCCTCATTCTGTGTCGAGGACTTCGCTGCTTCTTTCTGTTGTTGTTCAGCATTTTTTATATTTTCCTTTAGTTGCTCTTGCGCCTTTTTGTCGGCTTCTTCTTGTTGTTTGACTTGGTCGCCCTCATCTTCCTCTCCCAGTACACTTCTTTGTGCAAGATCAGCTACTAATCGAGGAGAATCAAACCGCAGTGATGCGCCTTGAGCGAGCGTTTGAAAAAAAGCGAGAAGTACGATTACCCCTATGACAGCCATCGCACCGTAGAAATACGGTCTTGAGGAGAAGCTGTGTTTATGGGAATATTTTTTCTTTTTCACGAAAATCTTCTATTATAGCTTTGCGACAAACCACACATCTTTCACCCCTTGTCCATTCGTATCACCCTTATTTTTATCCATGGAAAAATAATACAACGGTTTACCTTTGTATGTTGTCTGTTTTGATCCTTCGCTATTTACAATGCTCCCAAAATCCTTATCTTTTACCAAAGATGGCACTACTACGCTCTCGGTGTAAAATACTGGCCACGTGGCCAGACATTCACCCTTACAATTACTAATCCCTGCAGCATCCTTGGTGAAGTAATACAGCGTCCGACCTTGGATATCAACAAGGTAACTTGTTAGAGTGGGATCGTTAGCTAATGCTACACTGTAATTGGGCTTTGCGACAAACCACACGCCACCTACGCCTTCCCCGTTTATATCTCCAGCACTCTTATCCATGATAAAACTGTACAAAGGCCATCCTTTGTACGTTGATTGTCTGCCGCCATCACTTCTGGTTATCATGCTAAAATCCGACGATTTCAGTTCCGAATTAGTCACAGGGTTGTCAGTATAAAATACGGGCCATTTGGCTAAACATTCGCCTAAACAGACACTCGTACCCTTAGTGTCTTTAGCAAAAAAATACAATGTTTTACCTGCGCTATCAGTTAAGAAACCGCCAGAAGAAAGTTTTACGGTGTCTTCAACTTCTTGAACCCGTTGTGCTGATGGCTGTTTTGTTTCCAGCTGCTGATTGGAACGCTGTACAAATACTGCCACAAAAACAATTACTACTATACCCAACGCTATATATAATTTATTTCTCATATTTTTATATTAAGGCACTATATAAAAAATAACAAGTACTCGGCGCTGACACAGATTATTGCTTATAAAGAACACCCTCCTTTCCTTCCCACGTTTTTTTCAAAAATGCATCACGACCAGAGCCGGTGCGATAGGCCGCGTATCTCAACGCATTGTTCCTTGCATAATCCTGATGATAGTCCTCGGCTGGCCAAAAGCCTGATCTGGAAAGAACCACAGTAGCTATTGGTTTTTTAAACACCTTTTCTTTATTAATTATTGTAATAACATCTTCTGCTATTTTTCTCTCCTCATTGTCCTCATAATATATAGCTGACGTGTAATTTAATCCACGATCATAAAAAGATCCATCAGCATCCGTGGGATCGATATGACGAAAATAATACTCAACAAGCGCTCCGTATGAGATCTTTGTCGGATCATACGTCACCTCTACCACTTCCCTGTGACCACCTTCTGCATAATTTTCATAGGTGGGATTATTACTCGCGCCCCCTGAGTAGCCGGATACCACATCAACAAGACCATTGGGAATTTTTTCGAAATAAGATTCAAGACTCCAAAAACAACCTCCGGCAAATAAGGCAACCTTATCTGATTCTCTTCGAAGCCTCTTCTCCCCAGTCATTTTTATAGATTCGGATTTAGATTTAATTATTGGCTTATTATTAACCGCATGTATAAACCCAAGAACAAGTAACCCAGCGATTCCTAAAAAAATGTATTTCATCATAAAAATAAGTATAACATAAATGTAAACTCTACTTGACAAAACGTACTTAGCCACTTACAATAATGTCAAATGTACTTGACATTTAAAAAATTATCATGGAACATATAATGAATAGGGTTTTTGAGTTGCGAAAAGAAATGGAAACGACTCAAGAAGATCTAGCAAAAACGGTAGGGGTATCTCGTCAAACAATCATAGCGGTTGAAAAAGGGAATTATATACCATCATTGTTACTTGGTATGAAAATTGCTAGATTCTTTAAAAAACCTGTCGAGGAAGTATTTAGGTATAGGTATTAATATGAAGAATAAATTTATTGGTGAAGTAATTATCTCTCTGGCTCTTATTGGACTCTTGATATTTTTTATCAATCCACTTGACCTCCTGATGCCTTATGCCTTGCATCCATTTATGGTGCCTTTCCTTGTTGTGCTTTTTGTAGTCCTTACAGGCCTTCTTTGGAAAGAAACGCCTGGTGATGAACGCGAACAAATGCATAAATTTATTGCATCAAGATCTGCATACTTTGCAACAATAGCGACATTAATTATTGGGGTGGTATTGCAAAGCTTTAAAGGAGAGATTGACCCAATTCTCATTATCGCAATCTGTATTGGTTTACTAGCAAAAATAATTGCTCTGATATATGGACATATTAAACATTAATATTATAAGGAGGTGAAAATATATGAATAACAAAATAATAATTGGAGGAATTGTTCTGTTGGTTCTTGTGGGTGGTGGGATGTTTATGACAAATCAAAATTCACAAATAGCAGAACAAGCAAAAACGGTGCAAGAAAATGGCGCCATGATGCAAAAAGAAGACACAGCCTTGAAGAAAAGTGAAACGCCCGAACAAGGAGCAATGGAGAAAAAAGCGGGTGAATCGATGAAACCAAATTCATCCCGCTATGTTGAGTACTCAAAAGCTGTTTTGGATGAGTCATCTGACAAGCGTCGAGTATTGTATTTCTACGCAACATGGTGCCCATCTTGTAAAATCGCTAACGAAGACTTTACGACTAACCCAAACAAAATACCTGAAGATGTGGTCGTTATACGGATCAATTACAATGATCCAAATACAAATCAGGAGGAAAAGGATCTTGCCAAGAAGTATGGTATCACCTACCAGCATACATTTGTTCAAATTGATGAAAAAGGTGAGCCACTTACCAAGTGGAATGGTGGAAATACAGATGAACTAGTTACCAATATTAAATAGTCTGCGGTGTGGTCCGCCAACCGGAGGACCATATCAGAGATTAGTTAAATATAAACTATGATAATTCTAATTGCATTCGCATTTTTAGCAGGGGTTGTTACGATACTTTCTCCGTGTATTTTACCCATACTACCCATCATTCTTTCTTCCACTATTGGAGGTAAAAATACAGGAAAGTCACGTCCGCTTGGTGTTGTCACTGGATTTATCTTAAGCTTCACTCTCTTTACTCTTTTTCTTTCAACGATCGTTCAAATAAGTGGTATTTCAGCTGACACACTAAGATTTGTATCAGTCGCTGTCATTGCTCTTTTTGGTTTATCTCTTCTTCTGCCACAATTCCAAGAACTTGTTGAACGACTTTTTTCTAAATTAGCTGGATTTGTGCCAAATAGTCAAGGAAGAACCGGATTTGGTGGAGGGCTGTTGATCGGTTTTTCAATAGGACTTCTTTGGACACCCTGCGTAGGCCCAATACTCGCCTCAGTCATATCCCTTGCCATTACAGGGACTGTTACTTTTGATGCATTTCTCATAACGCTCGCGTACTCCTTTGGAACGGCAATTCCAATGTTTTTAATAATTCTTGGTGGTCAAAACGCACTCAGAAAAATTCCATGGCTGTTAGCAAATACCGGAAAGATTCAAAAGGCATTTGGAATGCTCATGATCATTACTGCCATAGGCATTTATTTCAATGTTGACAGGCGATTTCAGACATACATTTTAACTACCTTTCCACAGTATGGTGCAGGGCTAACTAAATTTGAGGATAATGAGATGATCAGAAATCAGCTTCAAAAGAAGAGCGGAAAAGAAATAAAAAAGGAAAATACGGACAAGATCCAAGCACCCGAACTTATTCCCAAGGGCGCATGGTTTAACAGCGAACCTTTAACCCTCGCTCAATTAAAAGGCAAAGTGATTATTATCGATTTCTGGACGTATTCCTGCATTAACTGTCAAAGAACAATGCCATATTTACGAGCTTGGCATGAAAAGTATGCAGACAAAGGGCTGGTTATTATTGGTGTCCATTCACCGGAATTTGAATTTGAAAAGAGTGAGAAAAACCTCGCGCAAGCAATTAAAGATTTTAAACTTCCCTACCCAATTGTTCAAGATAATGATTTTGCTACATGGAGAGCGTACGATAACAGTTACTGGCCTGCTAAATACATTATTGATAAGGAAGGCTATATTCGTTACACCCACTTCGGCGAAGGTGCGTATGATGAAACTGAAAAAGTAATTCAGGAATTACTCAAAGAAGCTGGTGCCAAAGATGTGACATCCATAATAAATAATCCTACCTACCAAATTCAAACAAAAACTCCTGAAATTTACTTAGGGTCATCCAGAAATCCATACAAAACAGGATTCACCCTTATCGGAAATTGGAAAGTAATGGAAGAATACGCCAGTCCTCAAAAAGGCGCGCAATTGCTTCTCAATTTCGAATCAAAGGAAGTCTTTTTGGTCATGCGCACAAAAGGAACACCTGCGAAAGTTAAAGTGTATGTTGACGATAAACTTCAATATTTTGGCGAAGATAATCTCAATGGAACAGTTGTTGTCGAGAAAAATACCTTGTACAAGATGATAACCTTGCCCACCTCTGGGAAACATAATCTGCGATTAGAATTTGAAGACAATAATGCTGAGCTTTATGCCTTTACGTTTGGCTGATACGTTATGAAAAAAAGAAACACTCTTCTCGTTCTAGGATCAATCATTGTGATATCCCTTTTTATCTTTAAGCAAAATGATCTAGTCATGTCTGGTGAATTTAATGAGAGCATGACTAAAACTAACGACGAATGGAAAAAAATTTTAACCCCAGAGCAATATCACATACTGCGTGAAGCAGGGACAGAAACCCCTTTCACGGGTGTACTAGATCGTGAGAAACGAAATGGAACATATTATAGTGTAGGTTGCGATAAGCCACTTTTTCGATCAGAACAAAAATATGATTCAGGAACTGGTTGGCCGAGCTTCTGGGCACCAATAAATGAAAATTCACTAGTGTTACGCAAAGAAACTACTCTAGGAGACGAGCGTATTGAGGTACTTGATACATGCGGCGGGCATCTTGGCCATGTATTTGATGATGGCCCAAAACCAACAGGTAAACGATATTGTATGAACTCCGTGGCATTAAGATTTGTACCAGATGAAAAATAAATGAGAACCTCTCGTCTCCTAGGACAGCAAATATCCCAAATCCAACCGTTAGCCCGACTCCAAGCGCACTAAAAATTGCCGATCAAAAAGAAGTAAAGGAGGTGAATAAATATGAATCATTTATGCAAACCAATGGTCAACTTAATTGATGGATTCCTCCATGTCAGAAATGCGTATTTACTGAAAGCTTCAGAAATAAATATCCCAAAATAGTCAAAAAAGCAGAATAATTCTGGGTTCTAATCCCGCTTCGACCGCTGAAGCTTTATGCGAAAGCGGTCCCCTGTCAGCTTCAGGCTACATGATAATATTATGCTTCTTTAAAAACGCTCTACCGGAACCGGATTTGAGATATTTTTCGAAATTAAACGCTGTATATTTGTTGAAAAATGCAAAATAGGAAATGAGTTTTATTGGAAGTCTATCTTTTGTCGCGGGAACATTTCCTTTTTGATGACGATCGATTCGATCTTTTAAATCATCGGTACAACCTGTGTACGTTTTATTATCTGAACATTATAAAAAACCCACGCCCTCACGGGACGGGGTTTTATGTGGACTTCAAACGGTA
>JBBTUH010000042.1:0-16441 GCA_038063875.1 Patescibacteria group bacterium | reverse complement strand
CGTTTTGATAACCTAAACTACTACTTTTACCAACACGAAACGTCACTTAACTCACCACAACGCATATATCAATACTGCGACAATAAAGAGAGTTTCTACCGTTGTTATTCTTTTATCCGTCTTTCTAACGTCCATAGTTTTGCTCGTACCAGAAATGAATGGAAGCTCATCATCATAGCCATAATCAACCCTTCCATGCCATCAAGAAATCCTAACTTATAAAAGTAGTTTACGACAAACTTGGCTTTCGGGTAGGCTATGATCTGAAAGATCGAACTGCGTACGCCATTTTGGTAGAGAAACTTCGCGCGTATAGATGAATACCGATTTATTTTAACAAGAAATTGTGCGACGTCGTTGTGTGGCAGATGATGAATGGGATTTTGCAACTTGCCAGTTTCACCACGCACATGCCAAATTTCATGCACAGGCTCGATCCAGAGACCTGCATGTTTTTTGGCAAGCCTCAGTAGCTGTACGCTACTGGTCTCCCCATAGGTAAGTCCCCTACCACCGAAATAATCTTGGCGTGAAATAAAATACCCTGATATATTTTTTTCTGAACCTGTCGTCACTGTTTCTATTTCACGCGCAAGCTCAGGAGGAATGATTTCATCACTATCGACGAAAAGCACCCATTCATGTGTCGCTTTTTCCAATCCGAAATTACGTTGGGCGGCAAAGTCATCATCAAGAAGTCTTTGGAAAATACGTGCCTTATACCCCTTTGCGATATCTCGTGATGTATCAGTAGAGATATCATCAACCACAATCACTTCATCACAAAACGAAAGCGAGCCAAGTGTGTTACCTAGCGTTTTCTCACTATTATGAGTTAGGACGACAGCTGAAATCATGAGTACAATTCATTTTAACACGTGCTAAGTATTTCATGATACAGACGATCGATTTTTTCACTAATTATTCTCACATCGTGTACAGACTCTGCTCTCAATCTCGACGCCTTTGCCAGAGACTCACGCAGTGACTGATCCGTAATAACTCGTAAAAGTGCTTCATACAATTTCGATATATCATTGGGTGGTATGATAAAAGCTGCTGACCCTACGTTTTCTGGAATCGCACCGCACCGTGTAGTAATGATGGCAAGCCCCGACGCCTGTGCTTCCAAAAGTGCGATGTTGTACTGCTCTTCCCATGTACGGATAGCTTTACTAGGTGCAACAAAAATATCAGCACTCTTATATATTTTCGGCATATTGTCATATGATGATGTTATAACGCTAACATTTTTCATTGGCTCTAGTTTTAGTGAACCTGTACCTACTATAGTCAAATGAAGTTTTCGATGAGATAGTCTTTTAAACACTTCTAAAAGATCGAGGATACCTTTTTCTTTTTCTAGTCGACCGACAAATAAAAGATTTAATCGATCTACATATTTTTTTTCTTTACTCGGACTAAACCGCTTGGTATCAATGCCGTATGGGATGACGGTAATTTTATTAGGGTTAGTTCCTTCGGCTATCAGCGCATCTTTCGCTCTTTTCGACACGGCGATGAAATGATCTACTTCATTTCTTGCTGTTTCTTTCATCCCTCGTCTTCCCCATATGCCTTCGTTATTATGTGCAATAGTCTCTAGAACAGTCACAACGACTGCTTGTACCCGACCCTCCCGTTTGGCTCGTAGTGCTTGGGACGTGTAGTGATAATACGTCTCTGCGGTATGTGCGATATCGAATCCTGTGAGTCGCTTTTCTAATCCCCAAAGATACTGCGCATCTATCGTGAGCCTATTTACTATTGGCATCTTATATGGAAAATTTGGTATATCCATAGGCGACCAAAGTTTGACAGTAGGAAACGCAAACGTATCATGAAATGGTCTCATAGATCCAAAGGCAGTGAGATCATACCGATCAACGAGGGGCTCATACGATTGCATTTCGTATTGGTTGAGAAATTTTCCGCGAACGAGAGCGACGTTTGGTTTCATAAAAGGTCGTACACTATCTTTGCCATCGCGTCCCATGAATATTTTTTGGCTCGTACTCTCCCGTGTTTGATAAGGGTCTCTCGAAGAATTTTTCCATTCGTTATTTTTTCCATCGCATCGGCAAGTGCATGTGTGTCGTGTGGATCGACAAGTACCCCTGCATCCCCCACCACTTCTTTGAGAACGGGAATAGATGACCCTATCACGGGTATTCCAGATGCCATCGCTTCTGTAAACGGTATACCAAATCCCTCTACCAATGAGGGGCACACAAATGCGATAGCTCCTCTATACAGTGGTGCGAGATCTTTGTCTTTCACATACCCCTTTATAATCACGTGATCACCAATCTTCTCTGACTGTATCGCGTCGACAATTGCTGGGTCTTGCCAATACGAACTCCCGACAAGGATAAGATCCGTTGGTGTCTTTGTATGACGCGTAAACGTGCCAAAGGCTCGAATGAGTGTGGGAATATTTTTACCACGCTTAAACGACCCCACACAAAGAAAGTAGGGATTCGGGTGAATGTATGGTTTCCCCGTCGAAGTAAATGCATCGCCTATACGAGGGTACGCCACATGGATACGACTGGCTGGATACGCATACGTATCACCAATTTCTTTTTTGATAGCCTCAGAAATAGTCATGATGGCGTCTGCAGTACGAGTAAGATATTGAGTCTGGCTGACAAGTTTAGCAGCTGAATTAGGATACAACGCGGGGTGCTTGAGAAACCCTAAATCGTACACGACGCCTATGGTCTTTGTCGCTGTCATGGGGAGGGCTTGGGACAACCCAAGAAACACGTCTACCGGTCGCAGGAGTAATTCTATGGGAAGTCGCACCTGCATCCATCCTAAAGATGGCGACAATACACGATTAGTCATCGCATGTCCAAAGGATTGCATCACGTCTTTTGGAATGGGACGAAAGCTATAGAGGACATACGTATTTACCTTATCCATACGCCCCAATTGTGTGAGCAATTCCTTGGCTACCCGCCATACACCGACTTGTAGTCGCTCGTCAGTAATCCCCAGCATCCCTGCATCCACTCCTATTTTCATAGACGCTCCTTAGGACCAAATCGCTGCAGAAAATAATCACGAATACCTTGAAGCGCTCCCCATTGTTTACGCACAATATGCTCGAAGATGGTCAGAGGCATCCGTATAAATTCGTAGCACTCGACAGACCAGAGTGCTAATCTTCGAATCATAAGCAAATGATTGCGAGATAGATAGTACTGATGCGCCAAAGAGTTATTTCCAAGTGTCGCACTATCATCATGGGTTATACCACGGACACGAATATGTGTCAGAGAGAAACCTGCTCGTTTTGTGCGCAAACAATAATCGACCTCTTCGTAGTAGAGAAAGTACGGTTCGTAGAAATTTCCAATCTCTCTATACACATTATTATGAATGGCAATACACGATCCCGTAATGTAATCAGCTTTCTCTGAAGGGATGATCGTGGTCATCCTCTTTTGATCCAAACCACCAGCACATGGACCAGCGATACCCGCGGGTGTAGTCTTTAAACCCATGATGAAACTCTCTACCCCAGCGTTTGTTGCGACCAAGTCCTGATTACAAATCACTACCCACGAAGCGCCTCGTCCAAACCCCTCCTTCATTCCTAGATTCGCTCCTCCTGCGTATCCTGCATTTTTGCCACTCCCTACTACCTCTACATTTTTTTGTTTTATCTGCCCGACATTGCCGTTATTGACGACGATGACGGGGTAGGAAGATAACGCGGCAAGAAGTGCTGACAACACTTCCTGATCAGGATAGAATCCTACGATGACAAAGACAACCTCTGGGGATTTCATAATACGCTAGGGAATTATACCGTACTACACCTTTTGAGCAATAACTGACCACCCTACAGAGTCACTATGCGTTCTCGTGTCGTTATGCTAATTTCTTCAATTTAAGATGAACACACCACAATAAATTGTGTCGCAAGCAAATTTGGCGATAATTTTACTAAAAAAAATTGAATATTTTGGGGAATCCTTCTGAGAAACCTACCTAAAAACGGAACTTGTCCCAAATCGGCGGAAGGAATAATATTTACTATTTTATAACCCATTTCTCTTATTAGGCTAACTAACGATGCTATCGTATAAAAATGAACATGTGTCTCATCAAGTATTCCATGTTTTTCATACTGAAATTTACCAAATGCAAACTTATATCGCACCGAGATGTGCAATATGTTAGGAGTTGAAATAATTAATTTTCCGTTTGAATTAATTAACTTAAATATTTTTTTAAATAACTGCTTAGAATTAGTAAGATGCTCAATTACATCTAATAGCAAAACGTAGTCAAAATATTGTTTAGGCAAACTTCCTATCGCAAGTTTATTTAAATCAGACTGAATAACTTTCTTATAATACTTTCTAGCCTGATTTATAGCACCGGCGTCAACATCAGCACCATAAATTTCCACGTTTTTTTTTGCTAATTTTCTTCCAAAATATCCCGTTGCGCAACCCAAATCCAATATTTTTGTATTTTTTTCAATCAAGTCATATACCAACTGATGAACTTGAAATTTATTATGATTAAATTGAGTATATTTACACATATTTAATTAACCAATCGAGTTTATCATAAACTTAACTCTTGACACGACAATAAATAAGTAATAAATAATAGATAATGTCAAATTTAATAAAGAAGCTTATTTTCTTTATTTTTTGTTTATCGATTGTCCTCTCATTTCAGCCTTCACCAATTCTAGCATTTGTTGGTTTTCAAAAACATCCCGAAAATCCAATCTTCTCTGCTTCTGAAGCTTGGGAGGGGCAGCACATCGCAAATCCTAATATCATTTTTAATGATGGAATATATAAACTTTGGTATCAAGCTCTCAATTCTAAATGGAAAATAGGATATGCGAGTTCCCTTAACGGAATTGACGGCTGGATTAGAAGTAGCAATCCTGTAATTGATATTGGCTCAATCGATGGCTGGGAAAACGAAATTGGCGATCCTTATGTTTTATTCAATTCAGGAAAATATAAAATGTGGTATTCATCAATTAATTCTAATTGGGCAAACGGCGGTCCCGACCGTATGCGCTTACGGTATGCAGAATCTTCTGATGGCATCAGTTGGACAAAATTCGGATGGATTATGTATGGCTCTATTGGCAAATGGGATAGTGGAGGAAGTGGTCGGGGACACTCTATCCTTTACAAGGATGGTCTCTATCACATATGGTACGCAGGCGCAAATGATAACAGTGTTTTTACTGACCCCTATTGGAGAATTGGCTATGCAACTTCCCCAGATGGCATTACGTGGACAAAACAAAATGACGGCAATCCAGTAATAGAACCTACAACATTTTGGGAACTAAATAATGTAAGTTTTCCCAACGTCATCTTTGAAAATGGTCTTTATCATATGTGGTATGCCGCAGGTAGTGGTGATGCCCCGACGCAATTTGCATATGCCTATTCATCAGACGGTATTGGTTGGGTTAAACCCGCAGATCAAAACCCTGTACTTACAGTTGGACCAGTAGGCAGCTTTGATTCACTATTTATTACTCAGCCCTCAGTCTTTCATGAAGGTGATTTGTATAAAATGTGGTATTCAGGAATAAATGGATCTCAATGGACCATTGGATATGCCACTAGCCCTCCCATACCTATTCCTTCTGTATATCCTACACAAATACCAACCCCTACCCATATCCCAACACCCACCCCAACCCCTACGAACACGCCGACGCCTACGTTAACCCCGACCAATACTCCTATCCCGACGCCGACGCCGGTAGTATCTCAAAAAGTAATCGTCATCCCTGGCTTCGGTGCGAGCTGGAATGCTGATGCATTAATGAACTGTAAAATAGATGGATATCAGGGATCTTGGAGCTTACACCCACTGGAAAAAAATATTTACCCATCTTTGTACACGGCCCTCTCTACCGCTGGGTATACACCAATCCCATTTTACTACGACTGGCGAACGCAACTCGGTACACAAACTGAAGCACTTTCTTCTCTTATTTCTTCAAACATTACTACAAACGAACACGTAGATGTCGTAGGCCATAGCTTTGGTGGATTGGTGGGAAGAGCCTATATTTCTGAAAAACAAACGAATAGTAAAATTGACAGATATCTTTCTGCCGGAAGCCCGCATAGAGGAACGCCCTTTGCGTATCCCGCGTGGGCAGGAGGTGAAATATGGAGAACAGACTTTAATTATTGGATTTATATGACGACGATGATCCGACTTTGTCAAATAAAATACCGACTTGACACACAAGATACTATACAACGATTTATCCCTTCGATGCGAGACTTACTACCTATCTTCCCGTATCTTCGTGATGGACAAACGAATCAACTCAAACCCTTAAGTAGTATGACTACTATCAACCAATGGCTGCAATCACATCCTTTTTCCCCAACGTGGGGAATCATACTCGGCACACTCTCTGGCAATGGACAAAAAACACTGTCATCAATAATGATAAAAAAGCCGTCTAAAAATGATATACGGCGGGGCGAATGGATAGACGGTAAACCGAATAAAAAAGAATACTCCAACGATGGTGACGGCACCATATTACTGCAAAGCAGTCAATTAGACGACGCGGATAATCGAGTGATTATAGGCGATCATGCAAGCATTGTTGGATCAGCGACTGGACAACAAGAAATAATTTCTTTTTTGAATGAAACCCAAGCCATACAATCGTTTAGACTTCAGAGCTTGCAAGCACCCGCTTCCAAAAAAACCTCCGCACTTCTTATCATGTCTTATCCCGCTCACGTTACACTTACTAATCCAGATGGAGACAAAGCGTATGACACCGATGGTATGATCGCTCTCGACGAACCAAAAAAAGGTAAATACGCTATTACGATTTCACCAAAACGATTAGGTCGTACAAAAATCATCGTTGCACAATTTTATGATTACGGAAAATATTTTTGGAAAGAATACGATCACTGGCTACCAACAAAGAAAAACTTCAAAATCTATATTGACCCCAAAAATCCTTCAGATGATATAGAAAACGAACGACACGACTAGCCTAGATAGCGGTCCTACCAACCTACTAATTACCAAAGCACTTCCCAACTACCCATAGTAGCTATTGCGGATATATACATAAATGGAAAAGAAATATATTGTAAAATCCAAATATTACTAAACGGACCAAAAACTATAATTATTAGACTTATGCTGCCTATGAGAAGATATGTAGACAATTTTGTAGATTGCCCTTTTTTCATTTTCCATAGCTTATAAAGACCAGCAACACTACTATATGTCATGGCACACAAAACCATGATGACATAAAAATATCTCGTCGAAAATCCACATTCACCGATGGTGAAACCATCCTTACACGGCACAATCCGTTGATAAATCCCAAAAAATGCAGCAATGGCCACAAGTACCACAATCCATATCCAAAAAGACGGAATTCGATGTAACATCTTTGTCATAGAATAGAAAGCGCCTAACTGACTCACCACAATATGTGGACCCGAGAGGTATCGGACCTCTGACCTCTTCGATGTCAACGAAGCGCTCTACCACTGAGCTACGAGTCCATGCAGTTGAATTATACCGTGTTTTCTTATCCTTGACCACTTACTATCTGTACCCTACACTATCTTATGTACCTATGGAACGACTAAAACAAGCGATCGCAGCATTTTTTGACTTTCTTCAGGGGATAGTTGCTATAGCGGCGGTCATGGTCATGATTTATCTTTTCATCATGTCTCCGCAGGAAATCAGTGGCTCCAGCATGACCCCTACATTTGTAAACGGCGAATTTATCCTCACCAACAAAGTCATGTATCGATTCACACTGCCTAAGCGCGGCGATGTCGTCATCTTTAAATCACCCAAAAACAAAGATGTCGACTATATAAAGCGCGTCATAGGATTACCGGGCGAGACGATTCGTCTAGAGGGTGGACAGTTTTTCATCAACGATGTCCCGCTTATAGAAACCTATGACTATAACAAACCCGTGTTCGGTGAATCCTACATGCACGAAGGTGATCAGATCATCATCCCAGAAGGACAATATTTCTTGGTTGGTGATAATCGTCCGGGGAGTTCTGACTCGCGAGAATTTGGTCCGATTGTTTTGGAGGACTTCATCGGCAAAGCATTTTTTCGGTACTGGCCAACCACAAAAGTCGGACTCGTGAAACAAGGAACATATAAATTATTTTCCCAATAACTCGTGGATATTTTTTAGAGACTTACTCGTCGTCTCGAGATTGCCTCGGATCACAAAGACGACCCGCGCCTCTACTTTGGACTGCGTGATCTTCACCAAACCATTTACCGACTGTGCCAAATCTTTTGCGATTCTATCCAAATCATCAGAGTGAATCCTTTCTATCTTATGCGCTGGTTTCTGATCACTTTGCGCCTTCAGTCTTCGCGCGAGATCCTCAGCCCGTCTCACTGAGGCGTTCTCAGAAAGAATCGTCTTATAGGCATCGACCATGAGCTTGACATCGTTTAATCCCGCGATTGCGCGTGCATGACCCTCGCTGATAGCACCTGAAACCAACCCATCTTTGATAGCATCAGGAAGGGCTAATAGTCTCATGGTGTTTGAGACGTAGGATTCACTTTTGCCGATGCGTTTCGCGATTTCTGTGACTTGCAATCCAAACTCTTCGATGAGTCGCTGGAACGCAAGCGCCCGATCGATAGGATTGAGGTCCACTCGTTGGACGTTTTCGACAATTGCCATCTCGAGCATTCCTCGCGCACTGGTTTCTTTGATCAGTACTGGGACTGTCGTAAGACCAGCAATTTTGGACGCTCTCCAACGCCTCTCCCCTGCGATGATCTGATACCCTGCGGGAGTTTTGGCAACGACCAACGGCTCTATGATGCCATGTTCTTTGATGGAGTCAACCAGATCTCGAAGTGCATCGGGAGCAATAAAGCCTCTGGGTTGCAGAGGATTTGGTTGTAATAAATCCAAATCTAGATGAAGAATCTGTTGCGTATCTGACATTATGAGAGATTTGTGGGCAAGACTGACACGATCTGTTTACCTTTTTTCAAACCAAATTTCACCATACCTGAATCGAGTGCAAAGAGTGTGAAATCTTTACCCATACCGACTCCTATACCAGTGTTATAGCGTGAACCTTTTTGTCTAACGAGGATATTGCCTGCTATTGCCATCTGTCCGCCATAGATCTTCACGCCGAGGCGCTTGGATACCGAATCTTTATTTCCCTTGGCTGTGCCGCCTGCTTTTACATGTGCCATATTATTGTTTTTGAAATACAAAAAATTCTCTACGAACTACTGCCACCTCGCGTCCATATTCTATAGGTCCAGCCACATGAGTATACCCGAGGATTTCACACCTGTCAATAACTTTTTTCACGAACAATATATCTTTGCCTATTGTATACTGTGGCAGCGCCATTACGATAACACCACCTTTGGCTAAAATCTTTGCCCATTCTCGCAAACAACCGATGTACAATTTCTCTAGGCCTTTTATGATATTTTTGGCTTTCCCGCGTTCTATGACATTACCAAACGAAGATGCATTTGTATTACCCATGTAGGGCTCAGTGACTATGGCATGTACCGGATCCTTTACGACGTCAGATATATGCGTCGCATCATGCTGATGGAGAGAAATTACTGCGTTCTGGAGTCCATAATGCGCTCGTGCCCACGAAAGGTTTTTTCGCGTCCTTTCTATCGCGTGTTCTGATATATCAGCGCCAATCACGCGCCAACCGACGGTCAATGCTTCTACTAGCACAGTCCCTGCACCACAAAAAGGATCAAGCAGTATGGGATCGTGTACATCTTTATAAGACGTGGAGACTACCTCTTTGGCAATATTGACGATCATACGAGCAACTTTTGGTGGTAACATGCCATGTTTGGCATCTTGGAAGGGTCTCGCGTAATCGCGCTCATTCCACTGCTCAAAGTCTTGTACACTTCGCGTAATTCCTACATACCAATCATCTTTACCTTCAACAATCACAAGCTCTGTTATTTTTTGTTTAGAAATCACAACGCTAGAAAGCGGTGCGTCGTGCTTAGATTCTATAAATCGCGTGTGAACACCACGCTCGACAAACACCTCTTTGAGGCTAAATAACGCCTTAGACGTAAAGGCTTCCATCTCACCATACGTACTGATGCCAAAAACGAGTTTATTCTCTTTGACTTCAATCGTTAAAATCGCGTCTAAATCTTCTACCGTAGGCATCAGACCTGTATATACCACCTCACAAACCTTTACCGTGCCACCCAACACCTGCATGAGAGAAACTGGATCCATATCCGTGTGCCCAAGCGCTATGTCAGGTCGAATCAAAATCGGAGAAGTGACGAGATTTTGAAGTTCTACCAAGGCCAGTTTCGGGGTTCGCCCCAAAACAAAGAGGTATTGTTTCATGCCTTTACTATATCAGTAATCTCAAGAGTCGTGATGGTTGCACGAAATCCTATATGCTTACGATATCGTACTTTGGATTTATAGCGACGGACATGAATCTTCTCACCTTTTCCTTGTACTTTTATGGTCGCATGGACAGTGGCGCCTTTGATTGTCGGTTTACCGAGGGTGAATTTCTTATCATCTCCTAAAAGCAACACCTCATCAAACGTGACGTTGGTGTCTATATCACCCTCCATATAGGGCAAAACGAGCATATCGCCCTTTTTGACCATGTACTGTTTCCCTTGAGTCCGTAGTATTGCAAACATGAGCCTTTATTATATCGTTGAATTCAGACAATTGCAATGCGGTCGTCTCCAAAGCCCTGCCTACGCAGTGAAAGAAGTATCCCAAACCCCAAGGAGATCGCCAAAATTGAGCTCCCCCCATAGGAGACAAATGGCAATGTGATACCAGTCACTGGGATAATTCCCATGTTCATACCAGCGTTTATGAGCACTTGGGTAAGAATCATGGTAAACAAACCGATCGTATAGAGAAATACAAATGACTGTGCGTGATTTCCTCGCATATATGGCACAATCATACGCCACAACAGGGTGGCATAGAGAAAAAATACGACTAATCCGCCGACAAATCCTAATTCCTCTATAAGAGTTGCAAAAATAAAGTCCGTATGAAATTCCGGCAAAAAACGCATATGACTCTGTGTCCCCATCCCCAAACCCTTTCCAAACAGTTGTCCACTCCCTACAGCAATCATCGCTTGTAGCGCATTATATCCAGCGCCTTGTGGATCTATCAAAGGATTTATAAACGTAAGGATTCGACTTTGCTGGTAGGTCTTAAGATGCCCCCATAAGACGGGGAACAATACGCCTCCAGCGCCCGCTGCCAATACCAAAACGATGACGGGCAATCCACCTGCCACCATCATTGCTATCCACGACACGAGATATACGATACTTGTACCCAAATCAGGTTGTTTAAATACCAAAAGAAAGGGAACAAAACAAACAAGCACATGCACCCACCAGCTCCGTGCTGATCTCGGGCTGTATAGACTAATAAGTCGTGCCATAAACAAGATGACCAATGGTTTGAAAATTTCCGACGGCTGCAATTGTTGATTGCCAATCATGATCCATCGCGTCGCACCACGTATTTGTGGTCCCAAATATGTCAGAAACAAAAATATAATTGATACTGCGTATCCGTATGGTGCAAACCACCAGAGGATCACAGCATCAAGGCGAGATACTCCCCACACCAAAAGCGCACCAATAAAAAGAAACACAAGTTGTTGCCAAAACAATGCAGGTTGTACCGTAAGAAGCACAAAAAGTCCGACAAGTCCCAGAAGACTAAGCGATAAAACCATAATCCAATCGATCGTAGATCTTTGATTTACCGCGAGGTTATGGAAAGTTGTGTGTCCCATGAGATGCTATTGGCAAGCGTTTCTTTTTGTACGAATACGACATGCTCTTTTGAGAGTGTTTTATATTCACTTGGCAATGTAAGCGTGATATGTTCATCTATTCTACACCCTTTTTCTTTACGAAGAATCTGCACGTCGCGTACTAATCCACGCACTCGCCCTAGCTCTACGAGTTCTGGTGTCATTACGGTATCAAAGGATACGTCTAAACCCTCACCTTTGGTCATATGCACAACCAACACGTTCACTTCATCTTTTAGTACCTCTTGAAACTTTTCTGGCAAATCTTTGTCATACGTTATCGCTATAGATGCCAAAGGTTGACGCAATGTAATCTCGAGTGACTTACGTACCGCATGTGCTCGTTCTACAAGTACACGTACTGTTTTCATGTGCTCAAGTGCCATCGTATCGACTACTTTCCCATCAGTCGTTGGCCACATCGTCAGATGTACTGAATCTGCTTTTTCATATAAATTCTGATACACGCGTTCTGCAATAAATGGCGTGAGAGGGGCCAATAACTGAGAGAGTACCGAGAGCACCCACCCTAATGTTTGCTGTGAGACTACGTCTGTTGCTATCCTGTCGCGACTTCTTCGTAAGTACCACGTAGAGAGATCATCGATACAATCCAAAAGTGTACGACACGTGGCAACCGTATCGTAATTATCCATAGACACTGTCGTCGATTCTATGGTTTCTGTAAGACGCGTGAGTATCCACTGATCCATCACGTGCGTGGGATTTGGTTTCGTCTTTGGTGGTTCATTCTTACAATACAGTTTATAAAACGCAAAAACATTCCAGAATATAGAGATCACTTTCTGATACACGTCTTTCACCCCTTCTTCTGAAAAATTTACGTTCTCCGCTTTCATCACGACCGACGCCAAAAGATAAAACCTGAGCGCATCCACACCATACTTTTCGATAAAAATCGTAGGATCGGGATAATTTTTCTTGGATTTGCTCATCTTGGTGCCGTCGGTAGCAAGTATCGTGCCTGTAGTCACGGCATTTTCAAATGTGTGTTTGCCAAAGAGCGCGACGGACATGACATGCAAGGTATAAAACCATGCCCTCGTTTGTGCGATGTATTCGGTGATAAATTGCGCAGGATGCGTTTGGTCAAATAGTTTTGTATTCGTCTTAGGGTACCCCAAAGATGCAAACGGCATGCTGCCACTTTCTACCCAACAATCAAATACTTCTGGTATGCGTTTGCCCTTGATCGTTTTCTTATCATCCACCCAGACCTCTATGTCATCGACGAACTCTCTGTGGATATCGGTAAGCTTTTCTATCTCTTTAGGGTCTACTGCCCATTTTTTAAGGTCTTCAAGCGATCCGATGATACGCAACGTGTCTCCACCTTTCCACACTGGCATGGGGGTTCCCCAATAACGAGAGCGAGAAATGTTCCAATCAGGAGCTCCCTCCAGTCCCTTACCAAATCGCCCATCCTTAAGATGCGATGGATACCAATTGATATGCGCATTCTCTGCGATAAGATTTGGCTTTATTTTTTGGATATTGATAAACCATGCGGGAACTGGTGCATGATAGAGTCTGGTCTCGCATCGGTAACAAACCGGCACACTGTGCATGCAATCTTCTGTATGATAAATCAATCCTCTGTTAGCCAGATCCTGATTGACGAGTGGATTAACTTTTATCATAAACATTCCAGCCCACGCACCGACTTCTGCTTTCAATTTGCCTTCTTGATCCACATGCTCCACGAGTTGGACATTATGCTTTAGCATCACGCGATAATCATCCTCACCATATACGGCGAGAGTAACGATGCCGGTGCCTTCTGCCTCTGTGACATAGTCATCAGCAATAACGACACCTGCACGTTCACCGTTTTTACGCGGATAGAAATCATAGTGCAATTCAAAGGTGAGTTTTTCTACGTCTTTTCCTTTGTATTCTTCGACGATCACATATGGTTCATCGGAGAGCATACCCAACGTATTTTTTCCTAAAATAAAATAGTCATCACCTTGCTTGACCTTCACGTAAACGAAGTCTGGATTTACAGCAAGCGCTGGGGTAGCCAATTTATTCCATGGCGTCGTCGACCATGCCAGAAGATAGGTATCATCAAGACCGACGACTTTATATTTATACGTCGTACTCGGACCTGACAATTCTTTGTAACTATTATCCATCGCGATTTCAAAGTTAGACAGCGGTGTTGCACAACGAGGACAATAGAGAATTACTTTGCGTCCTTCATAGATCAACCCCTTCTCATGGAGCGCTTTAAATGCCCACCAAATACTCTCCATATACGTCTTATCCATGGTCTTGTATGAGTGCTTAAAGTCGACCCAACGACCGATACGACGTATGACCTTTTCCCACTCTGTATCAAACCGCAAGATTGCGGATCGACACGCAGCGTTAAAATTGTTTATCCCCATTTCTTCTATGCCTTTTTTGCCACCCGTTAACCCAAGCTCCTTCTCAATCATATTTTCTATAGGAATGCCGTGACAATCCCAACCCCACGTGCGATCCACTCTAAACCCGCGCATAGTAAAGTACCGTGGCACGACATCTTTAGCAGTCGAGGCGAGGATATGACCATAGTGCGGCAGTCCTGTGGCAAAGGGCGGCCCATCGTAGAAGACGTAGCGCTTGTTTTCTGGTCGTTCTGATACAGATCTCTCAAATGCTTTCGTCTCGTCCCAAAACTCGAGCACTTCGTGTTCGCCTTCAGGGACATTATATTTGTCTTGGAAATTTGTACGTTTTAGATTCATGGTTCTCCCTATTATGCCACAAAAAAGACACTGGTACGATACCAAATGATTCATTCAAAGCACGTGGTATACGGAAGCTCCCTCTGCTATACTCCCTCTCATGAAAAAACTCGAAGGGGTTTTGTGCAATCTTGAAGGTACACTCGTAAATACCCGCTCACTTATTTTGTTGTCATTTCGACATACGTTCGAAAGACATGGATTAGCGCAACCCAAAATTCAAGAGATACTAGACGTTATCGGACTACCTATCGGCGCCTGTTTTCAGGTCCTTTCCAAAACACACGCGTTTCCCAATACCGAGAAATTTGTAAAAACGTACTTTCGGTATAAACAAAATAATCCAGAACATGCGACGTTATTTCCGCATACCAAACACACGTTACAATGGATGAAAGATGAAAAAATTCCTGTGAGTTTAGTCGTATCACAATCACGCACAGCAACATTTAATCTCCTGGAACATTTTGGCATCACTGGTATGTTTCATACCGTCATAACTCGCGAGGATGCTCAAAACCAAAAACCACATCCCGAATCACTTCAACGCGCACTTGAGTACATGAATGTACGTCCCTATCGTTCTATCATGCTTGGACATACACCAAATGATATTATTGCGGGCAAAGCTGCGCATTGTCGCCAGTCCATCGCAATAGCACACGCCGAGGTGAGTACTCCACTAAAGCGCGCTCGACCCGATCAGGTGATCAATAGCACTATCGCACTCATACCTATCATGAAACGAATTCTCCGATCGTAGAGAGAATTTCATCACGCTACCATCGTTCAAGCCACACATTTAAGCGGCACGTCTCTACACATTCATAACTGAAGTATCACAAAACAAAAATTGAATAGCTCGCGTTATTTCTTTTTCCAAACATACGTAGCTATCGCAAGAAGTACCATGCCAAAAATGGCATGCACGGTATGAAGGGGTGGCAACCCGATAGCTTCATGATTGAACGGAAAAGGTGCCGTATGAAAAAGTGCAAAATATACTCCAAGTAGTATCAGCGAAACTATCGAGACTGATTTTTTATTCATATCATCTATTCTAGCACTTAAATATAATTACACCTACGAGGAGAGTCCTCGTAGGCTATTGTAGAAATACAAGACTATTCAACCTCATTCCATCGTTTGCCAAGAACTGCTCCTCGAACAAATAGACACAAATCTTTACCTACCTTATTATCTCCACAACACCGAGGCTGAGATTTTTTGCCATGGAGTGCACAGAACTTTCCACGCAATTTTACACAGGGTTTTGGCATTGTATACCCACCTCCTGGTTCTGGTACCAGAGTTCCTCCGTCATCAGTAAGCATCTGCGCCTCTTGAGAACTGAAATCATAAATCACACGCTTGTCCTTTAATGGCTTACAGCACCATGCATCACAATCGTTAAGACATTCGAGTTTTATCATACAGGCCGTTATTATACCCTATAACAAATAGGATAGACAAAATGAGGCCTAGCTCCTTTGACGCAGAAACGCGGGGATTTATAGGACAGCTCAACCTCTCAAACCATGCATGTATTAAATCTTCAGAAAGAATATATCAGGTGAATAATCAACCCATTATGGCATTCTTTGACTTTTTTACTCAGCTAATGAAAAGCTCGCAAGGAGGCAGAAGACGAGTAGATCCTAGGGCAGTCGATGGCCAACTACTAAAAAAGGCAGAAACCGACTCAACTGTCTCGGTAGATGCTGTATACCTTAAAAATGATGGTGAAAATCAAGAACCCCGCGGCAGAGCCAGCGGGGTATGAGTTGAAGCATGACTTTG
>JBBTUH010000041.1:0-12025 GCA_038063875.1 Patescibacteria group bacterium | reverse complement strand
TTACCGTTTGAAGTCCACATAAAACCCCGTCCCGTGAGGGCGTGGGTTTTTTATATTCTTCTGCCTGATTAATCTTACCTTTTAGTTTGGTAAAAATCAAGCCATTTTTAGCTTCAAACTTTTCCTTCTACGTTATGTTATAAAACATTTTCTTTTGCTACGTTGTGTGCATGGTTTTAATAACGAATAATGACATCACGCTTGGACGGCGTATCAGAAGATTTCGCAAGAGATCAGGACTCACACAAGAGAAACTAGCGGAAAAGGTTAATGTCAGTGTCACGCATGTTGGTCTGGTCGAGACCGGGAAGAGGAGACTTAGTCTCAAGACGCTTCAAAAAATTGCTTCAACTTTGGGGGTTAAAGCCAAAGACCTCCTGCCATTTTAATTCGCTTCACTTTGCCTCAGTTTTAAACTAAAATACTCTTAGATTGAAATGGAGATGAAGATGAAGAAACTGCAAGAGTTTGTAGAGGAGTTGACTAGTTACACACCACAAACGATTAAATGCCTTTATTGGACGGTGCAAGAGGTATGTACAATGCTTGAAACTAGTCTAGATAAAGATTGGGTAGAGTACAAGTTACATCAGGAAAATGAAGACAGAAGTAGTGTTGAGGTACCAACACCAAAACAAGAAGCACAGCTGTTGCAGAAGTTAGAGAATGCCCATTTTTTCCAGTTCCAACCGGCAATAATAGGAGCAGGTAAGCCAAGAATTTTTGGTGGAGAAAAAGGACTTAGCGGAGAGGCAGCAATAAAAGCCTTCAACGATCCTAGGACTGATTTAGAAATAAAATATGATTGGGGTTGGTTAGTTAATCCCGATCTCGATGCACTTCGAGATTACCTTGTTTCAATTACAAGGATAGTTTACCCAAGTGCTAGAAAAATCCCATGCAGGTTTGAAAACAATGCCTTTTTCATAACTTTGAAAGATGGTACAGAGAAGTCAATCACCTTTGGAACAAGGAGAGATACGAGATATATGCTGGCTTTCTTTAAGGTTTTTTATGAGCATTGGCAAAGGTTCGGTGTTGAACCTCTTGAGAAGAGCGAAATCAGAAGAAGAATGAAAAAAGAAGGCGTTGCTCATGAAATTTCAGATAATTTTATTAAAAATACAGCATCGAATATAAGAAAAAAGATAGATTCAGCGAAACTTTCCGATCCTATTAGCCTAGAATATGATAGAGTTTCAGATGGATTTTATCTTGATATTAAAATTCCATCTTAGAAATACGCCGTAAATACGCCGAGCGTAAATTAATAAATCCTCGTTTAGCTTCATTTTTCCTATCTTGACAAGCTTCCAGCGTACCACTTTGGTGATGATTATGAAGAAGAAAAAACTCAAAGTGGTTTACGAGTTTGACCCAAAAATTACAGACTGGCAAGAGAAACTAGACTCTGCTTTTGATTTGGTATTTAGGAAAATAGCACAGGAGTATGAAGGAGAAAAGAAAACGTATGGACAAAAATATATTTGAGACGAAAGACAAGCAAATTACGCCATTTCTGCTAACTCAACCGGATGTCAAATTCCTCGGAACGAAGTTGGTCGGCTGTATAGTCTATTTTCAGTTTGCGCCTCGTGAGCGATGCCAGCAGTTATCAAACGACTTTTCTGGTAGGCGTGCTCCTTTAGTTCAGCCTAAAGATTTGCTTGATGCAGTAGAAACATTTCGCGATAGGATTTTTGAGATGAAGGAAAGAAAAACCTATGGATTACCACACTCATGAGGAACAAGTCCGAGCGGAGATTGGCAAAGATGAAGCGATCCGTCACATAGAACAACTTGGTGGAACGTATGATCCCGACTCTAGATTTGATTTGATGGATCAACTACTCATCTGTGAAACTCTTAAAGATTCCATACCTGTAGATCCTACTGATGAAGATGGGAGAACAATACTAAGTCTAAGAGAAGAAGAGAGTAAAGGAAATGGAAGTAGTAATGGGAGTGTTAATGGTGGCTATAAACGCACAGAAAACACGCAATTATCACAGAGTAAACACGAAGTTATCGCCAAGTTAAAGAGCTGTACTTATCGGACAAGCCCAATAATAACGGCTAGGCTCTTAGAAGAGTTATTCGCTGAACATCCTAGTAAGGCAGGTCATTGGTTCTATATAGCACAACATTGGCCTCCCAGAAGGATAAATCAGGTAATCGGGAACTTAATAAAACTTGATTTCTTGAACAATAGTGGAATAGGGAATCCGGCGGCATACTTTACATTTCTTATAAAGAAGCGGACGAGACGTAAAGCCGTATATGGTATTGACAAAATATAAATGTGTCTATACTATGGACATATGAATAAAGTGTCCGACATTATGACAATTCAACAGGTAGCAAATGAGTTAGGCGTGTCTACAAAAACTCTGCGTAGATGGGAAGAAAAGGGATATTTTGTGCCAGAACGACAGGAAACGACGAATGTTCGCTTATATCATTCTTGGCCAGTAGGCTATTGGAAAAGGATGCTTGAATTGGATAGGGGCCTTAAAAGACATCTGGCGTTGCTAGGAGATTTAAGAAAAGAGTTAGATAAACATTTGGCCACGAAACCTTTAGATGGAGAAAGTCGTCCCATGTTGGATATTAAGGCGTTTAGCAAAGCACATGACGCTATGGAGGCATGGGAAGAAGAATACAAAAAATTATATAAAGCATTGGCTGAATATCCAAATCCTATGCTTAAGGCGACGGATGATGTTGGAGAGGATGAAAAATGAAAAGAATCGCCCTTTACGCTCGAGTTTCTTCACAACGGCAAGAAATTGAAGAAACTATCGAAACGCAGATAATGGCCGTTAAAGATTTTGTAAAGGCTAATAACCACACGCTCATACAAGAATACAGGGACGATGGATGGAGTGGCACTATTTTAGCCCGTCCTGCGCTTGACCAGCTTCGCTTAGACGCCCCTAAACGGCTTTGGGATGCCGTAGTGGTATATGACCCCGATAGACTATCTCGTAAGTTTGCACATCAGGAGTTAGTCATAGATGAATTACAGACGAAAAACATCGAAGTCCTATTCGTTACTACGCCTCCGATGAAGAATGAGGGCGACAAGTTACTCTATGGGGTAAAGGGATTGTTTGCAGAATATGAACGTGCTCGAATAGCAGAACGATTCAGACTAGGGAAGATTAGAAAGGCACGGGAAGGGCATGTAGTGACCTCACAAGCTCCGTATGGGTACGCCTATATACCGAAGCAAGGCGAAAAGCATGGATACTTTGAGCCTATATCGTCAGAAGTACGAGTCGTGCGAGATATTTTCGATTGGGTAGGCAACAAGGGGATGACCATTCGAAAGGTTATTAAAAAGTTACAAGAGCAAAATATAGTCCCTCGTAAGAGTAAACGAGGCGTATGGAATAACAGCACGCTTACCACACTTTTGCGAAATGAAACGTATTATGGCAAAGCTCATTACAACAAAACCGTTGGTATTATTCCTGAACATCCAAAGAATCTAGAGAAGTATAAGCGAATAGTAAGGAGTAGTAGAAAAAACAAGCCTGAGGAGGATTGGATATATATAGCATGCAAGCCAATAATAGATAAGGATATTTTTGATCGGGCACAGAAACAATTACGGATTAACTTTGAGCGGTGTGTACGTAATAAAAAGAATGAGTACTTACTCGGTAACCTCATTCGTTGTACGTGCGGAGCTACTAGGACGGGGGAAGGGCCACAACACGGTAAGCATCTTTACTATCGATGCTCTGGGAGAGTGAACCAATATCCTATGCCTCCAACTTGTCATGAGATGGGTATAAACGCCCGTATTGCTGATGCGATGGTTTGGGATGAGGTTAGGAAGCTTATGACATCCCCACAGCTCCTACGGAGGCAAGTTGTCCGATATTTTGATCGTAAGTCACAATCAGTTGATCACTCCGAGGATATAACCTCGATACAGCACGACCTATCGAAGTTGGTCATTGAGCAAGAGCGGTATACGAAAGCGTATGGTCAGCAGGTCATTACATTGGCTCAATTAACCTCGTACGTTCAAGATATACGGCTCAAACGCACAACGCTCGAGCAGAAATTAGTTTCCTACGCACAGGAACAGGATCAACTGCCATTTGCTAAGCCTACAGAAGAACAGATACAATCATTCTGTCAAAAGGCTAAGGCAAAGATGGAGCTTTTAGATTACGAGAAGAAACGTTTTGTCATGTTGAAGGTTGTAGATAATATTGTTGCTAGTCAAAATGAGGTGCAAGTAAGCGGGTTATTACCCGCAACTGAAGAAGATTATGTCAAGTTCTGGTCTGAGAGTCGGGATCGTTGGTCTTCCAAATGCCGGAAAAAGCACGCTATTTAATGCGCTTTTGAAAAAACAGGTGGCATTTGCCGCTAACTATCCGTTTGCAACCATAGAGCCCAATGTCGGTATCGTTCCTGTGCCAGATGAGCGGTTAGCAAAGCTTGCAGAGATTACTAAGGCTGAAGATAAATTAGAAAAATTACCACCACTTCGTCCAGCGACGGTTGAATTTGTGGATATCGCGGGACTGGTAAAGGGCGCGTCAGAAGGGGAAGGACTGGGGAATAAGTTCTTGGCTCACATTCGTGAAGTAAACATTATTTGCAACGTATTGCGATTTTTCCCTGACTCGAACATTATCCATACCGAGGGAACAATTGATCCCAAACGGGATAAAGAAACCATAGAAACGGAGTTGATTTTGGCGGATTTGCAAACACTCACAAAACAAAAAGATAAAAAATACGACACACTGATTACTGAGCTCAACAGCGGAAAAATGGCGCGCGACGTCGTGACTGATCCAGAAATAGTACGGGAACTTCAACTTTTGACGATGAAACCGTTTATGTATGTGGCAAATGTTTCAGAGGATCAGCTTCAAAGCCTACAAGGAGAGTCCTTGAAGGCGATCTCCATTTGTGCAGAAACAGAATCTCAATTATCAGGAATGTCAGAGCAAGAACAAAAAGATTATCTTGCTTCTTTAGGTGTTGTGTCCTCTGGTTTGGATCTTCTTATCAAAAAATCGTATGAAACCTTGGGCCTTATTTCATTTTTGACTACGGGAGAGCTCGAGTCTCGCGCATGGACGATAGAGAAAGGCATGCTTGCGCCGCAAGCGGCAGGTGTTATCCATACTGATTTTGAAAAAAAGTTTATCAAGTGTGATACGGTTTCGTTTGATGATTTCATTTCGCTTGGAGGTTGGAAAAAGGCACGTGAGGCGGGGAAAGCCAGAAGTGAAGGTAAAGAATATGTGATGCAAGATGGCGATGTCGTTGAATTTAAGATCGGAAGCTGATATCATTAGTGCTTATGAACACATTGTACGAATTCATGGTCCTTGTGAATACATCTGTAGACCTTGACACAGACAAAAAGCAAACAGACTTTGTCAAAAAGCTCATCGGTGATGCCGCAGAGATCACCTCTATCGTATCGCTTGGCAAAAAGCGCCTCGCATACGACATCAAAAAGCAAAAAGAAGCGACCTATCTGGTAGCACAACTCTCAGGTCATATCGTGGTTACAGACATCGATAAACGCAGTAAATTACAGGATGCAGTTTTACGATTCTTATTAACAGTCAAGGAATAATTTTAGATTGGATATTGTGTATTGGTGATTGGAGATTGAAGGAATATGTCAGCCAGAAGTTTAAACAAAGTCACTCTCATCGGAAACCTGACCCGAGACCCCGAACTTCGCTATACTCCCACTGGTGCTGCCGTCTGTACAATCGGTTTGGCTACCAATCGCGCATGGACGACAGATAGTGGCGAGAAGAAAGAAGAAACAGAATTTCACAGAGTCGTCGCGTGGAACAAACTAGCAGAGCTATGCAGTCAGCTTCTGACCAAGGGTCGCAAGATCTATGTAGAGGGGAGACTCAGGACTACGACATGGAGTGCTCAAGATGGTACACAACGCTCAAGTACCGAAATTGTCATCGAAGATATGATACTTCTGGATTCTAAACGCCCAGAAGCTATTTCAGGGGAAGTACACGCGGAAGTCTCTCCTGTGCCAGCAGGGCAGGCGGCAGAGTCGAAAAATGTTGTGGAACCACAGGCAGTACCAAACGAAACGGTCAATCCTGACGATATCCCATTTTAATTACGCCCGCTTTGCGGTATAATACCATTCTATGCAACGATCAAATAGATTTCAGAAGCGGTTGAAACCAGTGCCTACCAACTGTATGTTTTGCACGGGCAAGACCAATCCTGATTATAAAGATGTCGCCCTTTTTACCAAATTTACGACCGAACGCGGGAAATTTATGGGTCGCGCCAAGACAGGCATATGTGCCAAACACCAACGTAAGCTTGAATTAGCAGTGAAAAAAGCGAGACTGGTCGCCCTCTTGCCTTTTGTTGTACGCGCATAATACCATAGATAAAGATGCAAACCCTGCCATTCTCTAAAATTCGTTCATTTCTTCTTGTTATTTCATTTGTTATTCTAGTTGGTGGGACGGGGTACTATCTTGGCGAACGAAAAACGTCTCTGGTGGTGGGACCTGATAAACGCGTCGTGGTAAACACACAGGTTCCTGCGGGAGAGGATGTAGACTTTGCGCTGTTTTGGGATGTCTGGGGTAAGCTCAAGCGCTACTATGTGGATCCTGACAAAATTGATGTGCAGAAGTTAGTGTATGGTGCCATCTCTGGTATGGTAAGTGCCATAGATGATCCATACACGTCATTTTTTTCACCAAAAGAAAACCAAGAATTCAAAGACGATCTCGGTGGTCAATTTGAAGGAATCGGTGCACAACTCGGGATCAAGGAAGGACGCATTATCATCGTGACGCCGCTTAAGGGAAATCCAGCAGAGAAAGCAGGCTTGAAACCCAATGACTTTATTCTGAAGGTAAATGGTGAAGATACGACAGGGTGGACGGTACAGCAAGCTGTAACGAAAATTCGTGGACCTCGCGGCATCAAGGTGACGCTGACTGTTTTCCATGAAAACAGCAGTAGTTCAGTTGATGTCACGCTGGAACGCGCTACGATAGTAGTGCCCTCTGTCACATCTTGGACGAAATCTGTTTTGGATATCACGGAGATTACGGGAGCGACGGAAGCTGCCAGTATTCGCAAAAGTACAGACATGGTTTCTTACATCTCGCTTTCTCGTTTCGGTGATCATACCAATGAAGATTGGGACAAGGCTGTGGCAGAAATAGCAGCAAATCAGGCAGGTGCAGTGAGAGGCTTGATACTCGATCTTCGTAATAATCCGGGGGGGTACCTCGAGGGGTCAGTATATATTGCCAGTGAATTCCTCAAAAGTGGCATCGTCGTCTCTCAGGTCAACAGCGATGGCACCAAGCAAGAGTATACAGTCAACAGAAAAGGTAAGCTTCTTTCACTTCCGATTGTCGTTTTGATAAACAAAGGCAGTGCGTCAGCAGCAGAGATCGTCACAGGTGCGCTGCGAGATTATAAACGTGCGACCATCGTCGGCGAGACATCATTTGGCAAAGGCAGTGTACAGACGCCATTTGACCTAAGCCAAGGCGCAGGGGTGCATATCACGACAGGGAAGTGGCTCTTGCCACTGGGGGATAGTATAAGCCAAAAGGGCGTGACGCCGGATGTGATGGTTGCCTTGTCCTCAGACGCGACAACTACCAGTGATGGGCAACTGGCGAAAGCGATAGAAGTGTTGCTACACTAATACTATGGGAGAAACGAGTACCTTATTTGATAGGATATTATCGAAATTTATTTTCTATAAAGCCCGAGATAAACGTTTAGAGAGAGGTTGTGCAAGGGCTTATTTCTGGACATACGTTAAGTACAGATACCAACACGCCTCTGGATGCATTAGATGAGCCGGTTGGGAGCCTTATACGCAATGAAGCACGTAGGGTGTACAACGCAGCAAATACTTTGAAATCTGAAATCGGACAAGTGGACTTAAATGCCGCCGGAACTGGAAAACGACTCCAGAGTGTCGCTGAAGAGGTAGATCAGAAGGTAAGTGAGAGAATATATGGCAAAATTCCGACAGTAAAGGCGAGACGAGTGTTGCAGAAAATTCAAGATGAAATAATCAAGAAGAATGGTTGGTAGTGTGTTGATACTTCGCTTTTTAGTGTCCTTTTAAAAATCGTTTTATTCGTTCTCTCGCTGTCATGACTTGTTTGCCTGCTGTTCCTCTCTTAATTTTTTTGGAATCTGCTATCATTGTTAATGATTCTCCGTCAGCGATTCTCTCAAGAGTGTCTTTCATTTCGTCAGATGTTTGATCCAATGCCTGTATAAGATTTGCTTTTCTCTCTCGATTTATAACTTCTTTCTCTGCGGATGGGTGATGTGCGTGTGCAAATGTTTCTTCGTTTATAATCGGAACTTGTCTTCTTTTGAGCATTTTATCACGATTAGCAAGTGTTGCAAGAAGATTGCGCGCCGCAGTGTGCGCTACTTTTTTTATCGATTCAGTGTTGGGATATTTGTTTGGGTGAGCATTTTTATCAGCGAGTGTTTGTACTATTGCTTGTTGTGCGAGATCCTCAGCATTCTCCCTTGTTTGACCTCGCCAAAGCTGTGCTTTGACCAAGGATTCTAAAAGTTCAGTATAAACTCGTCTTCATTGCTCATAATATATACTATTGTGTCGTAGTAAGCATTGCTTCGGTAATCTTTTGCATTTTGCCTTCTATAATATCCTCTAGGTTGTGCCAGCTTTTGTTTATACGATGATCCGTCACTCTGTTTTGGGCGTAGTTATACGTGCGAATTTTCTCCGCTCTCATTCCGCGTCCGATGACGGATCGTTGGTCGTTTGCTGCTTGCTCGCGTTCCATCAGCTGCTTTTCCCAAAGTTTGGCCCGAAGCATGGAGAGGGCGACGGCGCGATTTTGGAATTGGTCTCGTTCGTTTTGGCATTGGACGACGATGCCTGATGGGGTATGACGAAGTCTTACAGCAGAGCTTACTTTATTCACATTTTGTCCGCCTTTGCCGCCGGCTCTATAGAATTCCCATGCTATATCTTCAGTCCTGATATTCACCTCGTTTTCTGGAACATCGGGAAGGACGGCTATGGTGGCTGTTGAGGTGTGAATGCGTCCATGTTTTTCAGTTGTTGGTATTCTCTGTACCCTATGCGTTCCTGCTTCGTATTGAAGTTTGGTAAATACGTAAAGACCCTTGACGCGAAGTACCGTGTCATCCAGCTGATCGATTTTCCAGCCCATGATGACCGCGTAGCGAGAGTACATGCGTAGAAGATCCATGGCCCAAATCTTGGCTTCCTCACCGCCAGGACCTGCGCGAAACTCCATGATGGCTATGTTTGTATTCATAATTTCAATATCCAATCACCAATCACCAATCACCAATCACCAATATACAATATCCATCTAAGAAGTAGATTTTATAATAATTGTGGCAATTATGCGAATAAGCTCTTCACATTCAATTCCAAGTGAATCAATTTTCATATAGTGTTTATCTGTATTTGTTACCCGAATAAGTTTTAGCCAGTACTTTGTTTCTTTGGCTTCCTTTTTAACTAGGCTCATTTTATAGGCAAAATCTTTTTTGGTAGCTGTACCATCTGCTTCTTCGTAATTAGCTCCAATACTCGTTGCAGATCGTCCAATTTGGTTTATAAGAATTTGATTTATACGGGATTCGGGAAGTAGCTTAATGAGATCGAGTACCTCGAGGACAAAAGCGAAAATTCTTTCTCGCAGATTAAAAGGAACCATGAATTCAATATACAATACTCAATAATCAATCATCAACGAAGTATTTTTGGATATTGGGACTTGTGTATTGGAGATTGTGTATTGGAGATTGAAGCTTACTTTGCTCCCATCAACATCTCTTTGAGGCTTTTTGGAGTGGCATCGTCTTTGGCTTTTTTAAGCATTTGTTTCTTTTTCTTCGAAACATAGACGGTATTTTTGGCGGCCTGTTGTTTGGATTGGAAGCGTTCCACACGACCCATGGTGTCTACAAATCGCATTTCGCCAGTGAAAAATGGGTGACATTTGCCGCAGATTTCTATAGCGATTTTGTCTTTGGTCGCACCCACAGTAAACGTGTTTCCACACGCACAGGAGACGACGCAGGTTTCAAACCACTTTGGATGGATATCTGACTTCATAGAGTATGATTATACCCGAAGTAATCTTTAATTGCCATACCTTGAAAATAAGCCTATAGTAGAGTATAATCCTGACAATATGCGCGTGTCAGGATTATATGCCAAGTCAGATTTGCCTATCTCTCGGTATCAGGAGTTAGCCAAGAAGCTCTATACACCACTTTTGTATGGTGAAAATTCGTCATTACTGTTTTTCCCGACCAACGGCATGAGTTATGACGTAAATAACCTATGGGTACGGGAAGAGGATAGGGTGGCCACTCTCGGGTCAATCAGAAATAGGTTTAGATTTGCCTATATACATCTTGTTAATCCTGATACGTTCGGTAATCGTATTTGGCTAGAGCAGTTTCAAGCTGCTATGGGGTTTGATGAAAAAGGTATTGTAGGTATTGATGATTTTGAAGATCAGTTAAAACAAAGTGTAAAAGAAGGGAAAGAACCTACCTTTTTTATACACATACCAGCTTCATTATCTGATGAAACACTCCGTTTATTTTTTGAATTCGCTTCAAAGATTTTATTTATTGCTCCATCCAGGATTCATATGTTGCTTTGTATGGAGATGCGTTGGACGCATGAACAATTTACAAATCTTACCAATACATTTCATACGTTATTCCAACATACTTCAATTGTTTCTGCGCCGAGAAATGAAGAAGTCTACCATTTATTGAAACATTATATTGAAGTGTGGAATTATCCATTGGCAGAGCGGGTAGTAGAACATATTGTACATGAATCAGGCGGGTCGTTTTTGTTTGCAAAATATGTCTTGAGACTTATCGTTTCGGAAAAATGCAAAACAGTGCAAGATATCGATCGGCTTATATGGGTGCATCCGTACATCAAACAACGAATTGATTATTTTTATCAACCCTTCCCAAAGGCCATCTCACATTGCTACATAATATAGCAAATGGTCAATCAGTAGAAAAGAATGCTGAAGTTTCCCTATTGATTGATCTTGATATTGTTCGAAGAAACGGAAATGGATACACTATCCGGTCACCGATTGTTGCATATGCGTGTATTGATAAAAATGCACAACTCGATGTAGTGTATGTTTTAGAAAAGAGTGACGGGTTTTCCAAAAGAGAAAAAGTAATATTGCGTGCATTACTCGATGCCAAGGGTAGTTTGGTTTCACGCCAAACGATAGCAGAAATTATTTGGGAAAAAAATGATGCAGAACAATCTTCCGACTGGGTGATAGATCAAACAATGCGTCGAATTCGAAATAAGTTGTCTGGTAGGTCAGATTTTCATTCGATACGCGTGCAAACACATAAAAAGAAAGGGTTTAGTGTCTCTATAATTATATGAGTACAGAAATTATTACTCCATCTGTTAACGATACATATGCCAGAACAAGCGACCTGATCACCAAGGCGCTGATTGTACTGGCTACAAAGAAAGGGTATTCAGTTTCTGCTCGGGGGAGTTTAGATGTGGATTTGGCAATGAACCGATCAAGCGGTCTTCCTGCTAGTCATTATCGGATAAATAGAGCGAAAATGATGGCAAACGAAATGGAACTTGCAGGACCAAGTCTCTATCCTTCAGTGCCGATGGATCATGGTGTCAGGATACAGGCAGACGATGAGAGTTTTATCCCAGAGGCAGTTTCTGTTTTGACAGATACGATTAAAATTCCTTCTTCAGTACAATTTCCACATTCTCTTGATGGGGTAAAGAGCTGGAAAAGAAACCTACCGGGATTTGAAGAAGCATGGCATAGCGTTAAACCAGGTGATGAGTTGAGTCTTACACATGAAAAACTATCGTTTGCCCCTCATCTTCCTATATTGTGGTATACATGAGTTAAGTGACGTTTCGTGTTGGTTTTCCCCGTCTTTTTAGTAAATAATTAAA
>JBBTUH010000040.1:0-3506 GCA_038063875.1 Patescibacteria group bacterium | reverse complement strand
AGGTTTTCACACTTTCCTACAAGGAGTCGCGGCAGAGCCGCGAGGAATACTAGTTAAATGATGCAGGAACACTCCATGCCATATATACGGTGATAAAACCATGAACATAAAAGCCATAAAAACAGAACCAGTCACCAAAGAGACTGGAGACATATACACTCTTCTTGAAAAGAGTATATCTTCATTGGAAGAAAATTCAGTGCTCGTCGTCACATCCAAAATCGTATCAATTTGCGAAGGAAGGATTATAAAGATAGGCACAACGGATAAAGATACGTTGATAGCACAGGAAGCAGAGTATTACCTCCCACACACAGAAAGTAAATATGATGTCACGCTCACTATTAATCATAACCTTCTCGTCCCTACCGCTGGTATAGATGAATCCAATGGAAACGGATATTACATTCTTTGGCCAAAAGATCCACAAAAATCTGCAAACTCCATACGGGAATATCTCATCAAACGATTCTTACGAAACCATGTAGGCGTGATTATTACAGATAGCCGATCTTCTCCACTCCGCTGGGGTACGACGGGTGTGTCACTCTCACACAGTGGATTTTTAGCACTCAACAACTACATTGGCGAACCTGACGTTTTTGGTCGTACGCTTACGATGACAAAAGCAAATATCGCAGATGGCATGGCTATGGGAGCTGTAACAGTGATGGGAGAGGGTCGCGAACAAACACCGCTTGCCCTCTCATTACCGACGCACCCTTTGTACAATTTCAGGATAGAAATCCGACAGACGAAGAAATCAAAGGTCTTCGTATCGATCTTGAAGACGATGTATATGCGCCACTTATCACTAAGGCTGATTGGAAAAAGGGTGGCAAGTCAACGACATGAAGCTCACCTCTTTACACCTTAAAAAACTCTTCTCGACAGGGTGGCAATCATGGTCTACTGGGTATGATCCTCGAAATATCGGACATACCCCCATATTTCTCCATCCACCCAATCCTATACCAATGAATACGTCCCTTGTTGGAACACGAATATCTAAACCAAAGAACCCTATCAAGGGTTGGTGCTCCTATTATGCATTTGGAACAGAAATAAACGAAACCATCATCCTAAACCAAGTCCATGCGCTCCAAAAAAATAACCTCTCCGCATTTGAATATATTTTATTAGACGAGGGTTGGAATAATGCATGGGGCGATTGGCTCACATACGACAAAAAGAAATTTCCATCTGGACTAAAACAATGTGCCCAAAAAATTAAATCTCTCGGATTTAAGCCGAGCATCTGGATCGCACCGTTTCTTGTCTCACCACATGCTGCCATTGTAAAAAAGCATCCTGATTGGTTTGTGCGTAAGGAGGGTGTATTTATCGAAGGATTACATATGACACCGCTTGATCACTATTTACCATTTAATAAATACATGCTCGATATAAAAAATCCACACGTCCTGTCGTATCTCAATCGCGTCTTCAAATGGCTTATCAAGGATTGTGGTTTTGAACTTCTCAAGTTAGATTTTCTGTATGCACATCATTTTTCACATTGGAGAACAAATGACGAAGCCAACTCTGATTTACGGCAATTTCTTTTGCGTCTCAAACAAAAGTATCCAAAGACGTATATCTTAGGTTGCGGCTGCCCGCTTCTACCAGCTATTGGAGCTGTCGACGGCATGCGTATTGGTCCAGATGTAAGTATTCCTTTTTTTCAAAAAATACCTCTCTTAAAAAGAGTAACTAACCTCATCCTTTACAAAAGAATCATTGCAAACTTACAGGCTCGACGTTGGACCAACATATTTTGGAATACGGACCCAGATGTGTTTCTTTGTCACAGTGAATATGGACTTTCACACAATCAACTTATTTCACTGCAACAAAACATCATACAACTTCAAGGAAATATATTTATCGGGAATGATATGACAGTATTATCTCAAGAAAGAATTCACACGTATATCAGACCGCTCCTCTAAAACTCTCGATGGTGAAAGGACTTCTTTCTGGTATAATGATGCCATCAAGACTCTCTGTTTGTCTAAATCGCAATCCCGCGATAAGCGTAAGCGACCAAAAATAGGCAGTAGACGAAATGATAGTAGGGTTAACGCTCGTACTGCCTATTTGCAGACGTTAGACGTGATAATCCAAAAAAGGGAGGTGAAAACTAAAACAACATGAAAAAATTATTTGTAGGAAGATTATCGTGGGATACGACAGATCAAACCCTCAAGGATTTCTTCGCAACGGTCGGAACAGTCGTTTCGGCAGCTGTTATCATGGATAAATTCACAGGCAAATCCAAAGGATTTGGTTTTGTAGAGATGTCCACAGAAGAAGAAGCTACTCGCGCACTGCAAGAATTGCAAGGCAAGATGCTTGATGGCAGAGAAATCGCAGTCAGTGAAGCCCGACCTATGGAGCCAAGAAGGCCCGGAGGTGGTGGAGGTGGCAGCTACGGCGGCGGAAACAGAGGAGGAAGTGGTGGTTATGGAGGAGGATCAAGAGGTGGAAGTGGTGGACATGGTGGTGGCGGACACAGAGGAGGTGGAAACAGAGGTGGTGGATTTGACGATCGCGGTGGACGTGATTGGTAATTCCAAACAACTATAAAAATTGACTACCTGTGTGTGCGCATGCAGGTAGTCTTTTTATAAAAACGTATGAAATTTTCAGAATACCAAAAGCTTATCGCAAAAACAGCTATCTATCCTAATCAAGGATCCAATCTCTCGTATCCTGCGCTAGGTCTTACGGGAGAAGCTGGTGAAGTAGCGGATAAAGTAAAAAAGCTTATGCGCGATCACAACGGCGTACTCACTGAAACACTCAAACAAGAAATGATTAAAGAATTAGGCGACGTACTCTGGTATCTTACAGCGCTCGCTCTTGAACTAGATGTGAATCTAGAAGACGTCGCCAAATCAAACGTCAAAAAACTCACCGACCGAAAAACCCGCGGCGTACTAAAAGGCGATGGAGACAATAGATAAAATTATTTAACTGGATTAATCTGAATAGATTGCGCTGTCACTGATCCATCTTGGTTCTCTACCCCAAACACCGCAACTTTTGTACCAACTATAACATCTGCCTTCGTCGCAGCATCCGCCTTATTTAATTGCGTTTTGTCATTAACTATGACAATTTTGCTACTTCCATCAGGCATTTTTACAGTAATTGATGATGCATCAACAGAGATGACATCACCTGACACGGGTCGAAATCCCATCCGATTTCCACCGATTCCTATAGCTCCGCTCCCCATTCTTATCCCATTTCCCCCTACCTGAAATTGTCTATTCCCACGTGCATTTGAGACTGACATTTGTTGGTATTTCATGCCTCCAAAAAATCCAAGTCCTAAAGCTGCAACAACAGCTATCACAGCATAGACTATTGATGTATTTCGTTTTTTATCTTCCTTCATTGTAAATTCACCACCTTTAGAAAAGTTTACGAATATCATGAGTAAGAGTTAAGTGACGTTTCGTGTTGGTTTTCCCCGTCTTTTTAGTAAATAATTAAAC
>JBBTUH010000039.1:0-19752 GCA_038063875.1 Patescibacteria group bacterium | reverse complement strand
CGTCGCTTTTGGTTACACGAATGTCCCGGGCGTCCGTTTGATTGACATGGGAGTGGAATGCAGCCGGAAGATTATTTAAATTAACATATACTGGAAAATCGGTTTGATCTGCTGCTATTTTGGTGCGGTCGATGGTGAGTTTGAGACGATAGTTCCACGATGCATTATACCAACTGGAAGGATCATCAGAAGCAATCTGCCACTGACGAATTTCCTCAAAAATCGTACGCCCAGAGAATGCAGGCTGCACGATGGATTCCGGCAAGATGGTGTCATCTTCTAGATCAAAAAAAGCTGCTGCAGATTGGGTAGCTACTGTGTTCATTTCACCTAATACGTCAGGTGATTTCTGAATAAATTTAAGTGGTCCAGCTCGATACAACTTTGGACTAATCAACGGTGCTTTATATTGATATCCTAGTGTAATGGATTCTCCTTTTTTGAGAGAAACATTCCAAGAAATCAATGTATGCGGACTCACAGATTCCGATGGTGGATTATCTAAATAGGACGTAGGATCAACTTTTCCAAAATACCCATTGGTCATATTTTTTTGTCTTGGTCTGATGCCAAAATGTAAATGCGGCCCTGTCGCAAGACCCGTCTGGCCAGATTGACCAATTGGCTGCCCGCTATATACACGATCACCTTTTGACACCGTTGTCTCTTTCAAATGCCCGTAATAACTCCGTCCCCATGTATGCTGAATAACAACTGTCGTGCCGTACGCCCCAGCACCCGCAAGTGCTACCTTTCCAGTCCCTGCTGCCAATACTGGTGTATCTTCAGGAAGTGCGAAGTCAAGCCCATCGTGACCTGATAATCCGAATGCATGATACTTTTCTTTCAACATGGGATCTTCGATATCACTCCCAAACGCTGATGTTTGTGTGTACGTACCCTCAAATGGCACCTGCAAATGAATTGCGTCAACTGACGCGTTTTGTTGCGGAGAAAAACCAACATGCACTGCTGAATACGAGGCGACTGAATCCAGGGGGCTAATCATAAATTCCTGTGGTACCGATTCAATAATCGTCCCGGTAAAATCTGTGTTTGCTGTAATAGAGAGACGCACAGGGTATGTATGTATAGGATAAATACGCGTTGAGGTGATTCTCTCAACATCAAACAAAACTGAATCACGCACTTCAAATGCATCGGTGATTGTATATGTGCCGTTTGCGGTGATGGCGGTTAGTGTCATCTGGTATGTCCCGATACCTGTTGTTACATATCGCGTTTCATAGTCTGGTTTGAAGACGATATCGCGCATGGTACATTCGTCATTGACACTAATGGTATGCTCTTTTGTCGAAAGCGTCGTACTATCAGACGATGGGCTTTTGATAGTGAGGGTGACATCGGCATCACACACCATTCGACCCAGTTCATCCAACACTGCGATTGCAATCGTTGCTTGTTCATTTGGTTTATATATTGATTTATTTGTATTGATGGCAAGGACACCCCAAAGAAATTCTTGCGTCGTTTGGACTCCAACAGAATCCGCAACTGTTACCGTATATTTTCCTGGAACAAAATCAGCCGGGGGCTCGATATGTACCTGTACACCCCCAGCAATTGGCGTGTGTGTAATCGGAAGCTTTTTCTCACCTTGTGGACCAATTGTATGAACCGTAACACTATCTGGATTGTCGCTTTCTACGGTAATATCAATGGATTCACGAGTCAAAAACTGTCGCTTCTGAATTTTGTACACCCTTGCTGGCTGTCGTATCGCTGCAGATTTTTGCGCAGTGGTCGGCGTTGGTAACAAAAGATCGGGCTGAATCGGCAGAGACGAAGTCGAAGACTCTATTGATGGCATTGGAGCAATAGGCATGGCTGAAGAAGTCGCGATTTCACTCCCGCTTGGTATTGCAGAAGGTGATGCAAGATCAATATCTTGTGCATACACCAAGGGTTGAATGCTTGGCAAAAAAAGCGAAATAATAGAGACTGCAACAAATACCTTCTTATACACTACACATTTCATCGACATATTAATATTTAGCCAAATACGTTAAAACAATATCACCAACCAATGTATCTGCATTTCCTCGGGCAGCAACTTTAAGATATATAACTGCTGTTTCCCCTGCCGCGTCCCAATCTGGTGCAACGTTATCATCAATATCACTATCGTCTATCGTGAGCGTCGTCCATGTTTTTGCCGTACCAGACACATTGTTTACACTGCGGGATACATAACTACCTGGTGTATCGGTATCGTTGTAAATAAGAACATCAAGGGCATTTTCTGCGCTACTGGTTTGGTTCGTATAATACGAAATTTGTATCGCATTGCTTGTCGCCCATGCACTAAAATCTTGAGGAAGAGTAATACGAACTGGTATTGTATAGTCCTGAAGTGCTGCCTGACTCGACGTCCATTTATAATAATTTCTCCATGCGGCAGAGGGAGAAGCATCGCTCGTCATAGTACCTGTCGTCGTTGCTGATCCTGATGCTACAAATACCGCTCCAGCAAATTCCGGAGAAAGCGTAATTTTTTTCGTTGGTCTCGCAGTTCCTACATACGTTGGCCCACTCGTTGGATCAAATGTAAAAGAATTTGCACTCGCACCTAATACAGCCAAACCAGTCGTTGAAACAGACCAATCATCTCCTCCTGTTAATGCAAGCGTTGAAGAAGCGTTTGATGTACCTATAGAAATCGTTCTTGCGGTAGAATCTGTACCAATAGTTAACGCTCCTGTACCATTTGTCGTAATGGCTAATGCTTCATTTGTATCTCGAGTAGTAATAGTACCACCCGTTACATTTTGACCCAATCGAAGAGCTCCGGCATATATATCTCCCGCTAATCCACCGCTCCCACCGCCGGGTTCTGCTGCTCCAAATAATACAATATATGCAGTTGACGTTGCTGTTGGGGATAGCGCATCACCTGTATCTCCGAGTGCTAAACTTAAATGGGAAGAAGGATATGTATTAATAAGACCAGAGTTAATCGCAAGTAATGCTTCTCCCCCTGCACCCATTGCACCAGCTGTACCTGTGGCTCCAGTGCTTCCCGTCGGTCCAGATGCTCCCGCGACCCCTGTGGCACCAGTACTTCCTGTAGATCCAGAACTTCCAACACTTCCCGTTGCACCTGTAGATCCAGTTGGACCACTTGCACCAGCTGCGCCTGTCGATCCTGTTGATCCCGTAGGACCGGATGATCCTTGGATTCCTGTTGCTCCTGTTGAGCCTGTGGGACCTGAAAAACCTGCTACTCCCGTACTCCCTGTTGAACCTGTAGGACCTTGGATACCCGTTGATCCCGTAGATCCAGTTGGACCACTAGCACCAGCTGCGCCTGTCGATCCCGTTGATCCCGTAGGACCGGATGATCCGGCTGTACCCGTTGCTCCGGTGGATCCTGTGGGACCTGAAGAGCCAACACTTCCCGTTGCTCCTGTTGATCCCGTAAGACCGGATGATCCTTGGATTCCTGTTGCTCCTGTTGAACCTGTGGGGCCTGAAGAACCTGCTACGCCCGTACTCCCTGTTGAGCCTGTGGGGCCTTGGATACCCGTTGATCCCGTAGAACCAGTGGGACCGGATGATCCGGCTGTACCTGTTGCTCCTGAAGCTCCTGTTGGTCCGGAAGAACCTTGTGTTCCTGTGGCTCCCGTAGATCCCGTGGGACCACTAGAACCTTGGGTACCAGTTGATCCTGTGGGACCTGAAGAGCCAACACTTCCCGTTGCTCCTGTGCTTCCACTTGGTCCATTTGTACCCGTGGCTCCCGTACTTCCGGTTGGACCACTGGAACCAACTGAACCTGTCGCACCAGTATTTCCAGTAGGACCGGATGAACCAACGGATCCTTGATTTCCAGTATTTCCTGTGGATCCGGTAGGACCATTGGCTCCTGCTGAACCAGTAGAACCAGTGGATCCAGTTGGACCAGAAGAACCAACTAAACCTGTAGCTCCGGTAGAACCAGTTGGACCCGATGCACCTTGAATTCCAGTGGAACCAGTACTCCCTGTTGGACCACCAGCACCAACTGTACCCGTGGCGCCTGATGCGCCAGTGGGACCTGCTCCACCAGCAGAACCAGTTGCACCCGTACCTCCGGTAGGACCGTTAGCACCAGTTGTGCCGGTTGAACCTGTTGGACCTGCGGCACCTGCAGTTCCTGTTGCACCCGTACCCCCAGTAGGACCGTTTGCACCAACAGAACCTGTTGCTCCTGATGCGCCAGTGGGACCGGATGCACCAACAGAGCCTGTTGCTCCCGTTGAGCCTGTAGGACCAGCAGAGCCAGTAGATCCTGTAGAACCAGTTGGGCCACTAGAACCCGCTGTTCCTGTAGATCCGGAAGCTCCTGTTGGACCGGAAACACCAACTGCACCTGCTGTACCCGTAGCTCCAGTGGAACCTGTGGGACCATTTGCTCCAACAGTTCCGGTGGCTCCAGATGCCCCCGTTGGACCAGAAGAACCAACTAAACCTGTAGCTCCGGTAGAACCAGTTGGACCCGATGCACCTTGAATTCCAGTGGAACCAGTACTCCCTGTTGGACCACCTGTACCAACTGTACCCGTGGCGCCCGTTGAACCTGTAGGACCAGAATTTCCTTGTGAACCTGTGGATCCTGTACTTCCAGTTGGACCCGATGCACCAACAGAGCCTGTTGATCCTGTTGAGCCTGTTGAGCCGGTTGGACCGGAGGAGCCAACACTTCCCGTTGCTCCTGTGCTTCCACTTGGTCCATTTGTACCCGTGGCTCCCGTACTTCCGGTTGGACCATTTGCACCAACAGAACCTGTTGCTCCAGATGCTCCAGTTGGACCGTTAGCACCAGTTGTGCCGGTTGCTCCTGTTGGACCATTAGCGCCTGCTGTTCCGGTAGCACCCGTACTTCCTGTGGGACCACCTGTACCAGCACTACCTGTTGAACCGGTTGCGCCAGTGGGACCTGCTCCACCAGCAGAACCAGTTGCTCCGGCGTTACCGGTTGGACCTTGTACGCCAGTTGCTCCGGCGTTACCGGTTGGACCGTTAGCACCAACAGAGCCTGTTGCTCCTGTTGATCCTGTGGGACCGGAAGATCCAACTATTCCGGTAGCTCCTGATGCTCCATCAGACACTGCTCCACCTGACCCGCTCCCCGTTGCCCCCGTTGGTCCGATAGGACCATTATTCCCATCAACGCCAATTGTTCCAGATGAACCAGCAGCACCCGCATCACCTTTATCTCCTTTCAAACCAGTAGCGCCAGCTACCCCGGAAACACCAGTTGCTCCCGTTGCTCCATCTAAACCAACCAAAGAAGCAGATCCGACAGACGTATTTGTACCATCGCTAAATATATATTGTGGCACTATAGAACCTTGAGTAATAAATGTATTCGAAGTTGAATCAAATTGTGGAGCGAGCGTCGTCACAGAATTTGTCACATTCTGTGGGCCGGATTGCAATATACGAATAATTCCTTCCGCGTCAATTCTCTGCACTGACAATCCTAAAGCAGACCCAGATGATAATATGTATGGTTGTGTTGATCTGTCAGTAGTAACCCCTAAGATATTTGTAGTCGGGTCTGCCAAAACCATTTTAAACATTTCTCTCCCAATGATTATTTCTACAGGATCTATCGATTGTATCGTGGGCTCTTTGGAAATAAACGATAATTCTCCATTAGCATTCCTCAATCCTGTTATCACAATTTTTTCTACATGCGTCAACGCTGAAAATTCGCCAACCAACCTGCCATCAACAAATTTTGCATCCGTAAACTGCACGGGCAACACCACGCCATTTGGCAAAACTATTCCGGTCAATGCATGTTGTAAAATACGCGCTGAATCAGTCGACCCAACTTTAGAAATAAACAATGAAAGAAGTGCATTCTCAGATTCTTGAATAATTCCCCTATCGCCATTGGCATAAAGCACCGTCACATCTCCATCAAATCGATTATTTTTAAGCTGCGCTTCTTCAATCATCGCGTATGCATACACACCATCCGATCGTTGCACGATTATCAAATATGGTCCGGACCACTCACTTTGTATCAACGCGCTTTCTGTAATTTCAGTACCATTTGCATGTATCGGCGATTCGTTTGTCTTTTGTGAACTGGTCACGGTAGAAACAGCTATCATGCCCGCCGATAGCATGCCAAACGTCATAATACCGGTAAGTAGCAAAAAAAGACTTAAAAATCCGCCTTGGGCGGAATCACGCGTGCGTATTTTTGTCCACCACGAGAAAATCATGAAGACCCCCTTTGTTGGGGCAACCAGCGAAACTTCACAAGATACAACAATAAAATTGACAGTACAAAAACCCCACACAAAGTACCAAATATCAATACAAGCGAATTCATACCCAAAGCCAACACTGAATTTGAGGGCACTTGCACGCTTATACCCCAACTCAAAGAGGGTATCGTGTCATATGCGACCAATCCGAGCGTTCCATCCGGTAAAATCACTTCTTCTATGCCACGTTTTTTTTCGACACCCTTACGCACTGGATCTGTATCAGGTACAACTGTCCCAAGCAACAAAGGATTCGGATGCATGACGTACTTACCGTTTTGATCCGCCACGGTAAAAAACTCTCTCCCTGACTCACGTGCCAATTGTTGCAATTGCAACGCGATCTTTTCCAAATTCACAGACGCATTCATCACACCACGAAACACATCTTTTTTATCCAGTAATGGCATAGTGACTGTTACGACTGGTCTATGTATTTGATCTATATTTGTTGCAAAAACACTGGATATATATATCGCTTTCGTATCGCGTACACGAATAAAATATTCACGAAATGCATAATTGGTATGATCAAACGCGCCGTACGGGTATATTGCGACCCCATCTCCTTGCTCATTTAAAAATACCAATCGCCTGATGAGAGAATTCCCTTCGTACACAATCTTTGAATTTTTTACCAACGTTTCCGTGTCGTTTTTCTCCACCCCTTTTAAAAATTCCATATTTCTTGATGCAGTCACCACGCTGCTTTTTACGTTTGCGATTGCATTCTCAATGATGGTTTGGCCTACTGTTATTTTATTTTCAAAGTCATGTTCACGCGCAAGCCAAAGCGCTTGGTGCAATGAAAACACCGTAATAAGTGCAAGAAGAAATATTCCCCCAATGCCACCAAAAAAGAGGTGAAGATACAGGCGTTGTCGTTGCGATTTACTCGGCTCAAGCATCTGTGAAATAGGCAAAAACAAACAAAAAAACGCTAATACCATAAAGAAAAATGATCTGCTCCAGTAAAGGAATTCACCATACAATCCAGCAGCAATGACAAACGCTATGCCAAAAAAGATGCAGCTTATCGTAAAAATCCACGTAAATTTTTTAACATATCCTATCCAATACAAGCTCGTATTTATGATCACGATGCCAAGAAACACTCCTTGCACGACGGCTGTTGGCATTGAAAACAACGACATCACTGATTTGGTCATGGCTTGCTGCGGCCATAGCACTGCTCCTAGTACCGTTCCTAGCCCCAATAATGTCATAAAATATCCCATAGATATTTCTGCGGGTAATTTTTTTACTATAGTCACAATTACTACCACACTTATCGAGCCATACAATACCACCCCGTTTATATCAAAACTTCGCGCTAACCCATAGGCGCCCATAACACCGATACTTGCGATGACACTCTGAAAAAATACATGCCATCCTTTGAATTTTTCCTGGATACTGCTGACGACGAGACCAAAACCCGCACAAATTAATAACATTCGAATAACAGGAATTAGCCTGCCAATAACATCTCCCTGTGATGATATATTAAAAAGAAATAACGCTACACCGGAAATCACTGATGAAATACCGATAAACCAATCAAACAAATCAGCGTCCAAAACATCGGTTCTCGCTACAACTTCAGGGATTATCTGATTGTCTTTGGTAATAATAGGCAGCACTGTGGAAGAAGCTGTTTTTTTGGACAAATGGAGAATGCGAGACAGTTCTTCTTCAGGAATCCGAAATCTCCCCTTGCCTACGCGCACTCCTTTGATTCGTTTTTCTTTGAGAAACGTATAAATGCTATTGGTCGAATATCCCAATATACTTGCTACATCTTTGACGGTATATGTTTTTGGCATATTGGGCAGTTTTTGCTTCAAATTTCCTAGTTTGTACAAGTCTTTCCAAGCGTTTTCACCAATCTTTACAAGTTTTTATTAATATATGTGAATCTCTATATATACTATGCCCCAAGTTTTCACGCCTTGTCAAGAGTGGGTTTAATCGTATCGTAATCACATCATAACGTTTCATATTGACGATACTGACAATCTCATACTATACTCGTCAATATTCTATGCTTTCCCTCTCTTACACAAAAAGTACGACGCTACAAGACACACTTGCCCGCATAGACGCTCTTCGCATGGAAATTCTCACCACACCACTAACCGTCAAGACTGAAGAGCGACGAATATTTCGCTCCTCCATCCTAGCAATCTATACCTCTCTTTTACTCAATGAATTTCCACTCACCATAGACGAAATTATCAGCATCCTCACAACGTCAAAACGATTTACGTCACCTACCAGCATAGCGGTCGTCTCCTACCACAATGCGCTCGTGTGGATCAGACAACACTGGACAGGAAACAGAGAGCCTGTCACAGCAGGCGACCTGCAGGTGCTCGCCACAATTCTTTTTACGAAGCCATCACACATTGATCGCGTATTCATACAAAACAGTCAAGATATAGAGAGCCTCACGATGTACCTGTCCAAGCTCTCTGACCATCCAGTAATTCAGGCTGGATTAGCACATGCCTATCTCTTGGCATACCCGATGGGACAGAGTGATAACGGTATATTTGCGCGTACAGTACAAACGCTCATTTTGAGCCAATACGGCTATACACTTCGTGGCATGGCGACGCACACAATCGATGCGGATGATGTGAAGGCTTTTACGTTTGCCAAAGAAACCATCAAAAAGTATGGTCAATGCACCCAATGGCTGGAGTACAGTGCGGCAACCATAGAAAAGACCTATAAACGCCTATACCTATCACTCATCAAAGAGTCACACGCAGGCGTCAAAGGAGATATCATAAATCGAGCAAGCGAGCTTAGCAGACGAGAAGAAGACATCATGGCACTACTTATCGCACCAACGGGAAAGATTACCAATCGCCAAATTCAACGTCGTTTTCATATCTCTTCTATCACCGCAAGTAGGCATCTAAAGAAACTCTCAAACATAGGATTTCTCTCCATTCGTGGAAAAGGACGCAGTGTGTACTACATGAGAACGTAATACCAAAAAAAAGACATACGATGTAAGAAATAGTCTGAAAATTTTTGGGCTGTATAAACAATCCAAACCAATACAGATTTACAAGTTTTTACAAATCACTATTCCATTAATTTCTTGTACATAGACACATACTGGTCGGCTTGATTACGCCATGAGAAGTCGACACGCATCACACGATCTATCATCGTTTGGAAAACTTTTGGACTTTTAGTATAAAGCGAAATAAATCGATTCATAGCATTGGTCAATGCTGCGCTTGTGTACGGACCAAACACAAATCCGGTTTTCCCGTCTATCACACTATCAGCTAACCCGCCTGTTTTTCGCACCACAGGCACCGTGCCATAGCGCATAGCAATCATTTGGGTGAGCCCGCACGGCTCAAATTTTGACGGCACAAGCAATGCATCTGCTCCGGCATAAATACGCCGCGCCAAGCGCTCATCAAAAGTATGGATAAAAACAATGTTTTTATGTCGTGCGACAAGCGCTTCTAAACGATGTACCAATTTTTTGTTCCCTGTACCCAATATGACAAGTTGATACGTGTCAGGATCTAACTTTTCGACACTTTTAAGAATCAAGTCTACCCCTTTTTGACGAGCCTCTAAGCGTCCCACAAATCCAAAGAGCGGTACAGGTATGTCTTCAAGCTTTACTGCCTTACGCAATGCCTGTTTAATGAATAATTTTTTCGAGTGAACCGTCTGTTTGTCATACGACACAGGCAAGGCAACATCTGTTTTGGGGTCCCACACATCCTCGTCTATGCCGTTTAAAATGCCTATGATTGCATCGCCCCGCTTTTTCATGAGTGCGGGCATATGCGCACCATGAATACCTCGCATAAGCTCTGTCGCGTATGTTGGTGATACCGTAGAAATCACATCTGCATACACAAATCCTTCCTCCAGAAGCCGCACAGCCCTCCCTAGAGGGGTCATAAATGGATGAAAGAGTGTCCTTGGGAGTCCAAGCTTTAATCCTATCGATGCACCAGTTTCACCGGTATAAAGAAGGTTATGGATCGTCAAAACAGTCTTTACCAAAGTAGACTGAATCGTGCCTCGTTCGCGATACCCGATTTTCCCTTGCTCGCCAAGAAGAAGTGGCACGAGCGCTGTATGCCAATCGTTGCAATGCACAACGTCATACGGTCCTCCTAGAGTCTCTGCCGAGTATAAATAAAGCTGTGCGACGGCTTTTGAAAAAAATGCGAATCGTTCGACGATATCTTTGGCATCGTAGCTGTCAAACAAAGGATGGCGAAATAAATACACTGGAATATGCGAGTGCGGCAGCATCATACGAAAGATAAATACCAACTCGCGCCGTCTATCGTAATCTATGGCTAATTGCCCGACACATTGAGCGCCTTTTGACGATATAGTCTCATAAAACGGCATCGCGATGGCGACGCGAATTCCTTTTTTGGAAAGGGCCACTGGCAGTGAGTAGCTCACGTCTGCCAACCCCCCACGTTTATACAGTCCGGCAACTTCAGAAGTAACAAATAATACCCGCATCTATTTCATCATATACCACGAAGCACCTTTTCGTACACTTTTTCATATCCTTCCACCATTTTCTCCACAGTAAAATTATCCTCCACGTGCTTTCTGCAGGCATTACGATCTATCTCATTGATTCGCCCAATCGCCTCGACGAGACCACCCACACCTTTTTTTTCATCTACTATAAACCCTGTCACACCATCTCGTACTATCTCAGACACACTCCCTCTGTTGTACGCTATTACTGGTGTCCCACACGCCATCGCCTCTATCATCACCAGTCCAAACGGCTCTTCCCAATGAATCGGGAAAAGCAGTGCTTTTGCATTGCCATAGCGCTGACGCAGTGCTTCTTTTGGAAGTACTGATTCATACAGAATATTTTTTCCATCTATGTGTGGCTTCACTTCGGTATCCCAATACGTTTTCATGACTGGATACTGATCAAAATGCTCTCCTGCAATAAGTAATCGATGATTGATCATTTTTGATGCTTCAATCGCATCGCTCACCCCTTTTTCTTGTCGAATTCTTCCCACACAAAGCAAATATCCCCCATCCCCAAATCCCACTGGATACTCCTCAATAGAAATCCCATTGTACACAACACCGGCAAACGGCAGATCTGCACCTATCTTTTGTGCGTTACTAATCGCTATATAGTGAATAGATTTTTCGTCACGATACTCTTGATAGTGAAGCAGTTTATCAGACGTAATAGGATCATGAAGTGTATAAACGGTAGGGATATTCGTAAATCGAGTAAAGGGAAGAGTTTTTAACACTAAATGATTGCCTATGATATCAAATGATCCTTTTGTACCCATCTCGTACATGAGAGAGGCAAGTCGTTGTTCATGATGCGTTGCAAACGTTTGATACTCTTTGTCGCTCATCGACGTTTGCAGATCATCAAACGGCTCAATACCTAAATCAATCACTTTTGCAAGTGTTTTCGATCCTTTCCCCGCAAACACCGTCACATCATGACCGCGCTTAACGAGTCCATCCGCCACATCACGTACTATCCACCACGGGGCAAGAATCTTACTTGTTTCTGGTGGAACCGCGTGCGCTGGAGAAATATATAATGCAATGTTCATACTATCCATCTCCCTGATTTCCCCTATTTCCCTTAGTTCCCATATCTCCCTTTCTTATATTCTAGCCTTCTCTTCAACAATTTCTCAGAAAATCCTCCCTCTCTTTTATGCTTTTCTTCCAAAGATACGATGAGCTTGGATATCATATAGTTTGCCTGATGAATAAGCGTGATCATCATATTTACTGCTTGCTCAGGATTCTCAGGGAGATTGGGAAAATCAGGGATATCGGGGAGTGTTTTCGTTTTACGAATTATCTCCCATATCTCCCCCAGTTCCCCTATTTCCCTTATCACCCGTTCTTTTGGCCATAGCGCCAGCTTTCGCTGACGCGCAAAACTCAAGTAATCGTTTAGTAGCTCTTCAAACGATCCACGACTCACTCCAGAAAGTTTTATATATCCCGATAAACTCTCTTGAGAATACCCCTCTGCAATATTTTGCATCCCGCTTCTAGCTGCTTGCACCATTTGATCTGTCGTTCGTGAAAATTTAGATACCCACCGATCACAAAATACTACCGTATAATCATAAATCGGTACGGTAAGCTTATATGCTAAAAGATATGTATATCCCTTATCTCCCATAGCTCCCTTATTTCCCTGATAAATTTTTATACACCTCAATATATTCAGACACCATTCGCTCTTTTGAAAAATATGTTTCTACATGTGTTCTACAGGCAGCACGATCTATCTCCCCGATGCGCCCAATCGCCTTCACCAATCCATTATCTCCCTTTTCTTCTACTATAAACCCTGTCACACCATCTCGTACTATCTCAGACACACTCCCTCTGTTGTACGCAATCACGGGAGTCCCACATGCCATACTCTCTATCATCACGAGTCCAAATGGCTCATGCCATGAAATCGGATAAAGGGTGGCCATCGCCCCACCATACAACTCAACCAACGCCTCATGCCCTATCTCGCCATGATACACAACCGATTTTCCATCGATCAATGGCTTAATTTTTTCTTCAAAATAATCGCGATCAATGGGATCAATGGCTGCTGCCATTTCCAATCTAATTCCTGCCTTTTTTGCGGCCAAAATTGCCTCATACGCACCTTTCTTAGGACTCATGCGACCGATCCAAAGTAAATAATCATTCTTCACCTGAGACACGTACGTATATTCAGCAACATCTAACGCGTTATACACCGTCGCCACATAATGCAAATCCACCATCCCTCCACGCTGATTGTTGGAAATTGAAATAAAATTATTATTTTTAAATTTTTGAAGAATATCCAGCTTCTCCTGTGGCGCTTCGTCCGGATAAAACGATCCGTGCCACGTAAACACGACTGGTGTTTTTAATCCAACCGCTCCGGAAAGACTCGTATACTGGCCATGACTATGAATGATGTCAAACTCATCTGCTCTGTCATAACAAGCTTTGTAATGAGCAAGAGGTTTTTCAATGTCAGTCTTTAGCAATCCACTATTGCCAAGTGCTACTGGAAAAATACTGGATAGTGTAGCCGTTGTTTTGCTGTCGCCACTGGCAAAAAGCGTTACATCATGTCCTTTTTCAACCAATCCTTCCGTAAGAAGCGACACAATCTTTTCCGTACCACCGTAGAGCGGCGGCGGCACAGGTAAATACGGCGGGGCAAGCACAGCGATACGCATATGTCTATCATAACATGGATGAATTCGTATCGAAATTACAAATGCAAGCAGTTGTTGACAACAGACATATTTATGTCTAGTATTATGTCTACTATGAACATTCCATTGTTGCCGCAAATTCCACTCATTAAATCCGTTACGGATCTTCGTTATAAAGCCCGTGAAATCGTAGCCCTTGTGGTAGAAGATGGAAAAACAGTGCTCGTCACCCGCGATAGCGATCCAGTTGCCGTCCTGTTTCCTGTGGCACTCTATGAATCCATCCGTGAATATATAGAAGACTCCAAAGACATTGCGGACCTCAAAAAAGCGCTGGCAAAAAATGAACCGGCAACTGATTTTGAAACATTTGATAAAACATTACGGAAACGCCATGGACTCGCTCCTTATGTATCATCTCATCATTCGAAATAATCCGAAAAAATTTCTTGACAAATTACAAGGCGACCAAATTCGGCGTTTCTCAGTAGCAATTCACAAACTCGCAGAAAATCCACTCATTGGTGATGTGAAAAAGCTTCGCGGAGACGTACCAAACGCTTATCGTTTGCGTATAGGTAAATGGCGAGTACTATTTCGCAAAAACGATGATGATCGGACGCTGGACATTGTCATCATCGACAAACGTGGGGATATTTATTGAGAGACTCATCGATCAACAATTTTTTGCAATGCTGTTTCCAAACTATCCACCATTTTCTCTATGGTAAAATTTTCCTCCACATATGTGCGGCAATACGCGCGATCGATTGTCTTAATCTTGTTTACTGCTTCGACTAATCCATTAACTCCTGCTGACGCATCTATAACAAACCCATTCTTACTATCCTCAACAACTTCTAGCACTGCGCCATTTTTATATGCGACCACGGGTGTCCCACACGCCATCGCCTCTATCATGACAAGTCCAAACGGCTCTGGCCAAAGAATAGGAAATAACAACGCCTTGGCTCCGCCTAATAATGCAGCTTTTTCCACTATCCCCATCTCGCCTTTGTGTATGACCGATATTTCATCGACAAGAGGTGCTATTTCCTTATCCCAATAGGCTTGATTACCAATTTTTCCGGCTATGAAAAGCTTTATCCCAAGTGCTTTTGCAGCCAATATGCCGTCTTTTTGATTTTTATGAGGCGCCACAGAGCCCATCATGACAAGATAATCCTGCGGCGTTTCCACAAACGGCAGTTCATTGAGGTCTGTCGCGTTATAGACCGTTCCTGCGTAATTGATATTGGGATATCCTTCTTTCTGCGCATTGCTTATCGTAATCACTGGCGTTTTATATGTTTCAAAAAGATGTGCAAGCTCATCAAATATCGGCAAATGCATCACCGTAACAAATTTTTTATTCAAAAATTTCACAATCGGAAGCAGTGTTGATTCCCCACCCCGCATGTTGTTTAAAATAAGATCGTATGAATCTTTGTTGTCAATAAGCCACTGTGAAACCTCTGCCATGTACACCAGCTCTTTGCGCATATTTCGGGAAGATTCCACTATACCGAGAGCAGGGTGAATCGTATCACCACCGATTTCGACCAACGCATAGAGAGGATCTGCTTTTGATCCTTTTGCTGCTATCAGTGTAATGTCATGTCCCAACCGGCTTAACCCCACCGCTTGCCAATACGCAATACGCTCCGTCCCACCCTGCATTGGAGGAGGGACAGACAACGCTACTGAACCCAAAATAACTATTTTCATACCCTATATTTGTCGTTTCCTATATTTTACATACATATGTTCAAATTTCATGCCGATAGTCTCCCACGAGAACTTCTTCTCTACACTTTTTCTTGCATTTTGTCCCATTTTATAACGCATCGTACTGTCATCTAACAGTTTATTCACTTTCTCCACAATCTCGACACTATTTCTCGGTCTCACAAAAAATCCGTTGTACCCATCTTTAACAGCCAGTGGTATACCGCCTTTACGAGTAACGACCACGGGCGTCTGACACGCCATGGACTCTAAGATAACAAGTCCCAACGGCTCATCCCACACACTGGGTGCTACAAACACATCGGCCCGAGAATAATACGGCACTAATTTACTCACTCCAGCCCCCAAATGCCCAACCCAATGCACGTTGGTAAGACCCCACTTTATCGCCTTATCCATTAAACGCTTTTTGTCTGGACCGTCACCGAGGATGACAATCTCACCATGAATTTTTTTTGCAGCACCAAGAAGATACTCTACCCCTTTATATTTGGTCAGTTTACCAGCAAACAAAACGACGGGCTTCCCTTTCAAATCAAGCTCTTTATCCACAGCCCTCGCGCCAGATTCACTATATGCAAATTTATTGATGTTAACACCTCCGGGGATCACACGGCATTTTTCATGAAAATATCCTTTAAAAATCTTCAAAAACCATTCCTTTGTCCAACCGCTATTGGGGACTATGCGTTTGGCACGATACATCGAGTCGTAGGTACGTTGATAGTACCGTTTATCCTTCTCCAACGTCGGTAATTCTGATCCATGAATGGTGACAATATAATTTATGTTGTAGGTATCTTTGATAAATGCGGCTATCCACCCAGTAGGAAATGCATGGTGCACGTGAATAATGTCTGGCTTAAATTCATCGACAGCCTTGATACTTGCACGAAGAAACGTATCATACACAGTCCAAATCTCTTCACTGGTAAGCTCTGTGTAGAGTTTACAATCAGGCCACTCAGGGTGACCGGTAAACGCGACGTTAAACGGCAACGTAACGGAAAACAACCTAGCCCGCTCTATAGGACGCGTATCAGGAGCCACAATAGCGACTTTATGTCGTCTCCCCACTTCAGAAGCTAAATGCCGCGCATATGTGCCGCTGCCTGAACCCCAAAATGGAAACGTCTGCAGATACAAAATTCGCATTGCTGATATTATACCATTCTACGATGACGTACCACCAACCACACAAATTTCACAAGGGCTACTTGTCGTCTCCATCGCCAAGGCTCTTTCACCAGTCTCCATGCCCACTCAAACCCTATCGATCTGATAAACATTGGCGCTCTTTGTATCTTCCCTGCAATTATATCAAATGAGCCACCAACGCTCATCAAAACAATGGGACATTGTTTTGAAATGGTATCAATATAAAATTCTTGCTTCGGCGCACCTAATCCAACAAAAACAATTTTTACATCTGTTACTTGAATTTTTCTTATAACATCAGTCAGATTAAACGACTCTGGTTCTATTGCCCATCCTTCTAGTCTTTGATATTTTTTCTGCAAGCACGCAAGCGCTTTGATTGCCAAATCTGCTCTTCCGCCTATAAGTCCTATTCTATAGCCCTCTTTTGCAGCCATTGCCACGAGATCTTCCATAAACTCTACCCCAGGGATTCTCAAAATATTCAGCAAACGAGCTACAGGAAATCCGTCAGGGATTGCTACATCAGCCTGATTGAGTATTCTTTTAAATTCAGTGTCGTGGCGTGCAAAAACAATTTGTTCAGAATTTGGAGTGACAATAATGAATGGTTTTCGAGGTTTTTTTGTCGCCTCAATTAAAAACTTTTTAATATATTCTAAGATAGTTTCTCTAGAACTTAACGTTATATTTATTCCCAGTAAATTTTCTACGTATAATTTCATAGAGTATCTACCTTTTCGTAACACTTCGTCTATACAACTCTATATTTTCTATCGCGACACCAGTGCCCCTAACCACACACAAGAGTGGCTCATCTGCTACATGTGCCGGTACTCCTGTCATTTGCGTAATCAGCTTATCGAGGTTTCGAAGAAGCGATGTACCGCCCGCCATGACAATTCCTTTATCGATGATATCTGCCGCCAATTCTGGCGGCGTATCCTCTAAAACACTCTTAATAGCCCCAATGATATGCTGTAAGATCGGTGCTATGGCGGTCGTTACCTCTGACTTATGAAGCGTCACGATACTCGGAAGGCCTGAAATAGCATCTCTCCCTCGGATTTCCATCGTCTCAACTTCCTTGCTCTGCATCGCGTCACCTATGGTGATTTTGATCGTCTCAGCCATCCGTTCACCGATAATCAAATTATATTGTTTTTTGACAAAATTCGCGATCGCTTCTTCTATCTTATTACCCGCAACGCGCGCACTTTTGTGTACGACCACACCTCCTAGAGATATAACCGCTGCTTCAGTAGAGCCTCCCCCTATGTCAACGATCATATGACCCGACGCTTGTGCGATAGGAATCTTGGCGCCTATAGCCGCGGCAAGCGGTTCTTCTATAAGATAGGCAATTTTGGCTCCTGCCGCAAGAGTGGCATCTACGACTGCACGACGCTCTACTTGTGATGCTCCCGTCGGCACACAAATCATAACTTCAGGCTTGAATATACGATTTTTCCCAACTGCGCGATCGATAAAGTACGAAAGCATAGACTCCGTAATCTTATAGTCAGCAATCACCCCTTCTTTCATCGGCCTACTTGCCATGATATTTCCGGGAGTTCTTCCGAGCATGTCCTTGGCCTCATTTCCCACCGCTACCACTCGCCCATCGTCGACAGTGACGGCAACGACTGTCGGTTCATTCAAAACGACGCCAGTGCCCGCCAACCACACGACGGAATTTGCGGTACCTAAATCTATACCCAAGCGCTTGGTAAACATGCTAAACATAAAACCTATTCGCATAATATCATACCCTCTTGTATAATAGAGAAAGCGCACAAAAAATACTTCAATATGAACAACGCCTTTAGATCTGTTTTGATCGCTATTGTTACAATATGTATCATATTTTCCGTCGCAGGTATTATCATTGCATACGGTCGCGGCTATCGATTTGACCTAAGAAAAAATTCTTTAAAATCAACAGGTCTTATCGTGGCGCAGTCAGAACCAACAGGCGCACAAATCATGGTAGATGGTGTGATCAAAGATGCCACACAAGCCACATTTACTATGCCCCCAGGAACCTATACCATCTCTATCGTCAAAGAAGGCTTCCAGGCGTGGACCAAAAGAATAATTGTACAGAGTGAAATCGTCAACAAACTCGATGCGCTCCTTCTTCCTACCAATCCATCACTTACCGCACTCACGGTCAATGGTGTGGTCAGCCCTACGTTATCGCCAGATGGCAGCAAGCTTGCGTATATCATCCCAGACCGTAATACCAATGCCTCAGACTCAGCGATGACATCCACCAAGCCGGGAATTTGGGTCCTCGACCTTGTCGATAAACCGTTAGGCCTCAATCGCGACGCACGACAAATTGCCAAAAGTAACGGGATAAACTTTAGCACTGCCACCCTCGCATGGTCGCCTGACAACAAACAAATTCTTGCAACCTTTCCGACCCCCTCTTACTACCTTTTTGAGATAGACACCATTATAGAATCACCACAACAAATTTTTAATATCAAAACAGTTCAATCTGATTGGCAAGCTATCAAACTACTGCGGGAAAAGGAGCAATTTGCAACACTTCCTAGCCAATTTATAGCAATTGCCACGACGTCTGCACATATCCTCTCATTCTCTCCTGACGAAACCAAGATTCTCTATGAAGCGACTAAAAGTGCGACGCTGTTGCCAGTCTTGGTGCCGCCGCTTATTGGCGCCAACTCCACTCCAGAGGTACGCAAACTTGACCAAGGCACACTATATATTTACGATATCAAAGAAGATCGAAACTATGCATTAGAAACTACATCGCAAAACATCTATTGGCTTCCATCTTCTCGCCACCTCGTAACGGTTGTCCCCAGTAAAATCGAAATAATTGATTACGATGGATCAAATAAACGTACGGCGTACGCTGGGCCATTTTGGGATGAATTTGCCGTTCCGTGGGCATCAGGTGGTAAGCTCATCATCCTCACCAACTTAAATCCCACAGCCACAAACATACACAATCTCTATGTTGTTAACTTGAAGTAGTAAATATTTTTTGTGTCCTCGGTAAGAATCCTCCTTCTCCCGCCTTTGGCGGGATTCGGAAGGACACAGTCGAACCTGGTGCCGCTAGAAGGAATCGAACCCTCATTTTACCCTTAGGACGGGTCTGCTCTATCCATTGAGCTATAGCGGCTCTCTATCCATTGCTGTGCCCTCCGAAGCTTTATGCGAAGGAGGGAGCTACGAGGACGCTTATCCTATTCTACCCTAAATCTATGCTAGAATACCATGTATTCGGGGTGTAGCACAGTTGGTAATGCGCACGGTTCGGGACCGTGAGATCGAGAGTT
>JBBTUH010000038.1:0-14906 GCA_038063875.1 Patescibacteria group bacterium | reverse complement strand
GATTAATTTTTCAAGCAGGCAATCCGTTTCTTTTTTGAAAAAAGATAGCGCTTCATTATGTTTATCACCAGTTTACCACCCGTCGGGTGGATCAGCCTCACACCTATTCTTGACAACACATTTTTCACGCAAGAAATCGGTCTTTCTTTTTTTTGAAAAAGACCATAATACCTAATGAAAGGGTAAGAAGTATCCTGTGGTACAATTCGAGGTATGTTTGATTGGATCTTAAGCCTTCTTTCTCATGATTTAGGGATAGATTTGGGTACTGCAAATACCCTTGTGTATGTGCGCGGCAAAGGTATCATGGTTCGTGAGCCGTCAGTGGTTGCTCGCCACAAAAAAACCAAGCAAGTGATCGCCATCGGTCGAGAAGCCAAACAGATGCTTGGGCGAACTCCTGATACGATTGAGGCGCTGCGACCATTAAAAGACGGCGTGATTGCGGATTTTGATGCGACCGCTTCTATGCTTACCCATTATATAAAATTAATTCATGAGCAACCCAAACGCAAAGGATTCCCCAGTATTCCAAGACCAAAAGTCGTTATCGGTATTCCATCAGGTGTCACTGAGGTTGAAAGGCGAGCAGCTGCAGAGGCAGCCATCATGGCTGGAGCTCGTGAAGCATATCTTATAGAGGAGCCCATGGCAGCCGCCATCGGTGCTAACCTACCGATTCAGGAGAGTCGTGGATCGTTTATTTGTGATATCGGTGGGGGCACCACCGAGATTGCTGTACTGGCCTTAGGTGGCATTGTGGTCAATCGAAGTATACGCACGGCCGGAGATGAGATCGATGAGGCGATTGTGTCTTTCGTTCGACTTAAGCATTCACTTTTAATTGGAGAACCCACTGCTGAGGAGGTAAAAATTGCTATAGGAAGCGCATATCCTACAGAGAAACAGGAACGACAAACCGTCGTACGGGGTCGTGACATAGAGACAGGGTTGCCAAGGTCTGTGAGACTCTCTGAAGCAGAAATTCGTGAAGCGATAGCGTCTGTCGTATCAGAAATTGTCGATGGTATACGCGAAACTATCGAAGAGACGCCGCCAGAGTTGATCGGTGATCTTATGGAACACGGAATAGTGCTAGCAGGCGGCGGTGCGCAAATTCGCGGGATTGATAAATTAATTGCGACGGAATTAAAGATGCCTGTGTGGATTACTGATGACCCACAAACCGCTGTTGTTCGTGGGTGTGGCAAGCTTTTGGATGATCCCGTGCTTTTGGCGAAAGTAAAGATAGCAGCGAGGAAAGTATGAACTCTACATCAGTTGCTACATTAATTTCCTCTATTTTTGAACCCATGGTTGTCGTCTACGCATTAGCTATTTTGGCTGGGATTCGCGTGGGTGAATCGCATTGGTATTTTGGTTATATAGCGTTATTAGTGGTTGTTGGTATTATTGCTCGTTTATATTTTAAACTCAAAGATAAAACGAATTGGGATATTTCAGATCGTAAAAAACGCATTGTGCCGCTTCTCTTTCTCGTGGGTATACTTTGTATCCAAATGATCGTTATTATGCAATTTAACAATGTAGAACTCATTTCGTTGTATTGGATGTTTTTGTGGTGGGTAGTGGGATTTTTTCTTTTGACATTAAAAATTAAGGTATCAGGTCATCTGAGTATCTTAACGCTTGCAGTTTGCCAGTTTATTTGGTGGTATGGAAATAGTATTCTTTGGTTGGTATTATTTATCCCTCTTCTTTCGTGGTCCCGCGTCTTGTTAAAGCGCCATACGATACGAGAAGTAATTGTAGGTATTTGTTACTCAAGTATCGTCTTTTTATGGTTAAATTAGGCTCTGCATTTTCGGATAATCTTATTTCGTCTACGCGTTCTGTATCTCGTCGTACGCCAGACGATGTGCCGTGGTGGGCTGGGAGCGGGAGAGTGCTCATGTTTGCGACACTTTTGTTCGTGAGTTTTTTTATTCTTCTTTGGCGATTGTTTGACTTGACTATTGTCCACGGTGTGGAATATAGACGGTTAGCCGATGGTAATAGAACGAGAGAATTAGTTCGTCATGCACCACGGGGGATATTGTATGACAGGACTGGGAAAGCGTTGGTAGAAAATGTACCACAATACCGATTGATAAAGCCGTGTGAAAACGGATCGACGGAGTGTACCACGTATGTCTCGGATGAAGAAGGGAAACGGATGTCCAAGGAGGGGTTGCCTGATGGGCAATTTTTGGAGGTAGATTATCAGCGTCGATACACGTTTGGTGACGCTACTGCACACGTATTAGGGTACACAGGAGAATTATCAGCAGATGAATTACAGAGTGAATATTATTCGCTACGTAATTATGGCTTAGGAGATACAGTAGGACGGATGGGGATAGAGGGGGTGTTTAACGATAGATTGCGAGGACGAAATGGTAAAGAATTGGTTGAAGTAGATGCTTCAGGAACTATATTACGCACGTTAGGTCGGCAAGAAGCACTTGCGGGCGAAGATATCATATTATCTATGGATAGTGGGTTAGCAATGGCAGCCAAAAATGCATTTCCGCACGGAGAGAAAGGCGCAGTCATAGTAAGTAAACCGCAGACTGGTGAGATTTTAGCGTTATATTCGAGTCCAAGTTTCACGCCAAATGCGTTTTCCTTGGGAATGAGTCAGGGTGAGTATAACGCACTCATCAATAATCCTGATCTGCCGATGTTTAATCGTGCGATAGGTGGCGTCTATCCACCAGCTTCTACATTTAAACTTGTCACGTCTCTTGCGGCCCTAGCCGAAAAAATTATTACTCCTTCATTTACTGTTGAAGATACTGGGGTCATTACGATTGGTCCATACTCGTTTCCAAATTGGTATTTTTTGCAGTATGGGAAAACTGATGGGATTGTCGATATTTATAAAGCGTTACAAAGAAGTAATGATATTTATTTTTATAAAGTCGGGGAAGTGCTTGGGATTACAAAACTTGCAGAGTGGGCCAAAAAAGTAGGACTAGGAAAGCCATTGGGCATAGAGCTTTCGGGTGAAGCAGGAGGACTCATGCCGGATCCAGCGTGGAAAAATATACGCTTCGATACGGATTTTGACCGCGAACAACGAAATAATGATTGGTACGTCGGAGATACGTACCATGTGTCCATTGGTCAGGGATATCTTTTGACGACGCCATTACAAGTAAATTTTTGGACGAACATTATCTCCAATGGTGGGGAGAAATGTGTGCCGACGCTCGAAAAGGAAACGCGCGTGCGTCGAAAAAGCTGTGCCTCAATTGGCGTGAGACGCGAAACTATCGCAATCATCACAGAAGGGATGAGACGAGCGTGTGCCACAGGTGGCACCGGTTGGCCATTTTTTAATTTTAAAGTAAAAGATATATCTGTCCCTATTGCCTGTAAAACAGGGACGGCTGAATTTGGGGATCCTAATAAAAATCGTACGCATGCGTGGTTTACCGCGTTTGGGCCAATACCACTTCACAATGATATTTTAAAAGATGAAAAAGTAATTTCTGGTGAGCCAGAGATTTCTGTTACCGTATTGGTAGAAGGTGCAGGAGAGGGATCAAATGTCGCAGCACCGGTTGCCAAAAAGATTTTTGAGGAATGGTTTGGGAGGTAAAATGTACAGTATTTATTACATAATACTTGACAAATAATGTACAGAGTAGTAAAGTGGTGGTATATGACATTAATTCCAATTACCAAAGCACGTGGGATATTAGGGGATTTAGCTGACCAAGTGCAGGGAAATGATTACATAATTCTTACCAAAGGCGGTAATCCAAAAGTAGCGCTTGTGGATATCGCATATTTGACACGTCTTCAAAATGATTTGTCAAAATTATATAAAAAAACATTTATTACTCCGAGTCTATTACCATTTACTCGTGAGTTTTCTGATGCCGAAGTTGCCTCTTGGGAAGAAAACGATGTATTGTAATATTCATGAAGCGTATATTTTTGGACTCAAGTGTTTTATTTGCTGCAGTTAATTCTCCTACAGGTGGGTCAGCAAAACTGTTTACGTTAAAAAATGTAACACTATTTGTTTCTCCCGTAGTACTTGCTGAAGTTGAACGGAATTGCCGAAAAAAATTGCAAACATATCATCTCGATCGATTTTTTTATCTTGTGTCGTTATGTACTAATCTCGATCAGCAACCAGAATCGCTTCATATTAAACATGCGCAAAAAGTTATTCACGAAAAAGATGCGGTTATCCTTGCTGAAGTAAAACAAAGCAAATGTGTTATTGTCGCGTCTCTTGATACAAAACATTTTTTTACAAAAGAAGCGCGAGCATTTCTTAAACCTACTCACATTATGACTCCGAAAGAACTAATAGAGCTTTGTGAAAAATAATAGTTGAGGAGTGGTTTTTGGAGAGTGGGATTATCGAATATCTTGATAGAGTTGTTTAGGTACGCTTTTTCCCAACACGAGAAGATGATAAATACTTGGAATTAATTCTTTAAAATATTTTATTAGTCTATTATTTACACGTCTATCAGATGTTTTTATTTTCATTCGTGGGTTGAGATGTATTTTTCCAAGTTTTCCTGCACGTAAACCAAGTTCAACATCGTGCATTTCATGCATATTTTGATTGAAACCGCCTATTTTATTATAAATAGATTTTTTAATTGCAAAATTTGTTCCGCGAAATGCATGGTTTTTATATAGCACATAGAAGAAAAAACTACCTGCTGATAAGAAAATTGTTGCAAGAGTGTTATATGGGGATGTGTTTGGAAAAAATGAATAAAGCCCAGTTACTCCGACAGTATTGGGGGAACTTGAAAGCGATTCCTCAATAGCATTTAACCAATGAGGGGTGACTATGCAATCCGCCTCAGTAAAGCAGAGAATATTTCCTTTAGCATGTTGCGATCCAGTTTTGACAGCTACACTTTTCCCTTTTTGTGTTTCTGTAATAATTTTTACAGGATATTTTGATACAATGTTAATTGTATTATCTTTGGATTGTGTATCTACTAAAATCACTTCATACGGCTTTGTTGTTTTTTGATTTAACACGGATATTATGCAATTCTCAATGAGTTTTTCTTCATTTTTTGTTGGAATTATTATCGAGAAATATGGAGTTGTATTTTTCATTTATTTTTTAAAACTTGTTCGTTTATCCACTCATAAGTCTTTGTGAGTCCGTCTTTTAATTTGCTCGTTGGTTGCCAGTGAAGTTTCTTTTTTATGAGTCTGTTATCTGAAGATCGTCCTCGTACGCCTAATGGTCCTTTGATATGTTTTATTTTTAGTTTTTTATCTGCAATATCCATCACCATGGCTGCCAGTTGATTGAGCGATACCATTTCTTCCGATCCTATGTTGACGGGGCCTGAAAAGTCAGAATCCATGAATTTTCGTATGCCATTGAGGCACTCATTGATGTAGAGGTAGGATCGTGTTTGTGTGCCATCTCCCCACATCTCAATGGATGTACCATCCTTGGCTTCTGCTACTTTTCTACATATGGCAGCAGGAGATTTTTCTTTGCCATTATTCCAACTGCCTTCTGGACCGAAGATGTTATGGAATCGGGCAATGTGAACGTTTAATTTGTAATTACGCTTGTATGCCAAATACATTCGTTCTCCGAAGAGTTTTTCCCAACCATATTCACTATCGGGAGCAGCTGGATATGCGGATGATTCTTCACAATTTGGATTATTTGGATCGAGTTGATTTCGTTCTGGATAAATGCAGGCTGACGATGAAAAGAATATATTTTTTATTTTGGCAAGCTGTCCAAAGTGCAATATATTAAGATTGATTTGTGCGGAGTTGTGCATGACGTCAGCGTCGTGCTCTCCTGTAAATATATAGCCAGCTCCACCCATATCCGCTGCGAGCTGATACACTTCATCAAACGGACGATTAAGAATTTTTTTGCAGACGGTTTGATTTCGAAGATCGCCTACGATAAGTTCATCGGCTGTGGTTTTACTGTATTCTGACTTTTTAATATCAACTCCTCTCACCCAAAACCCTTCGGCTTTTAGTCTTTTGATCAAGTGACTACCGATAAATCCGCCAGCGCCACACACTAATGCTGTTTTTTTAGATGGTGTTTTCATAAAGAGAGATACCGATTATACTATGTGAATTATGAACATTCGTCAACTAAAGATTGCAGAAAAATCATTAGCTTCTTGTATTACGGATGGTGGCATTGTTGCGGGGGGTCATCATTTTGTAGACCTGTGGGCACGGGACAGTCTATTTGCGACGTTTGGGGCAAATGTCTCTGGTATGATAAGCGAATCAAAAAAAACTATAGAAACATTTTATTCTTTTCAGCGAGACGATGGGCTTATCCCGTATTTAATTTTGCGAAGCCGTCACACTATCGGTAAATACTTTGGGAAGCAAGCGTATTATCAGAATCCAAAGCCCGTATTTCGCTCTCACTTAACGTTTGGTACCGTACCTGATGGTGGTGTGCTTAGCATTATTGCGACAAGAAATTATGTTGGAACGACAGGAGATGTTCAATTTTTGCGTACATACTATAAAAAAATGACGGCCGCTTTCTCTTGGTACGAAACAAAATTTGGTTACGGACTTATATGGGAGTGGTTTTCGTGCGAATGGGCGGATGCGACGTTAAAGATAGGAAAAACCTTGTATACGAATATTTTGTATTATAAAGCAGCCAGAGATTTGTCTTGGATAGCCACGCGTCTACAAAAGACGAAAGATGCAGCACGATACGCCGAAATTGCAACTCGAATAGGAGATCAAATCCGATCGCAACTTTGGACAGGCACGCATTTTGCCGATTGGATTGACTATAAACGTCATGATTATTTGGCAACGCATCCAAATATGTTGGCGATCATTTTCGGATTCGCGACGAAAAAAGAAGCGATATCAATTTTGAAATTGGCAAAACAAACTGCATGGAATGGGTGGACACTTACCAATACAAATATTCCATATCCATGGTGGAGAATTCCGTTATTGCATCATAGTATAGGACTTTCTGATTATCACAATGGACTTATTTGGTTACAGCCTGGAATTCTCTTTGCTGTAGCTTTGTATAAAATGGGAAAAATTAAAGAAGCAAAAAAGGTGCTTGAGGGAATTGATGAGCATATCAAAAAATATGGTGATGTGTATGAAGTATATGAAACCGACGGATCGCCAGTGAAACGCCGAATGTATACTTCAGAACATCCGTTTGCATGGTCTGCTGGATTATATCTATGGGCATGTCATATACTTAATGGACATGATGCTAAAGCAACATTCTAAATTGTCGGTCATCATTCCAATTTTAAATGAAGAAAGAACAATCGGATCGATTATAGAAATTTTTCGTACGTGGGGGAAAGCTATAGAGATAATCGTGGTGGATGATGGATCTACAGATCGTTCACTTCAAGCGCTTCATCAGTTTGGAAAAACTATTCGTGTTATTTCATACGGCACTAATCGAGGAAAAGGATATGCTCTCTCTCGGGGAATTGTCGAAAGCCATGGCGAACTGATTATGTTTTTCGACGGCGACGTCGTGGGACTCACACATCGAGATCTTGATGCGATGATCTATCCCATGTTGACAGAAAAGGCTGATATGACGCTTGGGGTCGCACGATTTTGGGGTGCTGGATCATTTGAGCCATTTAACGACATTACAGGACTACGGGTATTGTGGAGAAAAAATATTATTGAATTTGTCGGGAAGATACAAAAGTTAGGATATGGAGTGGAGTTGTATGTGAATGATCTTCATAAAAATAAAAGCGTTGTCTCTGTTCGGTTACCACATGTCTTTATTTTAGGAAAATTGGAAAAGCAAAATATTCCTGACGCAATGCTTTCGTATATTGGAGAAGCAAGTGAGCTGCTGTCACAATTTGTCGTCTCACACGCCAAAGATATTACACCGTCAACAAAACGAGTATTACGGACACTACAAATGTATCTTTTGAGCGCTGTAGAAATTTTTCGATAACATGTTTATGTTGTCTTGGAAAACATGGAAGAACAAGATTTTTGGTTAGCATTTTCCGTATTTCCCGGCATAGGCCCTGTCCGGTTTAGACTGCTACGTGAGTATTTTGGGACGGCAAAAAAAGCATGGGAAGCAAGTGTTTCTGATTTACGAAAAACAGGACTTGGGGAAAAACTCGTTGCTTCTTTTGATCAATTTCGTCGTGAATTCTCTATTGATGGGTATCAGAAAAAATTACAAGATCTGCATGTCACTCCCTTGACCCTTGATGATCCGCGGTATCCCAAGCGTTTGTTCGAAATTTCTGATGCGCCCATTGTTTTGTACGTATTGGGTCATGGTACAAAAATTAATTTAGACAAAACGATTGCGATTGTAGGTACGAGAAAAATTACGCCGTATGGCACGGAAATTACAAAAACATTTGCATCAGCATTGGCTCTGTCTGGGGTGACGATTGTTTCGGGACTTGCCTATGGCGTGGATGCAGTCGCGCATCAGGCAACTATTGATGCAGGAGGAAAAACTATTGCAGTATTAGGCTGTGGCATTGATGTCATAGCGCCTGCAAGCAATACGAAGCTTTACCACGACATTGCAAATGGACACGGCGCAATCGTTTCAGAAATGCCATTGGGATTGCGGCCGGGAAAAGGATTATTTCCTGCACGAAATAGAATTATAAGTGGATTAAGTCTAGGTGTCGTCGTGACGGAGGGCGCTGATGATAGTGGAGCGCTGATTACGGCAAGGTATGCCCTCGAGCAAGGCCGCGAGGTATTTGCAGTCCCAGGGCCAGTGACGAGTCTGTACAGTAAGGGTCCGGCCAAACTTATAAAAAACGGTGCGACACTCGTTGAATCAGCGCAAGATATTCTTGAAGAGTTACACATGGATCCATTGACCAAATCACTGCGGCCGCTGGGATTTGGTCAACGCATATGGGCTTCATCATTGACGAAAGATGAGAAAAAAATAGTAGAATATCTTATTGATCGACGGATGAGTATAGATGAGCTAGTGAGGAGTACAAATTTGACAATTCAGGTTGTAGCCAGTACTCTAACGGGTCTTGAGATGAAGGCAATGGTGAAGGATTTTGGGGAGAAGGAGTATGGATTAATAAATTAAGGACACGAATATAACGAAAATAATGTAGAACGAAAAGAACCCCACTTCGTCCCTCGACAAGCTCGGGACTACGAAGGGGCACGGCGAAATAACTATATGAAACTTATTATTGTAGAATCACCGACGAAGGCAAAGACCCTTACAAAGTTTTTGGGTAAGGAATATCATATCGAGGCATCGATGGGGCATGTACGCGATTTGCCTAAAAGTACGCTGGGCGTTGATGTAGAACATGACTTTGAGCCGAGCTATATAATTCCTCGTGATAAGGTAAAGCACGTCAATGCATTAAAAAAAATTGCCAAAAAAGCTAAAGAAATCATTCTGGCCACAGACCCTGATCGAGAAGGGGAAGCGATTGCGTGGCATGTAGCTGAGATTTTGAAAAGTAAATCTCACCAGCGTATCGAATTTCATGAAATTACTGAAGCAGCGATCAAAGATGCGTTAGCCCATCCGCATACAGTGGATATGAAACTCGTCGATGCACAACAGGCACGACGAATCTTAGATCGACTCGTAGGGTATAAATTATCACCACTCTTGTGGAAGAAGTTATCCAAGCGTTGGTTATCAGCGGGTCGTGTGCAGTCTGTCGCCGTGAGACTTATCGTTGAGCGGGAAAGAGAAATAGAAAAATTTAAAAGTGTTGCATTTTTTACCATCGACGCGGTGTTTACCAACATTGTCGCGCAACTTATTTCTAAAGACGGCGTTAAATATGAGAGCCAATTGTCGTTTGATTTATTTGATGGGATATATACGACATCGGTTACATCCATACGCAGTGAGACACAAGCCAAAGATATCGTAGTTGATTTTAAAAGTCCCTTTGTGGTCTCTAGCGTTGATAAAAAAGAAGTGCGCAGAAGTCCATCTGCTCCGTATACGACAAGCACCCTGCAACAAGACGCCGGACGTAAATTATATTTTTCGTCCAAAAAAACCATGCAGATTGCACAAAAATTATACGAAGAAGGGTTTATTACGTATCATAGGACAGACAGCGTGAATATCGCTGAGAAATTTATCGATGAAGCAAGAAGTTTTATACACGCAACGTATGGGGATGCCTATCTTCCCAAAGAACCACGACGATTTAAGACGAAATCCAAAGTAGCACAAGAAGCACATGAGGCCATTCGTCCTACGGACGTAGGAATGACAAATGATACATTTCAAATGGCAAATATAGAATTAAATAAGGATCATATAAGACTGTATGATCTTATTTGGAAACGTGCGGTCGGCTGTCAGACGAGTGAAGCAGTTTTTGATGCCACAACAATAGATATACAAAGTGCTAATGGATACGTGTTTGAAACAACTGGGTCTGTCATCAAATTTGACGGATATCTTCGCGTGATGGGGAGAGATATAGAAGATCGTGTTATACCAGACGTGGCTGTTGGTGACGTCTTACCGCTTGATGTTGCCACACCGCTTACGCATACGACCAATCCACCCCCGCGATACACCGAAGCAAGCTTAGTCAAAACGCTTGAAGAAAAGGGCATAGGGAGACCGAGTACCTATGCGCCAATCATCTCAACGATTATTGATCGTCAGTACGTGACGCGGGAAGAAAAAAAGTTAGTGCCGACAGAGTTAGGGATGATGGTCACTGATTTCTTGGTCAAGTACTTCTCATCGATTATCGATCTACCATTTACTGCGACCATGGAAGATAATTTGGATGCTATAGCCAATGGGCAGAAGAAGTGGCAGCCAGTCATACGAGAATTTTACGAACCGTTTGAAAAGATATTAGCTAGCACCTATGACACAGCGGAGAAGGTGAAACTGGTTGAAGAAGCGATAGATGAAAAGTGCCCAAATTGCACAAGTCAGCTGGTCATTCGAACCGGAAAATTCGGGAAATTTGTCGCATGTACCAACTTTCCGGCATGTACATACACAAGGCAATATGGCGAAAAGCAAGATGTGCAATGCCCGCGATGTGGCAGTGATATAATTCTAAAACAGTCACATCGAGGAAAAAAGTTTTATGGGTGTAGTAAATATCCGACGTGTACATTTGCCGCGTGGAAGAAAGAAGATATAAAATAGTGATAGTATAAAACTATGGATGACCGTCGAAAAACTATTGCAGCGCTCACACTCATAACTGGTGTCGTCATCCTTGTGGTGGTTGTATTAGGTGTCGTGATGTCTTCCAAAAAAGTCTTATCTCCCGTGCCTGATGAGAGTGCTATACGGGTAATATTTATCTCACCTACCCCAGTGGTTGCAGTAACGTCAACTGCAGCGCCGACGAAAAAACTTGTACAACCGACAGCAAAACCGACTGTAGTGCTCACGCCTACGAAAATAGCGTCTCCCACAGCGACTCCTAAACCATAATATGGAAGGCATACTATTGTTTGATCAGCAGCTTTTTCTTTTTATCAATCATCTTCCACATACACCAGCCTCTGACGGGTTGGCTTTGACTGTTTCTGGTATTGGGAAAGGGGGACTTTTATTTTTGCTTTTAGGACTCCTTTTGTTTGTTCGTGAAGAACGGAAAGATCATTCATTTATATATTCAATTGCGGGCACGCTTATGACGAGCTGGTTATTAGTTGAAAGGTTGTTGAAACCGTTTATAGCAAAATCTCGGCCGTTTCTTCTCGGAAATGGTGAATCTGCAATCGTTGTAGATACGATTACGACAGGATTTTCATTTCCTTCTTCTCATGCTACCTTTGCATCGGCGCTGGCAGTAGTTTTAGCTCGGAAGGAACCACGATGGCGTTGGGGACTATATATCGTTGCGGCGCTCGTGTCTTTATCTCGTGTGTATTTAGGCGTTCATTTTCCGATTGATGTCGTCGCGGGTGCTTTTATAGGATGGGGAATTGGGCGACTTTTTTTGTTGAGTGTCAACGGAATGCGTACAGTGCAAAAAGAACAGCAAGGACAATTCGGTACACGCCAAAAGAAGCGAAAGAATGGGTCTTCACGTAGGTAAGGAATTTTTTGACGGTGATCAATGCGCTGATGTACGCTATAGCACATCCCAAAAGTAAAATGCCGATATTTCCCTGAGTAAAGACCTCTCGATTTTTTATCACGTCAAGTAAAGTCGCAGCTGCCATCGTCGGCAGCGCCAGAAGAAATGAAAATTCTACTGCATCCTTTTTTGAGAGACCAGTGATCATGCCGCCTATGATGGTTGCTGCCGCGCGAGAGACGCCGGGGATTACAGAGATGGATTGAAATAGCCCGATCATTAATGCGTTTTTAGGAGTGAGGGTAGAGGGAGTTATTTGAGCAGTTTTTTTGTGGTATTTGTCAAAAAGAATGAGCACAAGACCACCCAGAAACAGTGATGCGGCAGTAATCATGGAATTTTCCAATAAAACATTTTTGATAAATGGGTAAAGCGTAAAGCCCATGATAGCTGTTGGTACAAATGCGAGTATGAGCGGCATCCATAATTTTTTATTGGTGAAAAGGGTTTGCATGTAGATGGAGGCGACTGCCATGATTGCTCCGAGTTGGATAATGATTTCAAAACTTTTGGCAAATTCGGTTTGGGGAATATTCAATAGTTTGGCTGCAAGGATCATGTGACCCGTAGAAGAAATCGGGAGAAATTCCGTAATTCCCTCGATAAGTGCTAAAATGACAGCGTGATCAAAAGACATAAGTAGATCATAATGTGAGATGTGAGTATAATCAACACAGCACAATGAGGGTGCTTGTGATAATGAATAATACTATGAATAGAGACGAACAATTAAATGAAGCCAATAGTGCATTAGAAGGATTATTTCGTCCTTTGTTGCGTTTAAGCCCAAGGCAGAGGGATATTACTCTTTTAGAAGTAGCTTCTTCGGTAAAAGGAGAAAAAGCACATGGACGTCAGACTCGGATTGCGAAACAACTGAAATTATCAACGAGTGTAGTTTCACAATATGCGGCAAATGCACACAGTCGATTGAAAGGTTATTTTCAGGCGACTGATAAGTTGGTTCGTTAGCCTTTGTTATTTTTAATGGTGTCTGCCTGCAGCCTCTAGTGTATAATTCTTCCATGATCAAGCTCAATGCTAAAGAACTTCGTACAACAGAAGTCGATCCAGAAGTCATCATATCTATCAAAAAAAATCCAATTACGATAATCGTTGATGACGTGTTGGATACCTACAATGTAGGATCAATTTTTCGATTGGCAGAGGCAGTGGCTGTAGAGAAGGTCTATCTTTGTGGTCAAACACTAACTCCTCCTAACTCTCGCATAAAAAAAGCGTCGATCAATACATGGCAGTTGGTTGATTGGGAATATAAAGCGACTGCAGTAGAAGCAGTCGAGGCATTTAAAGAAGTGCATCCGGATGGTTTTGTTTATGCGATAGAACAGAATGAGAAAAGTGTTCCGTTTCAAACGGTCGAGTACAAGCTCCCGATAGCAATTGTCATAGGAAATGAAACAGTCGGCGTGTCCCAATCGGTATTAGATATGGTTGACACAATCGTTGAGCTTCCTATGTATGGAGTGAATGTGTCTCTAAACGTCATGGTGTGTAGTGGTATTGTTCTCTATGAAATTATGCGGCAAAAAGAATTACGAATAGCTTCATGATGAAAAAAAAGTATATTCTATTGTTTCTTTCTCTCATCTCATTTATTTGTTTTTTAGCGCTCTCCAAATATGAAGACAGGGCATTGATTCGTACCATGGACTTTGCAGTAACTGTGCGTGTACAAGACGCCATTACCAAATACTGCCCTGTACGGTGCGATAATTTCTTATCAGGAGTTAGTGAGTTTGCAGGTCCATTTGTCGCATCTTTTTTTGTCGTATGGCTTACGGGATTTTTCTTTTATGACAGCGTAAAAAAACGTGTTCATATGTGGGCGCTTCTTATACCCATCTTTTTTATCATTATGGCATTGGTGGAGATATACGGCAAAAACGCAGTGTCTCACCCAGCTCCTCCGTTTTTCATGATCAAAAACCCGACCGCTATTTTTCCCACGTATCATGTATCGGCTGATTTTTCCTATCCTTCAGGACACGCGGCTAGAGCCGTGTTTATAAGTATCTTAGGGTTTTCCGCATGGACGATTCGTATAGCGCACAAAAAAGTAAGATCTCAGCAGGTTTTGGTCGGGGTAGTTTTTGTTTTCTTTGTCAGCCTCGTGTCTTTGAGTAAGGTGTATTTCGGACATCATTGGTTTTCTGATATAGTGGGTGGCGCGTTTCTTGCGTGCAGCCTCGCGTTTGGCGCACTTGTATTTGCCCCTGTTGACGCACGGGATAAAGCTGACTATAATAGGAAAGTACATGAGTGATTAAACGCTTTCGCCTCAGGAGTTTACAAAACCCCGCATGGCGGGGCTTTTTTGTCTCTCATTGGTAACGAATCGCTCTTTGACAATCGAATGGTGATAGGATTTTTTTTGATGTAAGCAGTATTTTGGTCAAACAAAGTGCCCTTATGTCAATTTTTTTGAGAGTTTGATCCTGGCTCAGGATGAACGCTGGCGGCGTGCCTTAAGCATGCAAGTCGAACGGAAAAGTAATTCTCGCAAGAGAAAAATAGATCAGTGGCGGACGGGTGAGTAGAAGCAGGGAACGTACCCTTTACTGTGGGACAGCTCGTCGAAAGACGGGGTAATACCGCATGAGGTCGCAAGATCAAAGTCCGCAAGGACGGTGGAGGAGCGGCCCTGCACTTATCAGCTAGTTGGTGGGGTAAAGGCCTACCAAGGCGACGACGAGTAGGGGGTGTGAGAGCATGACCCCCCACAATGGCACTGAGACACGGGCCATACATCTACGGATGGCAGCAACT
>JBBTUH010000037.1:0-1467 GCA_038063875.1 Patescibacteria group bacterium | reverse complement strand
CATGAGTTAAACATAACTCAACAAAATCTTCATAAGTATATCCGTTTTTTTCCGGACCGTCCGAATTTAATGGAACTAAAGCAAAACTGGGATCAGATTGCATCAATATTTCCACCTCGAGAAACTCGTCCATAAATCGACATTGATTTTCCTGTGTGTGTGTGTGTGTGTGTGTGTGTGTGATACTTTCTTCATAGATACCTATGGCAGAAAAATCGAACGATCCCCATTTTGTTGGTTCGGCTGATGCGAGTATTTCAAAATCTCCTGAAACTTCTCAAAAGGAAAAATTTACGCTCACTTCTGAACAGAAACAGGTAGCTGATGTGATGAAAGAGAGTGGTGAGAAGTTTGAAAAGAACGTCATTGATGCTCGGGAAAAAGCAGCTGGAAAGTTAAAAGAATTACGCGGGAAGGAATTGGTAGACGCGGGAGCCAGACAGATGGGACACGGAGTACTGGAAACGGTAAAGGCACAGTTGATAGGTGTACCGGTTTTTGGATTGCTTGGTGGTATTGCTGGTGGATTATTCGGAAAGGAAATAGATGGGTCGATGCCATCAGGGTTTATGGAGCCATTGAAAGTAATTGGTGGTGAGTTCGTGGGCAGTGATAGTGACTTTAGTCGAATAAATGAGGTTTTAGGATACGAGGCATTTCCTACATCGTCTGCAAGATCGTCGTCAAGAGGTGATTCATCTGTGACTACCGCAGGAGGGGCTGTGGGTGGAGGAATTTTTGGTATGAATGTGGGAGCATTTTTAGGTTTTGAAATGGCGGGAATAGATTACAATAAAAAAGTTGCGGAAAAAGAACATTTGCCCAAGGTCGGTTGGTATGACTGGATTGCTTCCAATATCGGCGTGATTGCCATGAGATCCGTGATCAAAAACGGTGCTGCACGATTTATACTTACGGAAGCAATGAATCCAATTACCGTTGGAGGAATATTTAATATTGCGAAAGGGTATTTACAATTAGGAAAGCAATAGCATGCAGCATTTAAAGCAAAAAATTAAGGAGACAACGCTCTTCAGTGATGAAGATAAAATTGCTATCCTCGCCGCGATGGATTCCTACGAGGTATCAGACAGGAACGCGTTAGAGAAAATCATTGATGAATTTGATCAAACGTACAGGCAATCGGTTGCAGAATATAAAAAGGCAGTAGGCACAACATTAGATACTATTTTTGCGAAGGCAAAACCTGCTGGCACACAGCGTTTGCAGTCCGCCACATCACAAATCAAATCAGGAGTCGATATGCTTCTTGCCCCATAGAATTTTTTCTTCTGTATATTGTTTGTCCTGTTGGAATTTTGTATAGTGAATGCAAAGTTGTTTGTTCAATCCGCGATCATTTCGTTGACGTCACCGATATGATCGAATTGGATTAAAATTGTATGAAAAATAATGACCCGTCCCCTTTAAACTAAGACAAGTTTCTAGATAAAATAGAAACATTTA
>JBBTUH010000036.1:0-1556 GCA_038063875.1 Patescibacteria group bacterium | reverse complement strand
TCATGGACACAATCGCGTGGGAATGGAGAGGACATTATTGCGTGGGAATGACATACACCAAGTATTTTTGGATGTTTGCCTTGTGCTCTGTATACGTTTGCGCACAGTGAATCTGTTTATTTCTATCATGAAGGTAAAAAACACAATCAGTCTCTTCTGGACTTAGTGCCGCCTCAATCGCTTCTAAACCTGGATTGCTTATGGGGGTAGGCGGTAATCCTTTATATTTATAGGTGTTATACAGCGAATCACTCTGCTTTTGGGCCAAATCAATGTTTCCCCACCACGCGCCATTCACCTTACCCTTTGTATATTGCATGGTCGCATCAATCTCTAGCTTCATACCGATCTCTAATCGCTTCCAAATAATACCAGAAATAAGCTTCATGTCTTGCGGCCCCGCAGCTTCACGCTCTAAAAGTGAGGCAATTTTTATACCTGTGGTCCACTTGATATCCTTGGCTGCAAATTGGGGAAGTAGTGGCCCTATCTTTTCATTAAACTTGTCGATAAATCGCTTGGCTATTTGCTCTGGTGTTTCATCAAGGGGCAATAAATACGTATCAGGGAAATATACCCCTTCATAATACTCATCTGAGGTAGCATACACGTTGTTCCATGATTCAAGCTGACTCTCTGTCCACCCGAGCTGGAGTGAGAGTGCTTCACCGACTTGTTCTTTCCGTAAACCCTCTCTCACGCTCACCCAGACTAGGTCCGGATGGTCGTTTAATTTTTCGATCACCTGCCACATGGTCATATTTTTGGAAAGCGTATACCCACCTGAAACTGCGCTCGCACTCATACCCTTTACCCCAGCAACTATGCGGTACAAAAAATCATTTCGTATAAACCCTTGCGATTTCAGTGTCGCAGCCATCTCAAATCCATTTTTATCCTGCGGCACCACAAAGACTTCTTTGGCTTCTGATGTACCTATGGGTCTGCCTGCATACCAAAAAGAAACAAGCAAAATACCTAGGACTATAATAAAGAGTGAAAAAAACGATGTAAGAAATGTACGCATTGGATTTCTAAACCCTTCTTATCGAGTTTACAACTTTTTCTAAAAGAAAAACGTTGTGAAATCGATTTAGAAGGAGTTATACGCGGAACGATTTTATCGTGAAGGGTATATTATATAGTAGACACGACGCCTATTGTTTCCTATGATAGAGATATGAACATAAACATCCGCCTCATCTATCTCTATTTGTTTGCATTTGTTGGACTCTTCACCGTCGTCATAGGGTCTGTGCGTATGGTTGATCTGGGACTTAAGATTTTTGTATTCAAAGATGCGGATAAATATGAGTATGTGACTCCTGTTGCCATCGATGAAAAAACGAACGTTGATGAAACGAGAGTTAAAGAGCAGTCACAAAGAGAACAAACACGCAATCGTCAGAGAGAATTCTCTAGCTCCCTTGCGATGATTGGCGTAGGACTCCCTCTGTATCTCTACCACTGGAAAACGATCCAGCGAGAAAATAAAAAGAAGAAATGAAACTCACACGGGCTGAAGCCCGTGGTTTCTAAGCGGATGCAAGCACAGC
>JBBTUH010000035.1:0-1473 GCA_038063875.1 Patescibacteria group bacterium | reverse complement strand
ATTTTGAATATATGGAATTCTTAAAAGAAAGCTTCCTAAAAACGTACGCGAATACGCCAATAAGTCTTAGAGATGATATTGTTCTTGTGTTGGAAAAAACTGGTCCTATTAGCTGGTATACTGCTTATTTAGAGATCAAAAATGATACTAATTTGAGTAAAGAAATTTTGAAAGGGTTAAGAGAGTTGAAATTAATTTAATACTATGACAGACACTGACACAAAAACTCAATTAAAAAAGAAAGAAATAGAGCTTATTATCTTAAGATTGGAGACTATCTCTCCTAACGTGTACTTTTCGAGTGGTAATGGAAGTAGTATATCTAGAAATGACATGATTAAACATGTTAGAAACAACGATGAAACAGGTAGAGAATTTATAGAAACAGAAATGGAGTTTTTGCGAGCTTTGAAAGATGGAAAGCTGTTGAAACAAATGTTTTCATCTCAGTCACCTCAATCAGCTTCGCTTGCATAACTATGCCCACAAAAGTTGTCACAGTTACCAATCCTTCTCACGATGACGCGACAAGGTACTTAAATTCTTGGTCGGATGTAGTGATTTCAAGCGCAAGAAGTCAATCAGCTGAGCTTGATGTTTATGAACTAAAAGGTGATAAGGTTACGAAAGAAAACTTAACACGACTAATTAAGGAAAAAAATCCACATTTGATCTTATTTCATGGTCATGGCGGGAGTAAAATAATTTTGGGTTTTGAAGCAAATATTTTAATTGCTTGTGACGATAACGAAAGCATTCTTAGTAATCGAATTATTCATTCATTATCTTGTGATTCAGGTCAGGTGCTAGGTCCAAGATGCGTCAGTATTGGATCTAAGGCATTCGTTGGGTATAAAAAAGAATTTAAGTTTGCACATCAAGGAGAGAAAACTGATACATTACGATATTCTGATGTGCTAGCTGGCTTCTTTTTGCGACCAGCATTTGAAGTTGATAAGGCGCTTTTGGAAGGAAATAGCATTGAACAAACTCACCAAAGGTCACAAAAAATGTATAGAGAGAATTTACAGATGTTGCTTACTAGTAGCGATCCAACGCTGAACAAAACTTACGCCAGCGGTCTCTATCACGATATGATTAATCAGGTAGCGTTGGGTGATAAAAATTCCTCATTTTGATTTTCTATCTACGGTCTACATTTACAGGAAAGAATTTAGCCATCAAGGATTCTACTTGTAGTGTTCTACATTTTCCTAAGCAATGCATAGATGCAATATGACTACGCAATTTCGATAACAGTCCTGCGAAGAATGATATCGGAGTAGCTTGGGGTTTAAGAATGGAGATTAGATACCTAATCTCCATTTATTAGGCTTGAATTAAAGCAGATACTTGACAATAAAAGGCAGCTATTATATTATAGGCTTCTTATGATCAGAGGCTTAGGAGAAAAACTATTAAACTAGTATTCCTCGCGGCTCTGCCGCGACTCCTTGTAGGAAAGTGTGAAAA
>JBBTUH010000034.1:0-1320 GCA_038063875.1 Patescibacteria group bacterium | reverse complement strand
CTGACTCCATCCCTCGCCCTGACGGGACGGGGATCTAAGTAAGGTGGGTTAGAAGCTGTAGGTTTAGTTTGTTCAAAAGCAATAGTAGATAAGGCTTTCCAAGCAAAGCTTTTATCTGGTGGATTTTCATTAAATGATCTTTTGAATAATCAGGAATTTACTGGTCTAGATAAGAGAGATGCAAAAGCGATACAAACGGCTGCAAGAACAGGGAATATGCGAGAATTTGGAGAGAGTGTGGAGTCTTATTCTTCTTCAAGGTATCCAAGAAAAGCAAAATTTCCTTGGCGATAGGCGAGATTAGTTGTTGACAGGGGCGTCAATGATTTTTAGGGTTCGTAGGATTGGCAAAAGAGCCTCAAAGGGAAGTCCGATGACGTTTGTGTACGAGCCGTCTACTTTGGTTACCAAATCCCATGGTGTTTCGTTTAACGCATAGCCTGCCGCAAAGCGGGTAAAGTCGTAGTGGGTGACGTAGGCGTCTAGCTCGGTTTGTGAGAGTTTTCCTAGTGTGACTTTCGTCTCTACTGTTTTTACCCACGTTTTTTTGAGTTGTCCCATGGCGACGTGAGAGACGACCAGCGCTGTGACGAACGTGTGTGATTTATCCATGAGTTCTTTGATGATTCTTTTCGCGTCATCGCGATCAAGCGCCTTGCCATACGTTTTCTTTCCTACGATTGCCATAGAGTCGGCGGCGATAACGATGACATCTCGATCCTCTGGGACCATATACACCCGAGGGTTATTGACTACTTCATCAGCCTTGGCTTGTGCGCGCTTGGTGATTGTTTTTATCGGATTTGCATCGATTATTTTATCTTCATCGACTCGTGTGACGACGACGCGGAAACGAAGACCTAATTTCTCAAGTAATCCTTTGCGACCGATGGATTGTGAAGCTAAAATGATGTCTGGTTGGGGAGGTACGTCTGGAAGATTTCGTGAAGCAAAAGAGAGTTTCATAAAGCCTATTATAGCGTATATTGGGAGAACATGCGAGAGGCGGATTATTCGGTGGGTACTCGATCATTATGTTCAATGGCCCAATGATCAACATTATTTGCTGATACTAAATTGTGTTCAGCTCTTCGAGTCGCTTCTTCTTGAAGTCTGACGTAATCACCACGTGGAATCATAAACCGTACACCAATTTGTCGTGTAAATGTAAATCCGGTAGATCTTGTAGGCATCTTGCCACGATTATAATATATTTTTTTAGTTTTGCAAGCTTGAGGTGCTTTGTGTCGGAGTGGAGAGATTCGAACTCTCGATCTCACGGTCCCGAACCGTGCGCATTACCAACTGTGCTACACCCCG
>JBBTUH010000033.1:0-2880 GCA_038063875.1 Patescibacteria group bacterium | reverse complement strand
AAGAGTTAAAATATCATCAATCGTCAAAGTGTTCGGATCCAGACTAGAATTCACCAATTTGGTATAATATAATGTATCGCGGGTCGGCCCGCCTGCCAACGCATGAGCGTAGGCGATTGCGGGCAGGTAGCTTAATGGTAGATCCGGCTCAGCCGGACTTTTAAGCTAACATTGTATTTGAAAAATTAATAGAGGGTCGGTAGCTCAATGGTAGAGCAGTAGCCTTTTAAGCTATTGGTTCTGGGTTCGAGCCCCAGCCGACCCACAAGGCTTGTTTTGGTAAAACAAGACGAATAACTCTTTTAGTATCAAAGCGCCTACGCGTCATCTTGGGATTCCTCGCTTAACCAGCAGCTACACTCAAGTACTTGCATGGGTCGTCTTCCAAATAGGAGGCGGCTATGCATTGCCCCACTACTTCGCATGGAGTAACCATGCAAATTCATATAAATGATTGGCCTGCATTCGCGCAGCATCTTGTCTTAGAGCAGGGCTTCGAGGGCAAAAAGAAGGCGATGGACGTCTACCGCAGACGTTTTAATAAGCTTGTGTTATGGCTGGGTGACCGAGAGTTTACTCGTAAAAATTTTGTCGCCTTTATCGCTGCACAAACAGCAAAAGGCTTAAAAAATACTTACCTCAATAATTTCGTAAAAACAGCGAGGCAGATAGATAAATTTTCTGGCACCGAGGAAATGAAAGGTTATAAAGAACTACACGAACAACAATCTGCCCCGAAAGATTTACTTACTCCTGATGAAATCATAAAGATCGCCAGTGCACGCGTAAGTTATCGATATGACCAAGAGTATATAAACAACAGACAGGAGCTACTTATTCTGTTATTGGGTATGACAGGATGCAGAATCGATGAAGCACTTAACTTGCTACCAAACGATTTACACAGTGTACCGACCCACGTGATTTTTCGAGATACAAAGAATGGTGACAATCGATGTGTGCCTATTTCGAAGAATCTCTATGATAAGCTCATGGCTCTTGAAAAGAAAAACGAGTATATATTCTCTGGAAGAAGAGGGACAAAGTTGTGCCAACAAACTATCAACAGTGATTTAAAAACACGTGCTCGACTATGCGGGATAAATAAACGTGTCTACGCACACTTATTTCGTCATAGCTTTTGTACAGAAATGGTAGACCTTGGGGTAAATTTGTTAGCCTTAGCCAAGATTACTGGTCACCACGATCTGCAGTCTCTTATGACGTATTATCATCAGTCCTTAAAGGAAGCGACTCGAGTCATTATGATGCATCCGTTATTACGCCCAATGCTGAGCTTTGAGCAGCAGGCAGAAATGATCAGATCAGAAGTGCAGAAAACAGTAAATAGAGAAACCGCCAGTCTTTCTATCGAGGAGAGTGACCACGAACTAACCATTCATCTAAAACAAGTCGTTAAATTTTAGTTTTCTTTGATTTGATTCATTTGTTCGAGACGAGAAGGTCCATCCCCAATAAAGAGGCACATATCTTGGAGAAATAATCCGCTTGTCGGTTCTCCTCAGCATGTACTGTTCCAAAACCTCATCGGTGACCTTCATCGGGTCCTAAAGGGGCCAGCGCTACATGCGGCAATCATGGACCGCTCGTTTTTTTGTGGTCTCATCATTCATAGTTCTCTAGATTTGCTGTCTGGAGCGCATCGAGTGTGAGTTGTAAGAACTTTTCTGTGGACCGTGCTTCCTTACACTTGGCCATCCCGCACGGAGTTAAGTCATTCTGATCTATTACATCGCCCCAGAAGTTATATTTAGGTTTAAGTGATTAATCTTCTATATATTTTCTATCCCACTAGATTCGAGTTTGTCAACCCATGTGCTTTATGGGTGTATAATGCAGCTAATTATATGTTTTGGTTTATTACGAAATTCATTTTGATTTCTATCGTAGCTCTCACCTCAACTTATGGTGCAGGAGTGATGATCGATAAAGCAATTCCTAAGCCTACGCCAATTCAATATCCGTTTTACGATCCAACACCATTCCCCTCGCCAACAAGTAAACCGACACCAGTAAATACACCAATTACATCACAAGTAAAAGGTGCACAGGCAACGAGAAAAATTCTTGTTAATTGTGTGGGTCCCGATGGTGTTCTTATGACAGATAAAACTCAAGCAGAATGCGACGCTTTCAATAAAGCATGGAGCACGGTCGAGTCGTCACCCCAAAACTCTAAAAGTAATAATTCTGTAAGATACGATGTGCCACAACAACCGTTCGTTGATACGACAATCTCATGCAATATTTATTATCCATGCACAGGTAATTCTTATACGTATAAATTAGATTCTGACTATTGCTTAAAATCTCAACAAGCTGCATTGAATATGTGTAATACTTTAGGAACCAAAACACCCAATCCAACATTCGCCCCTTTTACACCACCAACTTTTGTAGCAGATCCTTGGCCAACACTTGGCGCATCAATACCAATTCAAAATAATTGTGAAACATTTACAACCAATGGGGGCTCAACAACAGTATGTAAATAATAAACGACCCTAGTCGTTTTTATAGCATTGATTGCTAAAATTATTAAAATACTATGACTCCAAAAAAGTCTATTAATACCAGAATAAATTTTCTGAAAATGAGACGGTATGCCGAAGCGCATGGTCTTACTCTTGATGAAGTTATTGATGACTATTTAAAATGTGCTAACGAATTTGAACAACAAGATCCCCTATTTGACCAAAAAGATCCCCTATTTGACCAAGCCGCAATATTTATTCGAAATTATGAACGCGCATCAGTTTTTATGCTTCAACAAAAATTTTCTATAGAATCCGACAGAGCAATAACTGACCCGTCCCCTTTAAACTAAGACAAGTTTCTAGATAAAATAGAAACATTTAA
>JBBTUH010000032.1:0-48936 GCA_038063875.1 Patescibacteria group bacterium | reverse complement strand
GTCATGGACACAATCGCGTGGGAATGGAGAGGACATTATTGCGTGGGAATGACATGACATTATTGATCCATTTATAAAAATATTTGACAACGTAAATGAAGCTATGCTACGCTCAACCCCACGAGGAAAGTATGCCAAAGAAAACAAAAAAACAAAAGCTTCGTGCATCTGTCCACAGACATGCCTTCTCTCCCGTCGTTGTCTCAATTAGTTCTAGCCCGTTACAATCGCCTTCTGTAACATCACCATTGACATTTACGTATACCTCAACGAGAACTGCCGGCTCAACACTTATCCATGACGAACGCGCGTTAAAAAGCGATATTATAAAAACCATGGTACTCGTCACAGTCATACTCGGGATTGAACTGCTCCTCTCACGGTACCTGTCTTAAAAAATTTTGAAGTCCACCTTCGCCAAGGCTACGGTGGATGAAAGGAGGTGAATATATTATGGCATCAATGTATTGTGTAAAATGTCGCGCAAAGCGCGAAGATCCTAAAGCCGAAAAAGTTACCATGAAAAATGGTAAGCCAGCAATGAAAGGCAAATGCCCAGTTTGCGGAACCGGTATGTACAAAATCGGTGGCTAAGACTTTTTTGTTAAGACGTTTTATCAAAATTCCCCCCGCCATCTGCGGGGGGTTTGTTGTGATATAATAATCGTTGCACTTTGGGAACTCGAATTCTCGCCCGCCGTTAGAGGCGGGAGGAAAGTCCAGACAGCAGAATGCAGGGGACAGAGCGTAAGCTCTGCGTCGCAAGATCGGGTGCTTCGACAGTGTAAGCCGCCGGAGACGACGTTCGGAGTTTACCGAACCGAGAGAGCCACAGAGACGATCATCAGCCGCAAGCGTAATGGCTCGGAAGATGGGTGAAACGTTGGCAATCCCACTCGCTGCAACCGACGACCGATCCGTTATTACCACGCATTCGGGAGGATCAAAGCATGCGGGCATCAGAGAAATGAGAGTTTAGAAACAGAATCTGGCTTATGAGGTTCCCAAAGTGCGCTTTATTTATCCTTGGTCTCTGAAACATTTGGTCCAGACACAATGATCTCTTGAATAGTGAGAAGTATTGGCACCGCAAGAATCGCTCCTGCAATCCCTGCAAACCGTCCCCCAATCATAAGGGCGAGGATTGTAAGCACTGGTGATAATCCGACACTTCTTTTCATGATAAGCGGCACGAGAATATTGTTTTCGACTTGTTGCACTATGATATATAATGCAAGCACACTCAGTGCTAATACCGGTGAGTGAGAAAACGCGACCAGTATCGCTGGAACGGCAGAAAGGATCGGTCCGACCGTCGGAACCATTTCAAGAAGCCCTGCAAGCACTGCCAACGGGATAGCGAATTCAATCCCGAGGAAAAATAGCCCAATATACACAATGCCCCCGATAAACAGCATGAGCACTAATTGCCCCAACACCCACGCACTTAGTCGTTTCTCCACTCTCGTCGTGATACCAAACACATGTGTCCCCAACCCCGCACCGAGAAGTCCAATGAGCATATCTTGAAGATGTTTACGTTCAAGAAGAAAATAAAACGTAAACGTCAAAAGCGTGAGGATTGCGATGATATTAGAAAAAAGATTGACGGTAAACTTCAAAAGATTCTCACCCACGGGTGCAATTTGTCCCAAAATACTCTGAAAGTCTATAGAATATGCGGGGAATGTACGATTGATAAACAGTGGTAACTCTTTCACAAAATTTCCTGACTGTGCCCCAAGCGCTGGGACTATACCAGCCAGAGCACCTCCGAGGAAACCGAAAACAACGATGTATATCAAAAGTATAGCTATAATTCGAGGCACTCTTTTCCTTTCAAGACCATCTACCAAAGGCCGGAGACCGGACATGAGAATAAAAGAAATAAACAACAGAAGCAAAAGATCACCAATTTGCAATATAAACCAAATAGACGCAAGTAAAAGTAGGGTAAAAACGATTGTCTTATGTGATATTTCAACTTTAGTTATCATAGTATTTTTTAGTATACCATTCCCTCACCAATTTCTCTATTGCTGCGAAATTATTTGATGTATGTATGTCAAACCAGACTATATTTTTTTCTTTGCGAAACCAGCGTGTTTGACGTTTGGCATATGCATATTCTCTACGTGTCCACTCTGCAACCAAGGCTTCTTTCGTCACCTCATGATGCAGATACTGCAAAAGCTGCGAAAAACCCAAGGTAGAAAAAGCTGGCATATGTACCTCTAACACGTTTTCCAAACGCGTTGCTTCTTCTAGAGCACCACCGTCTATACGCTCTATCACGCGTTTGTGTATACGTTCTTTCAGAATATCTTCATCACACGATAAACCAATAGAAAGAACATCAAATGAGGGCACAAGAGTCGGTATTTTTTTGTGATGCAGTTTCCACTCCCCAACTTCTATTGCACGTATGAGTCGACGTGGATTATGAAGATCAGAATGATTCATAGAAGAAAATTTTTTGGCATCAATCTCATAAAGATGTTTGGCAAGCTCTGGCACATCTTCTTTTTCAAGCTTCGTACGAAGAGGCATATTTCTTGGAATTTGTATGGTGTCGTACGGTCTGATCAACGAGGATATATATAATCCTGTTCCCCCAACGACGATCGGGAGTGCATCGTGATTTTGTATGGTCTGTATCGCATGAACTGCCGCAGCCTGATAGAGAGACACACTACAGTCCTCTGTCACTGAAACCAGATCGTTAAGCCACACAGGAACATCTTGTGGGATATCTTTGCCAGATATAATATCGAGCCCCTTATACACATGCCTTGAATCTGCAGAAATAATTTCTCCGACAAATAGTTTCGCCATATATACACCGAGTGCAGTTTTACCTGTCGCTGTCGCACCACATATAACAAGAAGTTTTTGCATGGAATGATTACTGCTTGGATTTTTTGTAGGTACCCTGTCGTAGATTTGTTTTATTTATCAACTCTTCTAAAAGCATCCATCGTCGTTTTTTTTCTTCGTGTGGCACATCATCAGCATACACTTTGTGTGCCGCAGTCATAGGTCTATCTGAATACATCGCCACATACGCCTTGCTAAACCCAACTGCTTTGGCAAGCTCGATAGTTTTTTGAAACTGCTTGGGCGTCTCTCCCGGAAACCCTACGATGATATCCGTGCCAATGGTGATGTCTGGAATTTTTTTCTTCAATGTTTTTACCAACGTAAGATACTCGTCTCTGGTGTACCAACGATTCATACGCTTTAACACCGCATCGTCTCCTGCTTGTACAGGAAGATGTAAATGATGCGAGATTTTGGGCGTCTTTGCCATGACATCAATAAGCTCCAAAGAAAAATCCCACGGATTACTCGAAATAAAATCTATGATCTCAATGCCATCAATCTTTGCGATTTCTTCAAGTAACATTGGAAACAACGTCGGAATTCGCAGACGACCTAAGTGCTTTACATATGTTGGTTTTATTTTTTTGCCGTTATATTCATTTTTCAAATCAGCGCCATATGAATTCACGTTTTGCCCAACCAGCGTTACATATGTCTTGCCTTCTGCAACGAGTGTTTTACACTCGACAATAATTTCTTCCATGGATCTACTCATCTCGCGACCTCTGGTAAATGGCACGACACAAAATGTGCAGAAATTATTACACCCATTGGTAATAGGAACGAGGGCTCGATGTCCTGTGGTGCGAACCGGTGCGAAATCAAATCCAACTTCCTCAATGGGGAGAAATTCATCCACGCTTGGCATTTTTTTGTGTAGCAGTGCCAACATCTTTCCTGTTTTTTCTCGCGCAGCCATACCGACCATGCACCCTGTAACCACAATTTTTACTTTTCTTCCTTTGAGTTTTTCTTGAGAAAGATTATGTACTAATCCGTATACTCTATGCTCTGCCGCTTGCCTGATCATACACGTGTTTATGATCACATCATCAGCACCTCTCATGGTTTTTGATGGCGTATACCCACGAGACTCATAGAGTGCTCTTACGCGCTCACTGTCAGCCTCATTGGCGGCACACCCGAAGGTTTTGATAAAGTATTTCATTGACCTGTATTGTACCAAACGCACACATGTAAAGGAATTTAAGGAATACTAGAGGAATTTATAAACTAAAATGGATGTAACACCTTTATGCTATCATGTTTTAAAACATGATAGCATAAAATCTCATACTGCTTATTATTAAGTAAGATAATCTGTTTCAGTATCCCGATCTATAATAGATTGTGCTTGTTTCATTTCTTCTGGTGAATAAATATAAATTATTTTAAATTTTCCTGATGTAATTTTATTTACATAATCATGCGTAATTTCCGTAATCTGTATCAAGCCCCAATATAACCATTTACCATCTATATCTTCAACTAAAAAATTTCGTACTGGAGGTGCTTTATACATTCTAATAGTTGGTTTATTTGTAAAAATAAATATTTTTTCTGAAAAGTCACTTGCTGTAAAAGTCTTAGCACAATGCTTACCATAATCAAGTTCAAGTGGAAATCCCTGCTCTTTTGTTATGCGCAATGTGTCATTTATTTCAATAAAACTCCCCATATAGTTCTCCCTAATTATTTTCTAGTATAAACTTTTCTATCACCACTGCAACACCGTCTTCATTGACCGTTGGGGCGACGAAATCTGCAATTGCTTTAAGCTCCGGTACGGCATTACCCATCGCAATCTTTAATCCACACGCCAAAAGGAGGGGAAAATCATTATGTCCATCGCCTACACCGATACTATCCTTAGTCTCGACACCTATAAGCTTTGCCACGTCAACAATCCCATGAAGTTTCGACACTTCTTCGTGTGTTATATCCAAACATTCATACGTTGAATTCCATGCGAACATCCGATGCAGCGCTATGCCTTCAGTGGAACTGAGCGCACGATGTATTTTTTTGAGAATTTTCGGCTCTAACTCCGGAAAATATGCGTCAACAATCTTCTCTGGTATATGCACGCCATCAAAATGTGAATCTGTTACGCCATCAAAAAATTTCACATGCACATTATATTTTTTGGCTACATCAAATATGTGCATCACACAAGATTTTGGAATACTTTTTTCTACAATAATTTTTTTCGTCGTACCGTCATATATCTGAGCGCCGCTTGATATGACGTGATATTCCGCAAGATCCAAATGCTCTATGACGCGACGTACTGAAGAGAGAGGTCTTGAGGTTGCAAGACAAACGAACACACCGTTCTTGCGACACATCGCTATTGCACGGGTCACACGTTCAGTTGGAAGATTGCCTTCACCATGCGCAACTGTCGTACCATCAACGTCAAGAAACAAGGCTTTGTACTTCATGAAGCATTTATTCTTTGCCTACTATAACGATAGCATCGTAGGTGACATCGTCCGCCACGACGTCTGTTGAAACCTCTAATGAATAGTCAACCTTAAGGTCATCAGATAACATGGTCTTGTAGGCTTCTTTCCCCGCCTTTACCTGCACCACCGTTGAATCATACGTATACGCTGGTGTATTACCAGTGCTCACGACAGTATACCCCTTCCCCTCTAGGAAGGTCTTCATCTTTGAAGCGGCACCTACCACCCCGCCACCATTGAGCACACGTACTGCTATATCTTTTCGTGACACGGTCGTTGCAGGAGCAATCGTCGGAGTCGGTACCACTGTCGGTGCCGCTGTCGGTGTGGGTTTTGCACCGAGAGAGGGCAGTGCACTCGACCCTTTGATTAAAAATATAAGTCCTACACCTACTGCCACTGCTATACCAAGCATCGCCCCAACCCATACTGCAAGTGATTTATCTTTCTTTCCAATGACAGTAATCTCAGGTCTGATATCGCTACTTTTTGAAGCGTAAATTGAATCAACTTTATCCATGGGCTTTTCTTCTGCGACTGGTGTGCTGGATTCCTCGCTATGGTGCATCGGTACACCTTCATCTGCGACAGGTGAGACACGCACAGCATCCTCCAAATTCTCGACAGCCTCCTCAATCTCTTGAGCATCTTTGCAAATCGTCTCTATGGATTCAGGGACGACTTGCTCTTCGACAACTTCTACTACCTGTCGCACGCTCGGCTTTTCTCCTGTCTCTGACGCCTCAAATGCACTCTGGTGCACATCAGGTTTCGCTTCGACGGATACTGTTTCTTTAAATGAGGCTCGTTTTCTTTTGGGTTTCGGTGGCATATGAGACTAGTATACAAAGTCGTCAAGAAGAGATCAAGCGTTTTATACCAAAAGAGATCCACATGTGTGGATCTCTTCATGGATTGAAAAAGGTATTCATTTAACGAACGACTTTTTTCAATGCTTTCCCAGCGGTAAAGCCTGGGGTTTTGCGAGCTGGAATATTGATAGCGTTCCCAGTTTGTGGGTTTCGTCCAACACGCGCTTTACGGGACCGTACCATAAAGGTACCAAATCCTGTAACGACTACTTTGTCGCCTTTTTTAAGGGCGTCTGTTACTGCACCAAATACAGCAGCTACTGCTTCTCTTGCAGCTTTTGCTGTAAGATTTGCTTTCTTTGCGACGACTTCTACTAAATCTGCTTTTGTCATTTTGTTTTCACCTCCCCTCGTCCACCCGTATCCGCCAGCTGGCGGAGTAAGGGGGATTTCTTTCTTGGGCAGAGGATTACAACGATCTAAAAAAACTTAGAGATTATTATGACAGTCTCTATGTAGCACTGTAGATAATGCAGAGCGTCATGTCAACATATTATTTTCTACATCGCACTATAACAATCTAATCGTAACTAGTTACGTAAAATGGGTTGCTACAACGAGGAGTTGCGTTTATTTATATGTCTCGACTGCGCGAAGTTCGCGGATGACGGTGATCTTTATCTGTCCTGGGACGATAACTTTTTTGCCGATTTCATCACGCACATCCTTGGCCATTGCCACCGCTTCTGCATCCGTTACCTTACCCGGATCAACGATCACACGTATCTCTCGACCTGCTTGAAATGCAAACGCCTCGACGACACCGTCATGGGATTTAGCAATTGCTTCAAGATCCTTCAAGCGCTTCACGTACTCATCATAATTCTCATAACGAGCGCCCGGCCTACTACCAGAGATTGCATCTGCAATATAGACGAGCATAGACTCGCTACTGGTAAATGGCGTATCTTCATGATGCTGCGCGACACAGTCTATGACCTTTTGTGGCATGCCATACTTTTTCAAAAGCTCTACACCTAATGTGACGTGGTTACCCTCTTTCTCTGACACAATTTTACCGATGTCATGAAGCAGACATCCAAGTCTGACTACATTGACATCTGCACCTATCTCTTGAGCTATGGCGATACCAATTTTTGTCTCTTCCATAGTATGGGCAATCATATTCTGACCATACGAGTAACGATATTTAAATCGACCTAACATGGCGATAAGTGGTGGTGGGAGATTATATACACCGACTGCATGACAAAGTTTTTGTCCTTCTTCAAACATAATGCGCTCGGTCTCCTTCTTTACCTCTACAATAAGCTCTTCGATACGTACAGGCTGCACACGCCCGTCACGCAAAAGTCGCTCGAGTGTCACACGAGCAATCTCGCGTCTGACTGGATCAAAACAGGAAAGTCGAATGACTCCTGGTTCATCCAGATCCACATCGACACCTGTCGCTGTCTCAAATGCGCGAATATTTCGGCCTTCTTTCCCGATAATTCTCCCTTTTACCTCTTCATCGGTCACTTTGATAACCGATACAGTATATTCAGAAACATAATCGGTGGCACCGTGGCGCATCGCATCAACGAGTATTTCCTTTGCCTTCGCTTTGGCTTCTTCTTTGGCCGCGCTTTCAGCTTCTCGTATCTCTTTGGCAACATCTTCTGCGAGTTCTCCTTTAAGTCTCTCGAGGATCTCTGACTTTGCTTCGTCACGCGTCATGTGCGCAGCCTTTTCAAGCTTCTCTATAACATGTGTCTTTGCAGACTCTAGGTCTATTCGTTTTTTATCAAGCAAGCTTTCCGTGTCTACTACTCGCTTTTCACGCACTTCAATGCCTGCATCTTTACGATCTGCAACGATTTCTCGCTGACGCAGAGATTGTTCGAGCACTCGCATAGAATTTTCGGCGTCTTTGCGTATACGAAGCGCTTCATCTTTGGCTTCCAAAACAATTTGCAGCGCTTGTGCGTTGGCTTGTGCTTGTGCCTGCGCTTGTGCGAGCTTTAATTGCGCGTCAAAGTCAACAGCTGGAGGCAAGGGCACATCAAAGCCTTTTTTTACCTTCTTTGCATGCTTTGGATCATTTGATACTGCCTTTTGTACTACAGGCATTGATTGTGCGGGAGAAGAACTATGAAATCTTGGTTTTACCAAACTTGATAGAGTTTTTAATACGTCAAACATAGAAACATTCCTTTCTTATAGAGGAAGCGATAACGGAAAGAGCAGCCGCAGATTATGCAGCGTAATTGGTAGGAGATAAAGATAAATTTCGTGTGTTCATAAATCCTACTATCGTTCTTTTGTTATTGCTTCCAAGCATACCTTCGGCAATTCATGTGCTTTCGGTAGTATCTGTATTGTATCCTTTATTCATCATGGCGTCAACGACACGGGAGATGACATCACTATCAAATCCACGCCGTGCAAGATACGCATACAGCTTCATTTTCTGCTCTTTTGAAGAGAGAGCGGTAAACTTCCCAAACACCTTGGTAGCAAGAGCTATAACGTTTGTTTCTTCTGTTGTATCATCAAACTTTTTTAAGATAATACCTTTTTGTTTGAGTTCAAAAGAGAGTGCGCGCCATCCTTTCGGGCGAAATTGATTTCGTTGTGTCACCCACCATGCGGCAAATTTCTCATCATCGACATATCCTAATTCGATAAGACGAGCAAGTACTCTGTCTATAACAGATATATCTTCTATGTGTCGTTTTTTACACGCTGCCTTTAACGCGTCGACAAATTCCTTCTTACTTCTGGGACGAAAAGAAACGAATCGAAAGGAGACGTCCATCAACGTTTGAAACACACCATCATCAACCATCAGAGTCCTCAACAACAGCAACTTTTGTGTGGGCGTTGCCTGATTTGACCACTTTCCAAATCGCCTCTGCAATATCTTTGGCTACTTTCACATTTTCTTTAAGATACAACTTACTCGCTTCTTTGCCTTGCCCGAGCATCTGCGCGCCATACTTTATAAACGCGCCTGATTTGGTAAGGATGCCAAATTCTACACCTACATCCAAAAGCCCACCTTCTTTAGAAATACCGTCATGCATCACGTCATACTCTGCCACACGAAATGGTGGTGATACTTTGTTTTTCACGACGCGCACTCTGTGACGCGAACCAATCACTTTGTCGCCATCTTTGAGACTTTCAATTTTCCGCGCGTCCATACGGACACTTGCATAAAATTTAAGAGCCATCCCGCCTGTGGTCGTTTCAGGATTACCAAACATGACGCCAATTTTTTGGCGAAGTTGATTGGTAAATATGACCACTGTTTTGGATTTAGAAATAACAGCTGTGAGCTTTCTAAGCGCTTGAGACATAAGTCGTGCATGAACACCCATCATGCTATCTCCCATCTCTCCTTCAATCTCAGCTCGTGGCACCAAGGCTGCTACAGAGTCTATGACGATGACATCTATACCTCCACTACGAATAAGCGTTTCTGCGATTTCTAATGCTTGCTCACCTGTATCAGGCTGAGAAATCAAAAGGTCATCAAGCTTTACGCCAAGTACCTCTGCCCACTGTGGATCGAGTGCATGCTCAGCGTCAATAAATGCTGCCACTCCACCTTGCTTTTGTGATTCTGCAATAGTTGAGAGACACACGGTCGTTTTTCCTGATGCTTCTGGTCCGTAAATTTCGACGATGCGACCTTTAGGTAATCCACCGACACCTAATGCTAAATCAAGTGCCATAATGCCGGTAGGAATAACGTCAATCGCCATGCGAATATTGGCTTTTTCCCCCAATTTCATGATTGATCCTTTGCCGTATTGTTTGTCAATCTGCTCCATCGCGAGACGAATTGCTTGAATTTTTTGGTCAACTGCTGGCATATGTAGTCCTTTCAGTGGGCAAGAAGAGGTTTATCCCCCATTTTTACATAAGAAATGTTAGAATACAAGCGGTCGATAACGGGACGTAATTCAGTTGGTAGAATGCACGCATGGGGTGCGTGATGTCTCCGGTCCGAGCCCGGACGTCCCGACCATGAAAATGCTGTCAAAACGAGTTCAGCAAAAGACCCAACTATTGCGAGCAAAAGGCAATAGTTATAGAGATATATCAAAACTATTACATATATCACTCGGTTCTACTTATACCTATAGCAATAAAACTCTGCTAAGCCAGGCACAAAAAATCAAACTTAAGCGTCGTGGCTACAATAAAGGGATAGCAAGTTTATCAGAAGAATCAATAAATATAGCTCGCCATAAAGGCGGCCTACATTCGCCTCATCACTTTCAAATAAAATACTCAAAAGCAGAATTAATCCAACTTCTGAGAAACTATCAAGAAAAATATCATCGAATGCCAACAAAGAGAGATTTCTATTCCTATAACAGCGCGTTTAGGCGTATATTTGCATCATGGAATATCGCTATTAAGGAGGCGGGATTTTCTCCTAACCCAGTATTATTTGCCAAAAAATACATCGCAAATGATGGACATAAATGTGACTCGTTTGCTGAAAAAATTATTGATGATTGGCTTTTTGTAAAAAATATTCTTCACGAACGCAATGTGCGATATTTAAATACGAGATATACGGCAGATTTTAAGATTGGTGATATATTCGTTGAATTCTTTGGACTACATGGGCAACTAAAAAGATATGACGTGCTTATGAAGCGGAAACTGAAACTTATTAAACAAAATAAACTCAAGCTTATTTCTCTTTTCCCTGACGATCTGTTCCCAAAATCAAAACTTGATGTTGTCTTGAAAAGACTTAACTCTAAAAGTAAATAGTATAAAAAGTATCCCTATAAAACAGGAAAATCTTCACAGATTTCTCCCCAAACGACCCCGCAAAATTTTTATTTTTTTTCGTTTTCTTCCATTTTTTTGAGATAACGCACTTCCTGAAACCGATTTAACATTTTTGCTATGACTTTTACGAAGAAGCTTTGAAGCTTTTCTCGCAACTCTCGTGCTGGTTGTCTTGGAATGGGCCATATTTATCACCTTCTTTCTAAAACTTGACAATCAAATTCTGTTGTATTATTCTTACAACAGATATGAATAAAAATCAAGCCTCATCGGTCATGAATTTCGGACAATTTTTTCGTTCAAAAAGGATCTCATTAGGGTTTACCCTGAGATTATTTTGTGAACGTTATCACTTCGATCCAGGTAACATTAGCAGATTGGAGAGGAATATTCTTCCTCCTACGGTTGATGAAGAAAAATTAGAGGGATATGCAGAAGCGCTCAAGATATCAAAAGGATCACTAGAATGGATTGAATTTTTCGACCTAGCACACATTGCTAAAGGAACAGTCCCTCATGACATAAGAAATGATCCAAAAGTAATATCTTTTTTACCAGCTTTTTATCGAACAGCCAGAGGCGAAAAATTAGATAAAAAGAAAATTCAAAAACTCATTGAGCTATTGAATAAAGCCAACGGCAATGAACAATGAATCCATCAAGTCTCACACTTGTCGAAGTAAACCGCAGGGCGAACGAATTTCTCCAAAAGTATAATCCTTCTGGAACCTTGCCTATTCCCATCGAGGAAATAGTCGAATTACAAATGCATATTGCGTTAGTGGTCGTACCGGGGATAAAAGAACTTCTTGGAATAGATGCATTCATCAGTTCTGATTTTTCACAAATTACAATCGACGAATATGCATATGAAAACTATGTTGAAAGAACTAAATTCTCAATAGCGCATGAAATAGGACATTCAGTAATGCATGCAGAGTGGTATAAAAATAACGGACCAAAAAATTTAGATGACTACCTAACATTCCATGAAAAAGTGAGCCCTGAAGCATACAAATACTTAGAAATTCAAGCAAACACATTTGCTGGTTTAGTTCTTGTTCCGACAAACCCACTTACCACTTTGTTAAGAACTAAGCTGGGTAGAACACCATCGAATGAAGATTTTTCAATCTTGGTGCCAATATTTCAAGAATTACTCGATGTATTTCAAGTGAGCGGCGACATGTTGTTATATAGAATGCAGAAAGAAAAACTTGTAAAATCGACATACTAAAAAATTGACAGCTGGTTTCTTTCGTGATATATTGAACATAATGAAAATTGCATTTGAAGTTAACTGTTGCGCAATCCTTCCCTAAGGAGGTTGCGCTTTTTGTGCAATAGACCTCCCGAAAGGGAGGTTTTTTGATGGAAAAAAATATGAAATACGCAAAAGGATTTTCAACAAAAACCATACATATAGGAAATGAGCCAGATCTAGACGGGAGTGGGGATGTCGTTGTCCCTATCCACCTTTCTACAACGTTTGCGAGGCGCAAAGTTGATAAGCCATCTCAAGGATATGAATACTCACGATCCGGTAATCCCACTAGGTATGCTCTGGAAAAAAATTTGGCAGCATTAGAAAACGGCAAGTACGCATTTACCTATGCGTCGGGGTTAGCAGCAATAACAAATATACTTCTTCTGTTAAAAAGTGGAGATAATGTTGTTTCTATTGATGATGTCTACGGAGGCACGCGTAGACTTTTTACTAGGGTGTTTGAGAAATACAATATAACATTCACGTTCGTTAACTTTATCAGCGCATTTGAACTCAAAACGCATATTCAGCGTAATACAAAAATGATATGGATTGAGTCACCGACGAACCCACTCATGAAAATTGTTGATATTGCCTCAATTACCCGATCGGTAAGGTCAAAAAAGATACTCACTGTCGTTGATAACACATTTGCTACTCCGTATTTTCAAAAACCTTTGGATTTGGGAACGGATATTGTTGTTCATTCCATGACAAAGTATCTTGGAGGCCACAGCGACACAATTGGCGGAAGTGTTATCGTCAATGACAATGCACTCGCAGAACGATTAAAGTTTTTACAAAACGCCGTCGGTGCTATCCTTTCCCCGTTTGATAGCTATCAAATCCTGAAAGGAATTAAAACGCTACCGCTACGGATGGAAAAACATGAGGAAAACGCGATAATAATTGCGAAATTCCTGAAACAGAACAGAAAAGTTAAAAAAGTATATTACCCAGGTTTACCTGATCATCCGAATCATAAGATTGCCAAAAAACAAATGAGCGGGTTTGGTGGAATGATTTCATTTGAGTTAAAAGGGACTATGAAAACTGCCGTTGCCTTTTTGGAGCATTTACAGCTTATTGCTATCGCCGAAAGCCTGGGAGCTGTTGAATCGCTCATTGAGCATCCTGCCTCCATGACACACGCGTCCGTTCCTAAAGAGGAACGAGAAAAAATTGGTTTAAGCGATACTCTCATACGACTATCTGTGGGCATTGAGGACGTTGACGATATTATTCACGATATTTTTCAGGCATTGAGTTATACTAAAACTAAAGAAAGAGGTGAATTATGAAAACATACGTTTCTTCATCAAAAGCACCAAAAGCTATTGGGCCGTATTCGCAGGCAATCATGTATGATAATTTTGTTTTTACTTCTGGACAAATATATTTAATGCCAGACGGAACATTAGTCAAGGGAATAATAGAAGAACAAATGCATCAAATCATGAAAAACTTGAAGGAAGTTTTGGAGGCGGCAGGCGCTTCGTTTCAGGATGTTGTTAAGACGACGATGTATATCACGGACATGTCTGATTTTGGAAAAATAAACACTGTGTATAAAAGTTATATAACTGAACCGTACCCAGCAAGAGAAACAGCAGGAGTTAAGGAATTACCGATGGGAGCAAAAATTGAAATAAGCATGGTAGCTATAAACCATAGTTTAGCAACCCAACTCACCCACTTTACAGGGAGAAAACGTATCTTTTATCATTGGTTTTCCGGGTTCTTTGCCAGATACAATATAATCGTTGACATCAGTTGGTGTTTCGCCGTCATGATTCCATAAATTCCAAGTGTACCGCCATTCATTCCAACCAATACCGAGATGCTTTACATAGATGTCATGTTCCGAAAGAAGCTTGCCTATTTTTCTTCCTGTCATGCACGGCATACTATAGCAGTACACAATAATTTCTTTTTCGTTCCTTACATTTTTGAATGCGTTGATAATTCTTTCTTTTTCTTCTTTCTCAGTCTCAAGAGAAATAGAGGTGTTGGGGTCTTTGTATGCCGGAATGCTGATAGCCCCAATGATATGCTCTTTATCGTACTCTTGAGGACTGCGCACATCTACTAAGACATAAGTCGTTTCTCCTTTATCCATCCTTTTCCGTAGGGTGTGCGGACTGATATATACAGCATTTTCCGTAAGATAAAAGTCTTTGATACGTTCTTGGGTGGTAGATTGTTGGGTCTTCATCAAAAAGAAAGTCACCACACTTCCAACAACTGCGCCAATGATGGCTGAAATCAGTATAGCTTTTATCATAATCTCAAGTTTCATAATTCTAGTATACACCAATATATGACTACATAAGTCCCTCGACTTCGATCGGGATAAACTACATTAGTCAATACTGCAAACAAGGATGTGGCGGCGTCGCCGCCCCCGCCTCCTCCGGATAGTACCTGCTATAAGGAGAGACGCCGTCAAAAAGCCAACCGTGTTACCCGTTTCGCCATTGATCAAACATAAAGGAATTTAAAGTCTACCTGCGCAGACAGGGAATCTAGAGGATTTTACAAAAGATAGAAATTTATTTGCACGTCTTAGCTTTGGTAAAGCCGGCTTTGCGAGCCTCTGCCTCTGTACAAAACCAATTTTCTCCGATATCTTTTTCGACGATCGTAAATTTGTACTGGGCGCACGTCGGCAGATAATAATTTCTCGATGTAGAATTTTTATCTATATTTCCTTTTATCACACAAGTCGGGTTATCTGGGACATCTTGAGATTGACACGCAGTATATACTCCCTTCCCTTCTTTTTGAGCAATATCGGTCACCGCCTTCAACTCCTCCGTCACACTTGAATTATCGTGATGGAACCGCACCCAACCGCTTTTGAGCATTTCTTTATTTACGAGCGTATTACCTACGTACACTAACGCCATACCGCGACCATATTGATCTGGGATAGTTTCTTCTATACGTACAGACTTTCCAATTACCAATTTTTCAAGCAACTTTGTAGCTTCTTCATATCCACATAAACCTTTCTCCGGCGCGTCTATGAAACGCAATCTCACGCGAGACTTTCCCTCTAAAACCACCGTGTCACCATCTATAACACCGATGACTGGAACACCAGAGGAGTGACGTGGAGGATTTTTCACAAAAAGAAAAATATTCAGTACGAGCGAAAAAATACACACTGGCATCCACCAGAAACCCAACGATTTTTTGCCATACTTTTACTATACACTTCTAAAGGATTTTAGAGGAAGTTAAAGGAGTTTAGTAAAATTCGTCGAAGTTATAGTAGTCAACAATTATGCTATAGCATTTTTGTTGACTATTTCGTCGCAACGGATGGTCACTAGATGACTTTCAGATAAAATACAAACACTATATACTGTGTTGATGCAACAAAAGCGATTAGAAAAAATAACATCCGTTGTCTCAAAACGTCGAAACGACATCACTGTCGTTCTCGAAGACATCCATGATCCACATAATGCTGCAGCAATCCTTCGCACGTGTGACGGGTTGGGAATCCAAAACGTGTATTTTATTTTCGAAAAAGAAAAAGCATTTAATCCCAAGCGCGTAGGGAAAGCATCAAGTTCGTCAGCTAATAAATGGCTCGACTTTAAAATATTTAATTCCACGTTATCATGTTTTAAAACACTAAAACATGAAGGATATACGATCATTGCAACAGCGCTAACACCTACGGCTGAAGGTCTTGATAACGCATCATTTACAGAAGAAAAAATTGCACTTCTCGTTGGCAACGAACATGCGGGATTATCCCAAAAAGCTATAAACGCGGCAGACCGAGTCATACAAATTCCCATGGCAGGATTTGTGCAAAGCTATAACGTCTCAGTGTCTGCTGCAATAATCTTATGGGATATTGTGGGCAAACGAAAAACAAAACCACTATCTAGAATAGAACAGAAAAAGCTTGTTGAAAATTTTTCTAAACGTTAACGTTTTGGAGATTGTTTGCGTGCACGTGCCGCATGGGCATACCCTGCTTTGCGACGTTCCTTGGCTCTCGGATCACGAGTAAGAAACCCGCGCTTTTTTAAGATTGGTCTAAATTTCTCAAGATCTACTTTCGTAAGTGCTCGTGATATACCGTGTATTGCCGCTCCCAATTGACCAGCGAGTCCTCCGCCTGATGTGGTGACACTTATCGCAAATCGATTAAGCGTGTTGGTCGTACGAAATGCTTCTTGATACATCTTTTTGAATACTTCGCCTGGGAAATAACTCTCTGCGGTACGACCATTCACGATCATTTCACCTTTTTGCACAGTCACACCTTTGATCATAATGGATGCATCTTTGACGACATAGAGACGCACACGTGCCGTTGCATTTTTTCGTCGACCCACTGCTTCATAGTAGGCAATACCCTTTGCTTCTGGGACTTTTTCTTCTGTAACTACTTCTAATTTTTTGGCTACCATAATATTATATAATAAATTTATCCCCGTATGGATGTTTGTCATCAGCATAAATATTAAGACGCGTGATCATTCTATTTCGTAATTTATTCTTCGGTAACATTCCCATGACTGCTCGTCTTATAATGTCTGTCGGTTTTTCATCCCGTAATTGCCAAAGAAATTTCGTTTTCAGCCCTCCTGGATGTCCTGAATAATTCGTGTATAATTTTTCTATTTCTTTATGTCCGGTGACAGCGACGTGTTTAGCATTTATAACGACCACATAATCACCACAATCCAATGAACGTACGAAATACGGCTTCGACTTCCCCATCAGCTTTGATGCGATATCCACAGCAACACGACCAAGAATAATACCTTTCGCATCAATAAGGTGCCATGTGCGCTTAACTTGTTTGACAGATGTTGACGCGGTCGATTTGTTCATATCTTCTTTTTACTTATTACTTTCTTTACTGTTTTTGCTTCAACTACTTTTCCCTTAGGAACTGTTGCTTTAACTATTTCTACTTTTTCCGGTGCAGCATCGACAAAAGACATCTGTACAGTCTCACTTGCATCTCCTAATCGTCGTCCGACCCGAATCAAACGCGTAAATCCACTGGTGCGATTTGCAAATCGCGTCTTTGCCCAATCCATCAAAATCCCCACCGTCACACGATCAGCCAATACCTTGCGGATTTGACGCATGTCAGCGTTTGTGGCCCCTTTGGCTTTCGTGATAAGCTTCTCAGCCATAGGCTGTATAGCCTTGGCTTTCGCAATGGTTGTGACAATTTTGCCTTCTCCAAAAAGCGATCGCAAAAGAATCATAAACAAACGTCGTCTTTCATCGACTGTTCTATGTAATTTTCTCCCGTATACACCGTGTCTCATAGTAGTTTATACATTTATCGAAACGCCTTTTTCCTTGAGCTTCTCTTCAACGATAGTCAAAGACTTACCACCAAGATTTTTGATCTTCATAAGCTCTGATCTTGGAGTTGCCAAAAGTTGACCGATAGTCTCAATGTTGCCTCGTGAGAGCGCATTGACGATACGTGTGGGAATATCGAGTTCTTCAATACGCATCTTCAACACCTCATCGGACACAGAGGGTATAACTACAACACTCTCTTCTGGTCCTTTTTCCTTTGGTTCGTATACTTGCAAAAAGAATGACACGAGCCCTTTGGCTGCTTCACGGAGTGCGTCAGCAGGTGAGATGGTCTCATCGGTCCAAATCTCCATCACGAGTTTATCTAGATTTGTCATACGTCCCACACGTGTCGCGTCGACTCTATAGTTTACGCGAAACACTGGGCTAAATAATGCATCCATCGGAATTTTTCCAAGTTCACCAACTTCCATTTCATTGGCATGTACATAGCCATATCCCTTACCAACCGTTGCTTCAAGATTAAGTTCAGCTTTCTTATCTGATAGTGTTGCGATAATTTGATCAGGATTGACAATCGTCACCCCTGCTGAAACATCAAAGTCAGCAGCTGTTACCACGCATGGACCTTTTTTGGATAATTTAATAACGGCTGAATCTGAACCCTCAAGTGTTAAACGCACCTTTTTCAAATGCATAATAAGTTCAACAATATCTTCCTTTAATCCTGACAATGCAGAAAATTGATGTGCGACACCTGCAATTTTTACACTCGTGAGGGCTGTACCTTGAAGAGATGACAATAAAACACGTCGAAGACTGTTTCCCAACGTATGACCGTAGCCAGAGACGAGCGGTTCTATCACAAACATCCCGTATCCTGACTTTTCTACCTCAACTTTTACTACAAAATTTGGCTCTATCATACTAACACCCCTTTCTAACGTGAATAATATTCAACTATTAATTGTGTATTTATGTCTTCTTTAACATCTGCGCGTTCAGGCAGACGAACAATTTTACCGGTAGGACCTAAACGCGCCAGCCACCCGGCAGGTGCATATGTTTTATCTTCCAATTGCTTTTTGACCGCTGGGATCTCTAGTCCTTTGGGCTTTAGCGTTATCACATCGCCAACTTTAACCATGTATGATGGGATATTTACTCGATTGCCAGTTACCAACGTATGACCATGTGAGACAAGCTGTCTTGCAAGCGACCTCGTCGGTGAAAGCCCTAAGCGGTACAACACGTTATCCAAACGTAATTCAAGAAATTGTACCAACATGTCTCCAGTATTTCCTCGGTATTTGCGAGCCAATGTGAAATTTTTGCGAAATTGCCTCTCCAGTACGCCATACATACGCTTCATCTTTTGTTTCTCACGAAGCTGTATACCAAATGCTGATTGTTTTCGTTTGCCCTTAGCGCCGTGTTGACCCGGACCGATGTTTAATCGACGAAGAAGAGAGGCATGTGATTTGGATCCAATTGTTTTGTATCCCAAATCCATACCTTCACGTCTGGCTAATCTGTTTTTCGGTCCTGTATATCGTCCCATATTATACTCTCCTCTTTTTCTTTGGCCTGACGCCATTGTGTGGAATTGGTGTAACGTCTGCTATCAAACTAATACCTAACCCCACTGATTTCAATGCGCGAAGTGATGCATCCCGACCAGCCCCTGGACCCTTTATGTATACAGCCACTTCTCTCATGCCGCCATCCAGTGCTTTTCTAGCGACGGTCTCTACAGCAGTCGTCGCGGCATATGGTGTGGCTCTGCGTGCACCCTTAAACCCAACGAGTCCGGATGAACCCCAAAAAAGGGTGTTCCCTTGTTCATCGGTAAGGGTCACAAGCGTGTTGTTAAACGTCGCTGTGATATATATTTTTCCTTTTGTAGGAATCACTTTTGTCGTTTTGGTTGCCATATTATGCTTTTCCTTCAGTTGGCTTCGTATCTAGCTTTGCTCGATCCTCTTTCTTCAATGCTCCGACCGTCATACGCTTGCCTCTACGTGTACGTGCATTTGTTCTCGTTCGCTGCCCTCGAAGTGGCAACCGCTTACTATGTCTCCCACCACGATATGATTTTATTTCAACGAGTCGTTTGATAGACTCACCAATTGCACGACGAAGGTCTCCTTCAACAACAGCTTCTTTTTCGATAAGCTTTGTCAGTTTGCTGACTTCATCGTCGGTTAACGTCTTCATGCGCCTTGCTGGATCAAGTTTTGCTTTTTCTAAAATACCTTTGACGTTTGCACGACCAATACCATACAAATAGGTAAGTGATATGTCGAGTCTTTTTTCATTTGGTAAATCAATGCCAGATATACGTACCATAATGTTATCCTTGTCTCTGTTTATGTTTTGGTGTCACACAAATCACATACACCCGTCCGCGTCGGCGAACAATTTTGCACTTTCTACACATGGTCTTTACACTTGCTCGAACTTTCATACTATTATTTCGATCGATAAATGATACGACCCTTTGCAGGGTCATATGGTGACATTTCAAGCTTCACCTTGTCTCCAGGCATTATGCGAATAAAATTTAATCGCATCTTCCCCGAAAGATGACATAATACGAGATGATTGTTTGCTAACTTTACCCTAAACAATGTATTCGGCAAACATTCTGCGACTTCTCCATCAATCTCAATATTTCCTTGATGCACCATACGTTTTCGTTTACCACAAAAAAACTAACAAATAGCCCGCTTAAACTTAGCGGGATCCGCGATTAGAGCTAATTGTACCTTATAGGACCGATTGGGTCAACACCAAAGGATCTCCGGCTGTAATTGCCACGGTATGCTCAAATACCGCAGTAAGAGACCCGTCATTGGTACCTATAGACCACCCATCGTCATTAACGTATACGACCTGCGGACTCCCCATCGTGTATATGACCTCTATAGCAATCGTCATACCCTCGACAAGCTTTGGGGTATTCTCAATGGTACCTTTAAGAATCCCTGGGATCTGTGGGGCTTCATGAAGCGTCTTACCCACCCCATGACCCACAAGCGACTTGACTATGCCGTATCCTTGCGGCAACACGATGTCTTGAATTGCTTTTGTAATATGTCCCACTCTGTTTCCCGCTCTTGCCATCGCAATTGCTTCCCACAAGGCTCTCTGACCAACGTCGAGAAACTTCTGCACGTCTTTTTTGGGTTCGCCGATCATTTTGGACCATGCGGTGTCTGTATGGAATCCATCTCGAAACATCCCAACATCAATGGTCAACAGATCACCGTCTTTGAGTACATACTCTGTGGGAATACCATGAACGATCACGTCGTTGACACAAAGACAGGTAGCCCATTTATAATCAGCAACAGTCGTAAAAGATGCAGTACCACCGGCTTTTTTGATCTTTGCCATGGCTTCTTTTTCTATATCCAAAAGTGATACCCCGACAGCAGCCATATCAAGAAGCTCTATAAGAATCGCGCCAAGCGCTTCACCGGCTGACTTCATGACCACAACTTTATCCTGATCTCGCTTCTTCATATGATACCTTTTGAAACTTCTTCAAGCGCTATAATAAAATCTTTTTCAGTCTTATCATTTACCATGAGGTAATCAGCCACAGCGATTGGTCCACCTTTGTGTAAATTCTCTATCTCCGCGACGTCTCGACTTCGTGCTTCATCTTCTGTTAACGGACGCACGGTTCTCACCCCTAGTCTTTTATATCGTATGGCAGGAGATGCGTATATACACAAGAGTTTCAGCTGTGGGAAGCGGTGCTTCAAATACACGTACTCTTCCCATGAATATAGTCCATCAAGCACAATCGTTTGTGTTGTTTTACTCGCTTCTAAAATCCGCGGCTCAATCTTTATCGCCATCGCCGCCATCCCGAGATCAACGCGTAGTTTCTCGCGATACCATCGCTCGTTTTTTTCGTTTCGCTCGAGATTATGTTCTTTGAGACCTATATCTGTCTGATCACCAAATCGCAAAACGGGAATATTTCGTTTCCTAAAAAATTCTGCAGCCACAGTTTTCCCAGAACCGGGCATACCAACCAATGCGATCAGATGAAACGGAGTGCTCATGAAATGCTGCCGAGTATATCCTCGTGAACTTTTTCTATAGAGTTGTCTGCATTAATTTCAGATAAAACACCTTGTTGACGATAATATTCGAGCACGTCTTTCTCACCAGCTTTATACAATAAAAGTCGACTTTTGATGCGTTCTGGTGAATCGTGAAGCTCGTTACTCCCTGGGTGGAGAGGTCGCCCGCGCTTTATAAGACGACGGTACGATTCTTCTTCTGATAAATTCAAATAAATAACTTTTTCTACTTTATATCCGTATTTATCAAGCTTTTCATATAAAAATTTTGCCTGTTCAACATTCCTTGGGAATCCATCCATGATCCACCCGCCTTTGGCATCTTCTTCTTTCAAACGCCATTTCCACAAGACAAACATTTCGCTATCTGCGACATATTTGCCCTCCTGAAGTGATTGTCGGACAACTTCCCCAATAATCCCTTTATCGTTTGCCGCCGCATCGCGAACCAAATCGCCACTGGTAAGAATAGACAAATGTAATGCTTCGCTTAATAATTTCGCTTGCGTACCTTTGCCTGACCCCTCTGGACCAAAAAAAACTATATGCATATATTCCCTTCTTTACTCTTTTAAAAATCCTTCGTAATTTCTCATGACAAGTTGTGCCTCAAGTGTTTTGACCGTCTCCAATACAACAGATACGACGATTAAGACTCCTGTGCCGCCGACTAATAATGTCGATACACCAGAGACTGAACGCGCAAGTGATGGAAACACTGCAAGAATACCTAAAAACAATGCTCCCGCTAGGGTGATACGTGTCAGGATGTAATTTAAGTATGATGATGTCGGCGTTCCAGGGCGAATACCCGGAATAAATCCGCCATGTTTTTGGATCTCCGCTGCAATTTTGCCTGGGTTAAACGTAATCGCCGTATAAAAATACGTAAATCCAATAACAAGCAAAAAGTATATGACATTATAGGAAATGCTGTTTGGATTAAAAAGTCCTGTGAGCATGCGACCAATATTTGCAAAGCTTGGATTATTCAGCTGTTGCAAAAATCCACCAAGAAGCGACGGTAATAGAACGAGGGAAACTGCAAAGATAATAGGGATTACTCCTGCCTGATTCACACGAAGCGGAAGGTAGGATACGTTGCCACCATAAATCTTGTTGCCACGAACGCGGCGAGCATAATGTACAGGAATCCTTCGTACTGCCTCATTCATAAATACAGCACCATATATCACAACAATCGCCATGCCCGCGAAAAAAATCGTGCTCGTAATAGACTCAGATGTGACAGTGCTTGCTGTTTGCGATACGACGACTGGCAAGCGGCCAACGATACCAGCAAAAATCAAAAGCGATATACCATTGCCCACACCATATTCTGTAATCAGCTCACCGATCCACATAACAAAGAGTGTTCCCGCAGTCATCGTAAGCACCACAGAAATAAGCGCTAATGGATCAAAGCTCTGCACTATGCCTTGATTGCGAAGCAATATATACATACCGATAGACTGTACGATCGCAAGGGGCACTGTAAGAAATCGCGTATATTGATTGATCTTTTCTCTACCAAAATCGCCTTCTTTGGATAATGCTTCAAGCTTTGGGAACACGATGGTGAGAAGCTGCAAAATTATGGAGGCATTGATGTAGGGATTTAAGCCTAATGCTAAAACGGAAAAGTTCACCAACGTTCCACCCGAAAAAATATCCAAAAGACCTAAAAATTGATTTTGAGAAAATAATTGCGCAAGTCGGACACGATCAATACCGGGGATGGGAATATGTGCAAATATACGAAAAATAACAAAAAGCCAAACCGTTATGAGTATTTTTCGGCGCAGTTCTTTCGTTTTCCAACTGTTGGCAAATGCTGAAAAAAATATATTCATAAAAACGGGCGTATACCAAAAACTCCTGCAATCAGTCAGCGTGAAACGTTTATTGTGCGGTAACTGTTCCGCCAGCTTTTTCGATATCTATCTTTGCACCCTTTGAAAGGGGAATCATGATGGTCAAGGCTTTCGTAAGCGTCCCACCAGCAACGAGTTTTACAGAAACTGCTGACTCATTTACAATACCATACTTTTTGAGTGTTTCGATACTGACTTTGGATCCAGCATCCATGATGGACAATCGAGAAACCCGAAGGGTTACCGTGTGTGGTTTTCGTGATTTATTGCGCGTTTTTCCTCGTAGAAGTGGAAAACGCTTTGTCAGTGCTAATTGTCCACCTTCAAAATCTCGTGGCACGGTACCTCGAGCCTTTTGACCTTTCGTTCCACGCCCCGCTGTTTTTCCACGACCTGATCCATGACCTCGACCCAATCGTTTCATTCCTTTTTTCACTAATTGTGGAAGTTTATGTAATTTCATACGGTTTCCTTTAGGACATTTGTTTTATATGCTTGAGCTTCTTTAAGGCGGCAATCGTCGCGTACACGTTTGACGCTTTATTATTTGTGCCCAAAATCTTTGATACGATGTCACGAATTCCGACTGCTTCAACCACCGCACGCACTGGTCCACCTGCTCGAACACCAGTTCCCGGAGGTGCTGGCTTGATCATGATACGTGCAGCTCCCAATTTGATTTGTACCATATGGGGAATCGTCGTTCCCTTTAAAGGCACAGTGATAATATGTTTTCGTGCATATACGACCGCCTTTTTGACTGATGATTGCACGTCTGGTGCTCCACCTAGGCCCACACCCACACGCCCTTTTTTGTCCCCTACAACGACAAGGACTGAGAATCCCACTTTATTTCCACCTTTTGTTTTTTTTGATACACGATTAACCTGTATTACTTTTTCCTCAAATTCACCAGGGGGTACGACGTGTTGTTGTCGTGATCTGTTGTTATTATTATTAAACATACATATTACCTTTCTCTGTTAAAATACCAATCCTCCAGCCCTTGCAGTCTCTGCAATTTGCTTTATAGACCCATGATAGCGAAACCCACCTCGGTCAAAAACGACTTTTTTGATCCCTGCGGTCTTTGCCTTTGCTGCAATGTCTTCACCTAATTTCTTGGCTGACGCAATATTTTTGCCTTTTATCCACGCGGATACAAGCGATATACTTTTTTCGTCATCAATAAGTTGAGCTGAGAGTCTTGTGTTTGATCGATATACGGCAAGTCGTGGTACAGCACCTGTCCCACTAAGACGCGCTCGAATACTCGCTTTTCGTTTCATTCTTAATTGTCTACGTTGTTGTTCTACTGCCATATATTCTCCTTTATACACTCGACGTCATTTCGCTCCGACTGCCTTGGCTGACTTACCAGCCTTCCTTCGTACATACTCGCCTGTGTATTTAATTCCTTTACCTTTATACGGTTCAGGAGGTTTAATCGCGCGAATCGTTGCTGCTGTTTGTCCGACAAGATATTTATCAATACCTGAGACTAATACTTTACCGTCAGTAATAGAAAAGGTAATTCCTTTCATTGGCTTCACGACAACTGGGTGTGAAAAACCAACGGAAAAGGTGATGTCGTTGCCCTGTATTGTCGCTCGATATCCAACACCTGATAGTTCTAATTGCTTAGTCCAACCTTTCGTCACGCCAATAACGTTATTTGATAAAAGCGCACTCATCGTGCCATGCATTGCATTTAATTTTTTACTCGTTCCCTTTTTCTCTACAGTAAATGATCCTTCACCACTTGGCACTATAGAAATACCTTTTGGTATAGAAAGTGTTAGTTCCCCTTTAGGCCCTTTAATGACCACTGCATGTGCCTCAACCGTAAACGTTGCTTCTTTCGGAACGATGACTGGTGTATCTCCAATTCTTGACATATAAATTTACCAAACTTCACACAATAATTCTCCACCCACGCCTAATTTTATCGCTTCTTTGCCAGTCATAACACCCTTTGGCGTACTGACAACTGAAATACCCGCGCCGCCCATCACAACAGGGATTTTCTTTTTCCCGACGTACCAACGAAGCCCTGGTTTACTAACTCGTTTGATACCAATGACGACCGGTTCTTTTCCATCATACGAAAGTTCCATGTGAAGTGTCTTACTTACTCCTTCGCCTGTCACCTTGACATCTTTGACATATCCTTTTTTCGAAAGGAGTGTCGCGACAGCCATCTTTAATTTACTATTCGGCATTTCAATGACTCTGTTATGAGCCATAGCTGCATTTCTTATTCTTGTTAACATGTCGCCAATTGGATCGTTCACCATCATAATATATTCTCCTTTGTTACCACGACGCTTTTACGACTCCCGGGAGTGCTCCCTTATGCGCTAACTCTCTAAAGCAAATACGACAAAGTTTAAATTTGCGCATATATGCGCGGGATCTTCCACAAAGCATGCAACGATTCCTGTGTCTGACTGCAAACTTTTGTTTATGTTCAAATTTAACGACGTCAGATGTTTTTGCCATAGTTATATTTTTGCAAACGGCATACCTAAAGCTGTAAGTAAAGCTTTTGCATGATCGTTTGTTTTTGCCGTTGTTACAAATGTCACCTCAAACCCGCGAATTTTGTCGATCATACCATACTCGAGTTCTGGAAAAATAATCTGTTCTGACAGCCCCAACGTATAATTACCACTATTGTCAAATGCTTTATTGGGCACTCCACGAAAATCTCGCACACGGGGAAGCGCCACCATCGTAAGTCTTTGGAAAAAGTCGTACATTCTCGTTGCGCGAAGCGTCACACGAACACCAATCACATCTCCTGCTCTAAGTTTAAAGGTAGAAATAGCTTTTGTCGCCTTCCTTGGTTGTGGCTTTTGTCCAGTGATCACTGCCAATTGCTGACTGACTTTTTCGACAACTTTTTTGTCTTTGAGTGCTTCCCCGAGACCGACATTTATCACAATTTTGACAAGCTTTGGAACAGCCATGACATTTTTGATACCCAAGTCTGCCATGAGCTTTTTGGCTATTTCTTCTTTGTATTGTTTTTGTAAGCTATTCATATCTTTTTATGACATTTGCGACACACACGTACTTTTTCATTTTTGGCAACCAAGTATCCTATGCGCGTTTGCTTGCCGCACGATGGACAAAGAAGCGCTACTTTTGATGTCGCGATTGGTTTGACAATTTCTACTATTCCACCGGCATTTTTTTCATCTTTTCGTTTCATGTGCTTTTTCACGATATGCACTCCTGGAACTTTGACTTCATTGACTTTAGGATAGACAGCATCAATCTTGCCTTTACGGCCTTTATCTTTTCCTAATGTCACGATAATTGTGTCTCCAACTTTAAATTTCATATGGTGTTTTAAAATACTTCTGGTGCCAGACTAACTATTTTATCAAATCCTTTGTCTTTTAGCTCGCGGGCAATTGGACCGAATACTCGAGTGCCTCGTGGATTCTTGTCTTTTCTGTTATCGATAACGACCCCTGCGTTGTCATCAAAGCGAATATATGATCCGTCTGGTCTGTGATATTCTTTATGTGTTCGTACAATGACTACCTGTACCATTTCATCATCTTTAACCGTTCCGGTTGGATCTGCTTTTTTGACCACACACTGCACGACATCTCCTATCGATGCTTTCATTCTCTTGGACGCGCCATAGATATGGATTACAACCATCTCTATAGCTCCTGAGTTATCGGCTACGGTTAATTTCGTGCGTCTCTGAATCATACAATTACCTTTCGATCTTCTCTTTGCGTTATAAGAAAATGCTTTGTTTTACTTATTGGCGGTACTTCTTTCATGACCACCTTGTCTCCCACGATAAGATCCATATTGACAACATGTGCGGCAAATCGTTTTGTGCGTCGCACAGCCTTTCTATACATCGGATGTCTCGTCATTCGTATAACTTCGACAATAACGGTATCTTTGTTCTTGGTTGACGCAACGACACCGCTTATAAAGCGTGCTTTTGAAACATTTGATTTGGCTCGTTGTATGGTATTTTTTTTCATATTACTTCCCTTCCGTATATAGTTTAGCGGTCAATGCCGTTTGCACGACTGCTAACTGAATGCGTAACATTTTTGCTACGCGGACATTTTTCACTTGTGTTGAATATCGTTTCATTTTTTCCTCTATAATCAATTTTCGCAACTCACCAACTTTCTTTTTCAGTTCTGACACTGTTAATGCTGCGAGCTGATCTTTTATTTTTCGTTTCATACGTGTTTCTCCCGCTGTACAAATTTTGCTCGTATTGGTAATTTGATGGCTGCTAGTCTCATAGCCTCTTTTGCTAAATCTTCTGTAACACCGCCCATTTCAAACATGATGCGTCCAGGTCGCACGACTGAGACGTATTCAGCGACATCACCTTTGCCACTTCCCATGCGTGTCTCAGGTGGTTTCTTCGTAATTGGTTTATCAGGAAATATTCTGATCCATACACGACCACCTCTGCGAATTGTATGGGTAAGCGCCTTTCGAGCTGCTTCAATTTGACGACTTGATACCCAACCGGGTTCCGTTGCCTTCAAACCATAGTCACCAAATGAAATCACAGATCCACGAATGGATTTGCCTTTCATACGGCCTCTAAACTGTTTTCGATGTTTGGCTCTTTTCGGTGCTAACATAGTAATTACCCTTTTTTACAAATCCATACTTTTATACCGACATATCCTGATTTCGTTAAGCATGGAACTTCTGCATAATCAACAGCTTCTCGAATCGTTGAGAGGGGGATAGACCCCTGTTTATAGGTCTCTCGACGTGCAATTTCAGCTCCGCCGATACGACCTGCTAATTTAATTTTCACGCCCTTTGCACCCGCTGTCATGACTCGCTCAACCATCTGCACACACACTCTCTTATGAGGCATACGCTTGAGCATTTGATCACCGATATTGACTGCCACCAAATGCGCATTCAAATTTGGCTCTTTGATAGGCTCAACCACTATCTCTACCTTCATCTTGGTTGGATCATAGACCGTCTTATTTAATTTCTTTTCTCTCGCGATATTCTGCAACGTCTTTTCGACAAATTTCTTAATATCTTCAAGTCCAGATCCGCCTCTGCCGATCACCATACCAGGTCTTGATACATGCAAAATTACTTTGATTTTATTGATAGACCGTTCAATTTCACAAAGTCCGAGTCCTGCAGCTTTTAACTTCAAAAACATCTCATCACGAAGCAATAAGTCCTGTATGAGAAGTCCTGAATAGCGTTTATCATCAGCAAACCAACGAGAGACCCATGTATACAATGGCCCAAGTCTAAATCCGTATGGATGTATTTTTTGTCCCATATATTATTTCTCCTTTGTGACCTCTTTTAATGTAACGTTGATGTGTGACATGCGTTTTTTATATGCATGTGCAGATCCCTTACTCACCGCATGCCACCGCTTCATCGCTGGTCCGCCGCCTATTTCTACCGCAAATACGACAAGTGTATTCGCTTCGACATTTTTCGTTTTTGCATTTGCCACAGCTGATCGAATCAGTGTCGCTAAAGGTTTGGCTGACGCTTGCGCTGCTGCATCAAGAGCACCCAATGCCTGTAACACGCCTAATCCACGAATACTATCCGCCATAAGGCGAAGCTTTCTTGGACTCATGTGAATATATTTTGCTGTTGCTTTGTATTCCATATATTTTACGTCTTATCCGCCGTTCGCTTTGTCACTTGTCCGTGTCCTCTAAATGTCCGCGTCGGTGAAAACTCACCGAGTCTATGCCCTACCATACCTTCTGTCACAAACACTTCGACAAATATTCTCCCGTTGTGAACGCCAAATTTGTGTCCGACGAACTCTGGTGATATTTGGCACGCTCTCGCCCATGTTTTTATCGGCGTTTGATCACCACCAGCTTTTTGCTTGTTCACTTTTGCCAAAACGCGTGGATCGATGTATGGACCTTTTTTGGTACTTCTGGACATATGTTATTTCCTCCGCTTTACGATAATGCTATCTGAATATTTTCTTCGTTTTCGTGTGCGTTTTCCTAATGTTCGCTTACCCCACGGACTTTTTGGCGACTTCATACCGATGCCTGACTTTCCTTCTCCGCCTCCATGTGGATGACTTCGTGGATTTTGAGCGACTCCGCGTACAGTCGGACGTCGACCCATGTGTCGTGCATTTCCTGCTAAACCTATAACTCTATTTTTCCAATCAATATTTCCAATTTGTCCGACTGTTGCTCGAACCAAAGATGAGAAAAATCTCACCTCTCCTGATGGTAATTTAATTTGCACTGTCTGCCCGTCTTTGGACAAAAGCACCGCAGCATTGCCCGCTGATCGTACCATCTGACCACCTCGACCGGGCTTAATTTCAATATTATGAATAAGCGTACCTACAGGAATATCACGAAGTCGTAAAGAATTCCCTGGCTTGGCCTCTATATCAGTACCAGACTGTACCGTCGCACCTACTTCTAATCCAACAGGAGCGAGGATGTATCGCTTTTCTCCGTCTTTATATGATAACAATGCTACATCTGCTGAGCGATTTGGATCATACTCTATAGCCACAACGGATGCGCTAATACCATCTTTATCTCGTTTCCAGTCTATCACACGATAGAATCGTTTCTGCCTACCACCTTGGTGACGGACAGAAATGTGACCAAACATATCACGTCCTGAATTTTTTGGGAGTATTGTTTGCAATGATTTTGGTCGTAAACTTGCCATAGTTATTTTCCTGATTGCTCTGATACGTCAAACACTGCTATCTTTTGACCTTTTTCTAATCTCACGAGTGCTTTTTTCCAATCGACACGAGTCGTTGGTTTTGCTCGTTTGCCGACTTTGCGAGTCTTACCTGCTACGCGCATTGTCCTAACCTGACGAACTGTCACATTATATAATGCATTAATCGCTTTGATAATATCTTCTTTTCGAGCTTTCAATGCAACTTCAAATGTATACCAGCCTGTGGAGGCAAGAAACATAGACTTTTCTGTGATAATTGGTCGTTTAATACTGTCCATAGTTACTCTTTAATAAATTGCTTCTCTGCGTCTTGTATTGCCGATTTCATGATGATGATGTATTTGTGCGACACAAGTGCATACGGATGTACGTGCGTGATAGGCATCACATCAAGATCGTCAATATTTCGACTTGCAGTCAATACGTTCACGGCACCCGTTGCATGAAGAACAAGTATAGAACCAGAAAGTCCCAAACCTTTGATAAGCGTTGCGATATGCTTGGTTTTTGGAAGAATCGCCTCTAATCCATCAACGACAAAAATTGCGTTATCCGTACGTCTTGCCGAAAATGCAGACGCAAGAGCAACTATTTTCATTTTCTTCGTTAAAACTCCTTTGAAATTTTGGTGTGTCGGACCAAACACAACACCACCACCGACGAAAATATGCGCTCTGATACTCCCGTGTCGTGCCCTTCCAGTACCTTTTTGCTTATATATTTTTCGACTCGATCCCTCTACTTCTCCCCGAGTTTTAACATATGCTGATCCTGCTCTTTGATTGCCTTGATAAACACGTATGGCTTGTGCCAAAAGCATCGTATTGACGTCTATACCGAATAACTCGCTTGGAAGCTTGGTTGTCCCTTTGGGGACTCCTACCGCATCATACACTGGTACAGTCATACCAGAGGAAACCACAGCTTTGACCGCTTTTGGCTTTGTAATTTTTGTCGTCTTTTTGATACGTGTTGCCATATTAGTTCTTCATACTAAGCGTCTTTACTGGCTCTTTTGAGATAATGAGTAATCCGTCTTTGGCTCCTGGAACAAGACCTTTGACCGTCAACGTGTAGTTTGAAAGATCAATACCAACAATTTTTAAGTTACGCACTGTCACACGGTCTGATCCCATACGACCTGCCATACGCTTGCCTTTAAATACGCGACCAGGTGTAGTTGTTGAACCAATAGATCCCGGCGCTCTTTCTCTATCTGACTGTCCATGAGTTCTCGGTCCACCCTTAAATCCATGTCTTTTTATGGCACTGGCAAATCCCTTGCCTTTGGAAGTTCCCGTGACGCGAATGATATCTCCAATTGCAAATATGGCATCAATCTTCACTTCGCTTCCCAATGATAAGTCGCTTACATCACTTGACGGAAAAGAGCGTAAAAAACGGAGCTTATGTGTTAGCCCCGCTTTTTTAATGTGTCCTTCTTCTGCTTTGGAGAGTGCTTTAAGCGTACCAAACCCAAGTTGAATACTCTTTCCCATAGACGTGTCATCAATCTTGGTAATAAAGTTTGGTCCCGCAACAATAACTGTGACAGGAATACGTCGTCCGTCCTGAGTAAACGTTTGTGTTTGTAATCCTTTTACACCCAATATTGCTGTCATCATATGTGTAAACCAAAAAAATGATCCCGCCACGGCGGGATCGTATTATCCTCATCCGAGACTTTTGCCCCACTTAAAGGAACAGAGTATCTCTTACATTTTTAATTCAATATCAACTCCTGCCGGTAAATCAAGATGCATGAGTTGATCAATAGTTTTGTCAGTCGGCTCTACTATGTCAATCAGTCGCTTGTGTGTTTTGACCATGAAATCTTCACGGCTATTGCGGTCAATAAAGGTGGCCTTGGCAACATTGAAATGCTGCTTGTCCGTCGGAAGTGGTACTGGTCCCACAACTCTTGCTCCCGTGCGAATGGCGGTATCCAATATTTTCTGACAACAGTCATCAATGACCCTGCTGTCATACGCTTTTAACCTGACTCGTATACGACCTTTTGGCATATTATAAAGAGCTAACGACCTTTTTACGCAATGATTTTTGTAATTACACCAGCGCCTACCGTGTGACCACCCTCACGTATTGCAAACCGTAGCCCTTCTTCAAGAGCGACTGCGACGATAAGTTTGACCACCATCTTTGTGCTATCTCCCGGCATAACCATTTCAACACCTGCTGGAAGGGTTACTTCGCCTGTGACGTCTGTCGTTTGAATATAGAACTGTGGTCGATATCCTGTGAAAAACGGCGTATGTCGTCCACCTTCTTCTTTGGCAAGTACGTAGACTTCTGCTTCAAACTCTGTGTGCGGTTTGACTGAGCCTACAGCTGCTAATACTTGACCACGTTCGACTTGTTCTTTCTCAATTCCTCGAAGAAGAACGCCGACGTTGTCGCCTGCTAGTCCCTCATCAAGAATTTTTCGAAACATTTCAACCCCTGTAACGACGGTTGATTGCGTTGGTTTAATGCCGACGATTTCTATCGTCTCCCCTACTTTGACCTTGCCGCGAGTCACGCGACCTGTGACCACTGTTCCTCGACCTTTTATAGAGAAAACGTCCTCAACTGGCATCAAGAATGGCTTATCGAGCTCACGAACTGGATCTGGGATGTATTCATCCACAGTGCTCATAAGGTCTGTTATAGACTTTTCTGCATCAGCATCACCCTGAATAGCTTTCAGTGCTGAACCACGGATAACAGGGATTTGATCCCCTGGATACCCGTATTTGGTAAGCAATTCACGAACTTCCATTTCAACAAGATCAAGAAGTTCTTTGTCGTCCACCATGTCGCATTTATTCATAAACACAACGATTGCCGGCACAGCTACTTGCTTAGCCAAAAGAATATGTTCTCGTGTTTGTGGCATTGGACCGTCGGGCGCTGACACGACGAGAATAGCTCCGTCCATTTGAGCAGCCCCTGTGATCATGTTTTTGACATAATCTGCGTGTCCTGGAGCATCAATATGTGCGTAATGACGCTTTGCGGTCTCGTATTCTGAGTGATGGATGTTGATCGTCACGCCTCTAGCCTTTTCCTCTGGCGCATTGTCGATTTCATCGTACTTTAAGGCTTTTGCCATACCAGACTTTGCCAACACGTGCGTGATAGCAGACGTCAAGGTCGTCTTACCATGGTCGACATGACCGATGGTACCGATGTTTAAATGTGGCTTGTTTCGAATAAACTTTGCTACGTCTGCCATATAACTTTCCTCCTTATAAAACAATAAATACAGTACGAACTATGTGATTCGCTTATCACATTGTAGCATCAGGCTACAGTTTTGGCAATGATCTTTTCTTGGATGTTTTTCGGTACTTCCTCATAGTGGCTAGGCTCCATGTAGTATGTAGCTCTACCCTTTGACAAGCTTCGTAAGACCGTAGCATACCCTGAAAGCTCAGCTAGTGGAACGGTTGCTAAAATAACCGTAACAGTACCTCTTTTTTGTGTGCCCACTACCTGTGCGCGCCTTGAAGACAAATCACCAATCACATCACCCATATATTCATCAGGAGTCGTGACCTCGGTCTTCATGATAGGCTCAAGGATCGTTGGTTGTGCTTTCTTTACGGCATCCTGTACCGCCATGGATCCCGCTATCTTAAACGCAATTTCGGAAGAGTCGACATCATGGTAGGATCCGTCATAGAGGGTTGCCTGAATATCAACGAGTGGGTACCCTGCAAGAATACCGTTTTCCAACGCTTCTTTGATACCCTTTCCAACTGCTGGAATGTATTCATTTGGAATCGTGCCGCCCTTGATAGCATCAACGAATTCAAACCCTTCTCCACGAGCCTTTGGCTCGATGCGGATAAGCGCATGACCATATTGACCACGACCTCCGGTCTGTCGGATATATTTACCTTCGCCCTCGGCTTTAATCTTGATGGTTTCTTTGTACGCGACTTGCGGAGCCCCGACACTTGCATCCACCTTAAACTCTCGCTTCATGCGGTCAACGAGAATCTCAAGGTGAAGCTCGCCCATACCAGCGATGATGGTCTGATTCGTTTCATGATTCGTCTTAATTTTAAACGTCGGATCTTCTTCTGATAGACGCTGCAGCGCAAATCCCATTTTTTCCTGATCATTTTTTGTCTTTGGCTCAATGGCCAACGATATAACTGGTTCTGGAAACGTAATTTTTTCAAGGACTATTGGAAATTCTCCATCACAAACAGTGTCGCCTGTAACGGTATCTTTAAATCCTACGACTGCAACGATTTCGCCGGCATACGCTTCTTTAATTTCTTCACGTTGGTTAGCATGCATAAGAAGTAATCGGCCGACGCGTTCTGAAACATTTTTGATGGAATTATATGCATAAGAACCTGATTCAAGCTTTCCTGAATAAATACGAATGTAGGTAAGTTTCCCCACGTGCGGATCGATTTGAATCTTAAATGCCAACCCGCAAAACTTTTCTTCGTTTGTGCGTTTTCTGGTAATCTTCTCTTCGGTCTTCGGATGAATTCCTGTAACATCTGACAAATCAAGCGGCGAGGGAAGATAGTCAACAACTGCATCAAGAAGTGGTTGTACTCCTTTGTTGCGAAGACTGGTGCCGCAATAAATAGGCACAAGTTTATACGCAATAGTCGCTCGGCGAAGGGCAGCTTTCAACTCCTCAACCGTCGGCTCTTCTCCCGAAAGATACTTCTCCAAAAGTGCGTCGTCTGTCTCACAAATGCGCTCAATCAGGTCATGTCGACTTTTTTCTACTTCGGAAACGAGCTCTGCCGGAATTTCCGGCAATATCTCAACTTGCGAGCCTAACTCATCACTTCCCCAGACCATAGGCGTTTTCGTCAATACATCAATACTCCCTCTGAAGGTATTCTCGCGACCAATGGGCACGACCATGACAGCAGTGCGACACCCAAGCTTTGTTTCAATCTGATCAATCGTTCCTCGAAAGTCGGCCCCGATCTTATCCATTTTGTTTACAAAACAAATACGCGGCACGTTGTATTTATCCGCCTGATGCCAAACAGTCTCTGATTGGCTTTGAACGCCTTCTTCCGCATCCAAAACGGTAATGCCCCCATCAAGTACGCGCAAAGATCGCTCAACCTCTGCCGTAAAATCGACATGGCCTGGGGTATCTATAATATTGAAACGATACTCTTTCCAAAATGTGGTCGTTGCCGCTGAGACGATGGTGATACCTCTCTCTTTTTCTTGTTCCATCCAGTCCATTTGCGTCGTACCCTCATCAATGTCTCCAATTTTGTACGTACGACCGGTGTAATAAAGGATACGTTCGGTGGTCGTGGTTTTACCAGCGTCAATGTGCGCGATAATACCGATATTTCGCACTTTATCTAATGCAATATCGCGATTTAGAGTAACTTGTGTTTGTGGTTGGGCCATAAAAAAATAAACCCGCACAAGCGGGACCATAGACGCTTCAACGTGAATATTGTACTAAAAATATGGAATCCTGTCTATGTTCAGGGCACTTTGGGTGGACTTGGCAATCGAACATATTTTCCAGTCCTAACTTCCATGAAACCCGGTTTTGAATATATGCTTCGCTTCGATTTTACCACTGTTTTCTTTTCTTTACTAGGCATAGGCACTTTTTCTTTTTCGTTTGTTTCTTTTTTCGCCGCCATAATAATTTCCTTTCAGATAAAAATAGATATTACTCTCTTTCTCTGCAGATTGCAAATTCGCGATATAGCTCATAAAAACTGTTACCCAAAACTGGACGGATAGATCATAAATCGGTTACCGTAGTCGCCTATGACTATGGAAACCAAAACTGCCGTTTTTCAGGAATATACTGCCCAGTATTGGAGTGGGACAAAATTCAGCAAACATGAGATTCTCACCCATGTGTGTTTTGTCACCGGTGTGCACCGGAAAGCCGCCATCCGAAAGTTTAGCCGTCTGCAGACAGATGACACTGAGCAGCATCGGTCTCGGGGACGCACGCCGGTCTACACGTCTGATGTCACGGTCGCCTTGAAATCGGTCTGGAACACAGCTAGTGAGATCTGTGCAGAACTTCTGCATCCTGCGGTTGCTGACTACGTTTTTGTACTCACACGGGACCATCAGTGGCATCACCCGGAACAAACCACTAGGAAGCTTCTTCGGATGAGCGAGGCAACCATGAAACGACGGATTGCCGGATTTGTCCGGGAGAACCGACCGCATCACGGAAAGGGAACGACAACCCCGTCCGCCCTGAAACTGACCATTCCCATCTTCACTGGTCCGTGGGAGGGAAAACCACCGGGATATGGACAAATCGACACCGTTGCCCATTGTGGGAGTTCTCTTGCCGGAGACTATGCATACACCCTCAATTATACGGATGCAGCAACGCTGTGGAGTTGCCAACATGCTCAGTGGAACAAAGGAAAAGCTGCCACCCGTGACAGTATGCGCGCCATCAAAGAACGCCTCCCGTTCCGCTGGTTGGGGGCACACCCGGATACCGGCAGTGAGTTCATCAATGATTGGGTAGTTGCCTGGTGTAAAAGACACCGGATCGAGTACACCCGAAGCAGACCTAATCACAAAAATGACAATATGTATGTGGAAGAGCGCAATGGTCATGTGATTCGCAAGTTCGCAGGCTACACCCGATGGGATGCGCCGGGAACGGTGGATATCCTCAATGATCTATACGACACCCTCTCCTTGTATCTGAATCACTTTGTCCCCGTACGCAAATGCGTGAGAAAAGAAAAAGTGGGGTCACGGTACATCCGGCACTATGATACAGCCACAACACCATATCAACGGGTGATGGACCATCCAGCAGTACCGCCAGTGGTCAAAGAGCGCTTGATACGAGTTCACACCACGCTCAACCCGCTCATGCTCAAACAGAAGATTGATCAGATTACCCGCAAGCTTTATGATGGGCAAAGGCGTTACGCAGCCGAAAAAAATCTTACCGGAGTACGGTAACAGTTTCTAATGATCTATTGCGAAGATTTTTGATACTAGATTTTTGATACTAAGTAGTCAACTAAACACCGACCGGTGGTAAATTGACTACTTAATGCAAATAAAATTTGAGCAACACGGGTCGCTTGAAAAAATTATTTATACGCGCGTTGACGATGAAGAATTGAAGTAATCCAAACTATTTTTTTAAATGTATCAATATGATAAATAATTCGATATGGCCACGCCTTTAATGAATACCCGTCTGACAACTCGCCCTTTAATTTTTTCCCTGACTGTGGCTTGATTTGCAATAATTCAATTTTTCGATCTATTTTCTGACGATCACTCTTTGGTAGCTTGGCATATTGTTTTTCCGCCATGTCAGAAAGAGAAACCTTCATATGAGATTATTTATATTTCTTTTTTAAGTCTGAAAAAGAAATGACTCTGCCTTTTTTTATATCCTCCATGCCTTTTTTTATAGACTCCAAAGCGCCAGGGATGGCAAGAATTTCTGCAGTTTCCTCTAAAGATTCTAACTCATCAATGCTCATAACCACGGCTTTTATTTTCCCGTTCACGGTGATGAGCGCGCGACTTAAATATTTGCTTACGCCATCGACTATTGACGGTAATTTAGTTCTGGCATCAGAAATTGCGTAGGTATTCATATATTCAAATTGTACATACCTTTGTACAATTTGTCAAAGACAAATGACAACACCTCTGTCTTCGCGTTTACGTTTGGATGATATAATCTATCGCTTTATATATAGTCCATACATAATATTTACGTTATCATGTTTTAAAACATGATAACGTGCATGCAATATACATATTCTAATGGTAGAATACCATCATGGATATACATGTAAGACGGGCAACGATAGAAGATTTACCTACAATACAATCGCTAAGTCAAGCGTTATTTGAGTATGAACGAACATATACGAAAGAATATGATTTGGCATGGTCAAATTCAGTCGATGGACAAAAATTTTTTACTAAGCGATTAAAGAGTCGCTCAATGTTTATTCTTCTCGCGCAAGTTGATAGTCATATCGTAGGGTACGCAGCTGTTTGCATAACAAAAATTTCTTGGCGTATGTACAATCCCATAGCAGAAATAGAAAATTTGTGTGTTGATCCTTTGTACCGCGGAAAAGGGGTTGGTAAAATGTTAATTGGTGAAGTGGCACGTATCGCAAAAACTCGCGGGGCGAAACGATTACGTGTAACCGCAATTGCTCAAAACGATCTCGCATTACACTTTTATCGAAACAATGGGTATAACGAGGTAGATATAATTTTGGAGAAAAATATCATTTAATTAACGAGACATCGAACTCTACGCATTTACGTTTGGATGATATAGTTATAATCCTCCGATTAATGGCTTGGACCACTGGCATTTCTCTTGCATACATGAACACTGTTTGCCGCGAAGTTTATCTGCAAGCTTTGGATCAGGATAACAAATAGTCGCATCACCGCCTCTACCGCAGATTTCACCATTACATCCTCCGCGCCCGCATTCAACAGACGCTGAACACGGTTGGCTGCTGTTTAATTCGGATAGTGTCTTATCAGGAACTTGTAAAATTGAGATAAACCGCCACCCGAAGAGCGCGACCAGCACGATGGCTATATATAAAACTACTTTACCTATTTTCATATTTTCGACATTCGATATACTGATCCTGCTTTATCATCAGAAATATACAGCACACCTTTAGAATCAAACAGTAAATCAACCGGCCTTCCCTTTGCGCCATTTTGTTCTATAAATCCAGTCAGAAAATCTTCTGTCTTTTCGTACGCGCCGTTTTTATCTAACTTCATGCGGACCACTTTGTATCCCGTCGGCGTCGTTCTATTCCAAGACCCGTGATACGACACGAGCAAATCATCTTGATATTCTTTCGGCCAACTCGGTGGAATAAATGCAAGTCCTAATGGTGCTGAATGCGCCTGCAAATCTATATGTGATGGGACTGATGAATTACAAAGGTCTATAAATTTTTGTGACGTATCAAATTTGCCGTCATGAATTTTTTTGCCATAACAATATGGCCAACCATAAAACGATCCGCTCTTGACGATATTTATCTCGTCTGGTGGTATATCATCACCTAACAAATCACGCCCCATCTCTGTCGCCCACATGTCTTTAGTCGTCGGATGCCAGATAAAAAACGGACTATTACGTAGCCCTGTGGCAAATGACCTAAAATTAGATCCATCAGGTTCTGCCGAGTAAATCGCGGCCCTCATCGCATTTTTCTCGAGACACACATTACACGTTGAGCCAATCGTGACATATAATTTCCCATCAGGACCAAATCCTATGCTGCGACTGAAATGATTACCGTTTCCTGCAAGATCAAAGAGTTTTTGTTTATTGCTCGCCGTATGCGTTGCTGCGTTATAGGAAAATTTGGTAACTTTATCAGTTTCACCAACGTATAAATTCCCATCCTTAAACGCTAAACCATGGAGAAGATTGAGTCCTTCAACCACGACAGCTTTCTTGTCCGATACACCATCGTTATCGCTATCGATAAGAGCAACAACTTTACCCTGAGATGGCTCACTAACTAATAACGTGCCAGTAGGATCAAATACTAATACTCGCGCGTTGGGTACGTCTTTGGCAAATATAGACACATGAAATCCTGCAGGCAGCGTAAGCCCTAACCCAGTGGTGTCTGAAGCAGTGTTTGTTGATGCAGTATTTGTAGGCGGTTTCACGAGAGGACCAAAGGCACTACGTGCACCACGAAGGTTTTGATAACCAAAACTACCGACACGATACAAACCAAAAACAAGAGACGCGAAAACCACAATGCCTATTATTTTCTGAAATATTTTCATCTATAACATTAGTATAAACCAAATCTCGTAAATTATCGAAGTTTTATTTCAAATCACCTATGCGCCATAACATGCGGGAGGCATACGTACGATACGGCATCCATTGTTTTTCTAACTTCTTCATTTGGTTGACTGTTGGGTCTTTTTTGTACCCATATACTTTCATAATCCCTCGCCTAAGCCCTAAATCCCCATATGAAAATACATCTTCGTGTCCTAACGAAAACATGAGAAACATTTCCGCAGTCCATTTCCCAACCCCTTTTATCTTTGTTAATTCTTTCACTATGTCATCAGGGTGTAATGTTTCAAGAGTCTTAAAATTAAGTGCCTTTGTCTGTACTGCCGTTGCAATTGATTTGATGTATGAAACTTTTGACCAAGAAATACCAACACCTCGAAGCGTTTCATCTTTCAAAGAAAGAATCTGCGTAGCTGAAATTTTCTTGGTTTTAAATAAAGCATGAAACCGATCACTGATCGTTGACGCTGCTTTTTCTGATAATTGTTGAGAAATAATCGACTCAATAAGGTCTATAAAGGGGGTCGTTGATTTTTCTATCACAACATCATCTATCACTTGATCAAAATAAGAAAACAAAACTGGGTCTTTTGAAGAAAAATGCGCTCGAAGTGTATCTTTTGTTACCATCGAAAATGAGCAAATGCTTTGTTGGCGTCAGCCATACGATGCACGGTGTCTCTTTTCTTTATCGCTTCGCCTTGATTGTTTGCCGCTTCCATAAGTTCAACAACAAGTTTTTCTGAGAATGTGTGATATTCTTTGTTTGATCGCTTCTTGGCAAATTCAACGATCCATCGGATGGCAAGGGCGATGCGTCTATCTCCGCGCACTTCTACAGGAACTTGATAGGAGGCGCCACCGACACGTTTGGTGCGTACTTCCATTTTCGGTCCTACATTTGCAATCGCGGTCTCAAAAAGCTTGATAGGATCTTCACCTTTGTCTTTGATTGTCTCAAGTGCCTTATATACAAGATTTGAAGCAATGGTCTTTTTGCCACTCATCATTACACGATTAATAAATCGTGTAACCAATCTATTGGAATAGATCGCATCAGCGGGCAAAAGACGACTGTATGTTTTCTTTCCTCTCATATATTTTTATGCAGCCGCAGCGGCTACAGGACCACTTGAACTCTTTGTACCATACCTACTTCGACCTTGTTTGCGGTTAACAACTCCCGTTGCGTCAAACTTTCCACGAACAATGTGATATTTCACACCTGGTAAATCTGCTACGCGACCACCACGGATAAGTACAATTGCGTGTTCTGACAGCTCATGACCAATACCCGGAATGTACGCTGTCACCTCTTGCTTATTTGACAGTCTCACGCGCGCAACTTTACGCAAAGCGGAATTTGGTTTTCTCGGCGTCATGGTCTTGACCAAGGTAACCACTCCTCGTTTAAATGGTGCTGCAAAATTTTTGGTCACACCAATTTTAGAATTATAAAACTTACGCAAAGCGGTAGATTTTATTTTCTTTGCTTTCTTTTTGCGACCGAATCTGATAAGTTGATTTATTGTTGGCATAAAGGTTTACGCATCAATCCGTGCTCGCTGTGCTGAGACTGGGATTAGACGTCCAATTATAACGTTTTCTTTGAGTCCTAACAACTTATCTTCTTTACACGCCAGCGCCGCATCGGTTAACACATTTGTCGTTTCTTGAAATGATGCCGCTGACAACCATGACTCAGTGTAGAGTGATGCACGTGTGATACCAAGAACGACGATGTGTGCAGTAGACGGCTCTCCACCCTCTGCCAACACGCGTGCATTCTCATCTTGGAACCGCTGCTTATCAACCATTTCACCGGGGAGAAGCAACGTATCGCCTGATGTATCAATGCGCACCTTATCACTCATTTTTCTTGCTATCACTTCAAAATGCTTGTCATGAATCGCAATACCTTGTGACTCATACACGCGTTGTACTTCGGTAATAAGATAGCGCTGTGCACCAGTCTGACCACGAACCTGTAATACTTCTTTGATATCAAGATAGCCACTCCCTAATTGATCTCCCGCTGCGACCAGATCACCTTCTTTGACCTTAAGCTCACTGGTAAGGGGAATGACATATTCACGCTCTTCAGCAGGCTTCATGCTGTCATCTCGCACTGTCACTTCATACCCTTGCTCTGTTTCTTTCACTGACACTGTTCCTGCAATCTCTGATACAGGAGATAAGTTTCGTGGCATGCGACATTCAAACAATTCTTCTACACGAGGCAATCCTTGTGTAACGTCGAGACCGACGATACCTCCAGCATGACGTACACGCATCGTAAGTTGTGTACCTGGTTCACCTATCGATTGTGCTGCCATAACGCCGACTGGTGTACCTACCTCAACCAATTTGGTCGTAGAATAGTCACGTCCATAACACACTGCACAAATACCTACCTTTGCTTGACATGCAATGGGAGAGCGCAAAATAACTGACTCTACCCCTGCATCTTCAACTTCTTTCGCTTTTTCTTCCATGATCTCTTCGCCTTGTGCGACCAATACCTTTTTGCTATCAGGAGAGAGGACATCTGCAGCGGCAAATCGTCCGACAATACGAGTGCTTAGTGGAGTCTGACGATCATCTTTTCGTGATACTTCCCAACCTTCACTCGTTCCACAGTCGTCAACACGAACGATCATGTCATGCGCGACATCAACCAACCGTCGGGTAAGGTATCCAGCATCTGCTGTTTTTAGCGCTGAGTCTGTCAACCCTTTTCGTGAACCACGAGTACTGGTGACATATTCAAAGATAGACAAGCCTTCACGATAATTACTCTTGGTTGGCAGTTCCACGATTTTTCCCAATGGATCTACGACCAAACCTTTGACAGCACAGAGTTGCTTCAATTGATCTTTGCTGGCACGCGCTCCACCTGACTCGATAATCATCTTGACCGGATTACTCTTCTCAAGTCTGTCCCATGTAAGATCAGCGATGCGTTCTGTAATCTCTATCCAGACTTCATTAGACAAGCGTTTCTTTTCTTCTTGTGTGATAAGTCCTGTCTGATAATTTTGGTCAATTTCCTTAACCTTTTCATCGGCTTCCCCAATCATGGTGTCTTTTTCAGCAATGGATTTATTATCAAACACAGAGACGGACAACCCGCCGCACAGGGTCGCGCCATAAAACCCGATATTTTTGATCGCATCAATAAGCACGGTGACCTCTTCTTTGGAGTACATCGAGAGCGCCTTGGTTACTAACTGCTTAATTGTTGCGGCTTTGACTGGTGAATTTATGTACCGTAAGCCTACTGGCAATAATTCATTGAACAATATACGACCAACTGATGTAGTCGTCAGTTCACCATTTGAGAGTCGTACACGAATCGGATCACGAAGCGGCAAAATACCCGTCTGATATGCATAAATCGCTTCTTGTTCGTCAGCAAATCGTTCAATGGTATCGTCAGTGATTGTCTCTTTCAACGGGTCAATGGTTGTCATGTAATAGCATCCCACAACCATTTCTTTGTTTGGCACTGTGATAGGAGATCCATCAGCTGGCTTTAACAAATTGTGTGTTGGCAACATGAGATCAATCGCTTCTTGCTGTGACTGCGAAGACAATGGGATATGCACAGCCATTTGATCGCCGTCAAAATCAGCATTGTATCCGGCACACACACAAGGATGGATGCGAATTGCTGATCCTTCGATAAGCACTGGGTAAAACGCTTGGAATCCAAGTTTGTGTAACGTAGGTGCACGATTTAAAAGCACTGGATGATTCTTGGTAATCTCTTCCAAGATATCGTAGACCTCTGGTGAGCGTCTCTCCAACACATTCTTTGCATTCTTCACGTTTGGCGCTATACCTCTGGTAATAAGTTCGCGTAAGACAAATGGCTTGAACATTTCCAATGCCATTTCCTTGGGCAAACCACATTGGTTAAGCGATAATTCAGGACCGACGACAATGACGGATCGACCTGAATAGTCAACGCGCTTACCCAAAAGATTTTGGCGGAACCTGCCTTGCTTGCCTCGAAGCATATCAGAGAGAGATCGCAATGGTTGGATCACTGTTCTACTACTTGGGCGTTGTGTAGCGTCGATTAATGAATCGACGGCTTCCTGAAGCATGCGTTTTTCATTGCGAAGTATAATCTCCGGCGCACCAAGATCCATAAGATGCTTTAAGCGATTGTTGCGATTTATGACACGGCGATACAAATCATTTAAATCACTTGTTGCAAATCTACCACCGGTCAACTGCACCATAGGGCGTAAATCTGGAGGGATCACTGGTAAAATACCCATGATCATCCATGCTGGTAATATGCCTGATTTGCGCATACCATCAACCACACGAAGCCTCTTTGTTGCCTTGACGTGTCTTTGACCACTGGATGTTTGAATTTCTTCTCGAAGATCTGCCGCTAATTTATCAAGATCAATCTTTTTGACCACTTCGAGTACTGCTTCAGCACCCATACCAACCTTAAGAAACGACGATGCATCGTAATCTAACAAATGAAGATATTCATCTTCGGTAACCGTTGAAAGCATTTTGATACTTTTGACGATACTGGTCACTTGCTCGATGACTTGTTTGATTTTTTCTTCTTCTTTGCCTCTCTGATCATCAAATTTAGCAAATTCTTGACGCTCTCGAAGCGTAAGTTCTGAAATAGCCAAATCTTGTGCTTCGCGACCTTTAACGCTCTCTTTTACTTCTGCCAATTCCTTTTCGACTTCTTTGTGGCGTTTTTCTTTCTCTATATCCACACGCTTTACCAATTCCGCGATACGCTTCTCACCTTGCTCAGTCAACCCAGAAAGTACTTTTTTCTTCTCATCATCATCAACAGAGACGACGAGGTATTGTGCAAAATAGATGACACCCTCAAGAGCTCGAGGGCTAATGTCCAAAAGAAGTGACAATTTACTCGGGGCACCCTTAAAAAACCATACATGCGCGATAGAACACGCAAGAGCGATGTGCCCCATGCGTTCTCGGCGAACCTTACTTTGTGTGACTTCGACACCACATTTATCACAAACAATGCCTCGATAACGAATTCTCTTGTATTTGCCGCAGTAACATTCCCAATCCTTCGTAGGACCGAATATGCGTTCGTCAAATAATCCATCTTTTTCCGGCTTGAGTGTTCTATAATTAATCGTTTCTGGCTTGGTAATTTCCCCATATGACCAATTTTTCACTTCGTCAGGGGACGCAAGTTTTACCAAAAGTCCAGAAAAATCAACGATGTTAGCAAAATTGCCTTTCTTATCCATTTTGTTCTCCTTCTGGTTCTGAAACTGTGGCAACTGGTAAATCTTTCGTAACCTCTTCTTCAATCGTCTCACCGCTGGCTACAGCCAATTCTTTGGCAATTTTTACCGCCTTCTCTTCTTTGATTGCGTCAGAAATAACGGGTGGCTTGGCTGAAACGACGCCTGTAGGAATCACATTTAAGCCCAATGCTTGTAATTCCTTTACCAAAACTTTAAATGACTCTGGAATCGTTGATGCTGGAATATCCAAACCTTTGACAATTGCTTCAAATGCCTTCGCACGACCGACCACATCGTCTGATTTGATCGTCAACATCTCTTGTAATACGTGTGCCGCTCTATGCGCTTCAAGTGCCCAAACTTCCATTTCACCAAGTCTTTGCCCTCCCATTTGCGCTTTGCCACCGAGTGGCTGTTGCGTCACCAGAGAGTATGGACCCGTTGATCGAGCGTGTGTTTTGTCCTCAACCATGTGAATAAGCTTTAAGATATATCCTATGCCGACCACGACTGGTTCTTTGTACGCCTCGCCAGTCTTTCCGTCGTAGAGGATACTCTTACCGTCAAGTGGTACACCCGCTTTTTTCATCGTATCGAGCATGCGAGATTCTTTTACGTGTTCAAACACTGGAAGTGCAACCTTAAGTCCTAATTTGTTTTGTGCAAATCCAAGATGGGCTTCCATCAATTGCCCCAAGTTCATACGAGCCAAAACAGAAAGCGGTGAAATAATAATATCAATGACTGTTCCATCTGCCATGTATGGCATGTCTGACGATGGGACAATTTTACTAATAACACCTTTGTTTCCGTGTCGACCTGCCAATTTATCTCCAACGACGACTTTTCGCATTTGGGCAATTTTTACGATGATTTTTCTATTTGATCCTGGCTCTAATTCATCACCCTGTTCTTTATCCAAAATCATCACATCGATAATCGTGCCGCGTTCGCCGTGTGGCATACGAAGCGATGTATCACGGACTTCACGAGCTTTTTCACCGAATATTGCTCGTAACAATCGCTCTTCTGCCGTCAATTCGGTCTCGCCTTTTGGTGCAATTTTCCCAACAAGAATATCATTTGGCTCTACTTGTGCACCTATGACGACGATGCCATTTTCATCGAGATTTCGAAGCGCTTCTTCACCGACATTGGGAATATCTCTAGTTGTTTCTTCTGGACCCAACTTGGTATCGACAACACTACACTCATGCTCTTCGATATGAACGGATGTCAACACGTCTTGTCGCACAACCCGATCAGATACGACAATGGCGTCCTCATACCCTAAACCTTCATAACTCATGTATGCAATGACCATGTTTGTACCGAGGGCTAACTCACCGTTTTCTGCGGCTGGCGCTTCTATAAGAACGTCACCTTTTTTAACTTTTTGTCCCATGCCGACTAAGACTTTTTGGTTGTAGCACGTTGATTGTGATGTACGCTTAAACTTTTCTGGCTCATAGGTAGCTATATCACCATTTTTGTACTTCACTTTAACAAGCGCTGCATCAGCATATGTAACTTCTCCATCATCCGTGGCTTTCACCACTCGTCCCATGGATTCGATAACTGCAGATTCCATACCAGTTCCTACAACCGGTGACTGTGGCAAAAGAAGTGGCACCGCCTGACACTGCATGTGTGTACCCATCAGTGCTCGGTTTGCTTCATCGTGAGCCAAAAATGGAATAAGGGAGGCTGGTGCACCGACTACTTGTCGTGGCACAATGTCGACATATTGCACAAGGGACGTGTCGGCTTCCATAAATTCACCTTTGTAACGTACTGGAATACGATCTGTTTGTATGACCCCTGTATCGTTCATTGGTAAATCAGCATGCGTTATGTACATGTTCAATTCGTCGTTGGCATCAAGATATTCTATGGTATCAGTCACGCGAACCTTGACGACATCGCCATGTGTCGTTTTCTCTACTTTTCTGTATGGTGTTTCCAAAAATCCATATTCATTGACGCGAGCGTAGAGAGCCATATACGTCACAAGACCGATATTTGGACCTTCTGGAGATCTGACGGGATCAATACGTCCGTACTGTGAAGAATTGATATCGCGAATAGAAAAACTCGCGCGCTCCCGTGAAATACCGCCAACACCCATGACGGTGAGACGACGAAGATTGTCGACTTCTGCAAGCGGGTTAGTTTGATCTAAGATGGTGGAAAGCTGACTTGTTCGGAAAAAATCGTTGATAGAAGCTATAATTGGACGCGCGTTTACTAAATGCGTTGACGTGAGATCCTCAGCATTTGGACCTGCCAAACTCATTTTTTCTCGTATAGATCTTTCTAAACGCAATAAACCGACACGAAACGCATTGGTCGCGACTAATTCTCCAACTCGACGCACTCGGCGATTCCCCAAATGATCGATATCGTCTACATCACCTTTGCCATTAACCAAATTAATAAGGTATCTCACGCCGCCGATGATATCATCTTTGGTGAGTACCCAATGTTCTTTATCGTTAGGCACATCGAGCCCTAATTTTTTGTTCATTTTATATCGTCCGACTCGCTCCAATGAATAACGTCGATAGTCAAAAAACATGGTACGAAGAAGCTCTTGTGCATTATCCAAAACGATTGGCTCACCTGGACGTAATCGTCGATATAATTCCAAAACAGCTTCCGTTTGGCTAGTCGTTGGATCCTTAGCAAGGGTTGCCTTGATGAAACTATGATCAGGATTGACGTCCACATCTGCAAACAATCGCTCAATCTCTTCATTACTCGTAAATCCGATAGCGCGAAGGAATGTACTGGCGACAAATTTGCGGCGTCGGTCAATTCGCACCATTAATACATCATTTCGAGTAACGAAAAATTCTAGCCATGATCCGTGCATTGGGCGAATTTCTGCACTATAGAGTGTGCGACCAGTAGTCGGGTCTACTTCACCGGTAAAATACATTCCGGGAGATCGGACGAGCTGATTGACTACGCAACGCTCAATACCATTTATCACGAATGTCCCACGATCAGTCATCTCTGGGATGTCGCCCAAAAATACTTCTTGTGAAAGTTGATGACCTGTTTGTTTGTTGGTAAGCGTTGCTTTGACCTTCAGTGGCATGTCGTAGGTCAATCCTTTTTGCATCGCGACGTGGGGCGTGAGTCTTGGTCTACCGAAGTAATAATCACCAAATGTGAGTTCCCAATTTTTACCGGTAAAATCAGTCATCGGACTGACTTCTTTGAGAAGTTCTTTGATACCATGTTCCAAAAACCACTGATACGACTCGCGTTGTACCAATGTAAGATCCATACGAGGAAGATTAGAATAATCTGTTCCCCAATATTCACGCTTTTGAAAGGTCTGTGTTGTAGCGGTCATCGTGCAAAAATAAATAAGTTCGCTTAAGTGAACGACAAAAAGAAGCGAACAATGAACGTTCGCCTCGATTAGCTTGAAACTTTCTTTATTATAGAGCCTTCTTTATGTTTGTCAATACACCAAGTATTTTTGTAGTTCCCAAGCGATTCTGTCCTACGGCATTCCCACGCGAAAATGTCCTATGA
>JBBTUH010000031.1:0-12153 GCA_038063875.1 Patescibacteria group bacterium | reverse complement strand
TACGATTTCACGTAAGTACTCGCTGAGCAATGATTTCTTGTGTTCAGCTTTTAAATGTGTGTCGAGATCAAATCGTTTCATATAGCGGTATATTCTGGACAGAGATCACCCAGTGGACAATCATCGCAGGTGTGTGGGCGCGCTGTGCAGACGTAGCGACCATGAAGTGTTAAAAGATGACCGAAGTCTATCCACTTGTCTTGCGGGATGAGCTTCATGAGATCCTGCTCAATCTTTACAGGATCTTTTTGTGTCGTGAGTCCTAAGCGATTGGATAGCCGTATACCATGTGTATCAACGACTATGCCCGATGCTATGCCAAAGCCACTTCCCAATACGACATTTGCCGTTTTTCGCGCAACCCCAGGCAGCGCATCCAACTGCTCCATCGTTTGTGGCACCACACCGTGATAGGTATCCATAATCATTCTAGATGCGGCGTGTATATTTTTGGCTTTGTTTGGGTGGAAATTAACGTTAGTGATCATGGCGTCTATATCCACAACAGATGCATCAGCCAGAGACTTGATGGTTGGAAATTTTTTAAATAGTGCAGGAGTGACTGTGTTTACTAATTTGTCTGTGCACTGCGCCGCAAGAATAGTTGCGACAAGTAATTGAAATGGTGACGTAAAGTCGAGTTCTACCTTGGGGCGCGGATTGGCTTTAGAGAGCCTTTTAAATATTTCTAATGCTTTCCCTTTTTTTGTCATAGCTTCAAAAGCTCTTTTTTTGTGGGCGCGCTGGGATTTCCCGCCTGCCATCGCTTGCGCTCAGGCGCTTGCGGGCAGGGAACCCAGGACCAATTGCTTAAGAGTGGGCGCGCTGGGATTTGAACCCAGGACCAATTGCTTAAGAGGCAACTGCTCTACCGCTGAGCTACACGCCCAGAATATTTTCAAGAGAAAATTTCTGGGTAAACCCCTCATTTTCCTTGATTAATTCTAATTTATATTTTCGTTTCCACCCTTTGATCTCAACCTCTCTCTTTCTTGCTTCAGATTGCAATTCATACATTTCGCTATAGACAATATTGATAGGTCGTTTATGACGCAAAGATTTAGCCCCTTTATTGTTATCAGTATTATGTTCTATTTCTCTTCTTTGTATATTCTTCGTAATCCCTGTGTAAAGAGTATCATCTTTGCAACGAGCAATATACAAATACCACATATATGGCGTTTACGCAGAAAGTTTTGTCCTCAAAACTATTCTGCGCACTCGGGAGGATTTGAACCTCCGACCCTCTGTTCCGAAGACAGATGCTCTATCCGCTGAGCTACGAGTGCTTGGGGTGACTGAAGGGATTTGAACCCTCGACATCCTCCTCCACAGGGAGGCGCTCTAGCCAGACTGAGCTACAGCCACCATATTACTGATTATATCGTAATGAATAGATTGAGTATATCCCTAGGAGCCATAGTAAACATTGTCCAAAGGTCAGCAATGGTAAATGCTCCATCCGTATCAAAGTCAAAAGGATACATGCGTGGTATAGTGAGTGTGGAGTTTTGGGCGGCAATTGGTGCTATGGTTTGCCGAGGCAAATACGTGGGGACCAGCACGACTACCCGATACGTGGCATTTGGGATGACGTTTGTCAAATTTGAAATTAAAGCTACGCCGTTTTTGATTGGTACGCCATGAATTTTATGGATGAGCTCGTCGTTATCATAGAGAAGAAGCGTGGCGTCATTGGAATCGCTGACTCGTTTCCATCCTAGCGTAATCCGAAGTGTTAGTGACGGGGGCGGTATGAGTGTCACCGTCCCTTTTTGCAATGCGACGTTTCTGCCACCGTGTGAGAGGTTTACTGTATATGCATACGATTCTTCTGTAGAGGGAAGTTGCAGGTGCATGCGTATTTCTCCTGACTCGTTTGGTTCTATAGTCGAAAGCGCGTCGGTGACGACTGTAAATCCGTGTAGCCCATCGAGCTTTATGGTATATCCGTCTGCGTGAGAAATGATAGATTGACCGTTGTTTGTGATCTTTGTAGTCAGTGTTACCGATGAATTGGTTACAAGCTTTTCAGGTATTAGAGGATGCTCGAGGGTATATGATTCTCTCTGGTAAGGTTGTCCTTTTAGTTTTTCTATAGATTGGTAACTGTAATAGTGTGGATAATACCCATTCGATCCTAATTTTTTCCATGAGAAATGATCAAATGGTAAGCCTTGATAGTTAAATATAAAGGGCGTAATGGCGACGATGTCTTTGTCAGCCCACGAAACGTTGGCAGCTTGCTGTAACGCTTGCCCCACTGCTTCTGGTGAGAGTAAACCAAAATTGTTCGTCACACCAAATGTGTGCACCCAGCCTGTTTCTGTAATGAATATGGGATAGGATTTATTGATGCCGAGCGATCGAAGGTATTCCCTTTCCCATGCATAGGAGCGTACCGTTGAGCGTCCTGATGCAAATGCTGAACCGGAAAAGCCTGGATTAGGATAGGAATGTGATGTCCATCCATCAAGGAGTTCAAAGAGCTCTGGTTTGGCTTGATACATTTGCTTTAGGTAGGAAGCGGCATCAAGCGATCGGCCATCAGATGAAGCTGATACGTCTAGTCCTGCGGGCAATACGAAGTAATCCTCTGATGCTTCATGAAGTGCATCGGCAAACGTCGTTGCAATGCGTGCGTATGAAGAAGGATCGATAGTCTTCCCCCATTCATTGGCATGATTGGGTTCATTAAAAAGGACAACGTATCGATTTTCTATCGGCCAGTGTAATGAATTGAGAAATGACGCCCAATCCTTCGCTGATTCTTCTGTCGGTTTTTTCCATGCGTCAGCTTCTATTTTTGTCGCAAGTCGGACGATAGGGATAAGATGCATGCGTCGCATTGTGTTAAAGATCGCTTGCCATTTTTCTTTGTTTCTATCATCTTCTTGGATCACAAGCGTGACATACCCCCAATCACCGCCACTACTGTTTACGAGCGTGCTTACTTCCATGATGTCATTGGGTTCGACTATATGGATGCCGTATTTATTATTCGGTACGTCTGTCGGGTTAAATTTGCCGTGAGTTACTGGTGCAACGAGAAGAAAGAGCGTGAGGAGGATAAAAAAGCTTGAGAATCGTTGCATGATAAAAAAATTATACTGCGCTCCCAGAAGGAATCGGACCTTCATCTACTCTTTAGAAGAGAGTTGCTCTATCCATTGAGCTATGAGAGCAGTACCCTATTATACCGCAAGAAGGTGTCATTAATGAAGATCAGCTCTTCGTTCCTTGATGTATTGACTCCAATTTTCTATAAAATCGAGGATCACCACCATCGGTGTTTCGACCAAAAAGGTCAAAAGTATGGCGACAATGTTGTATTCCTTCCATTTAGCAGCCAACCACGACCCCACTCGTGCAATAGGGACAGAGAGCATGTCCATAAAAAATTCAAAGAGGCTACTGGAATCATCGACCGTGAGTTCTTTGGACTTGTTGCGGATAAGTACCGCTGCAAAGAAGGTAAGCGCAATGGTGAACGTATCAAAGATTACCGAGGTGATAGGAAGTTTGGCTATATAGAACACATATCCAGTGCCTCCCAACACACCAAACATCATAAAAGTATAGAGCACGATGGCAAACAGCGAGAAAAATTTATTGCGTTTCTTTTTCAGATACACATCGTAGAGCATGGTCTTCTCACCGCCATATGTACTTTGTGTCACTGCGGTCAAAACACTTATGATGTTTTCAGCTCCTGGTGCACGGATAATAGAGACTAAAAGTGCCATGACGACTGTGGGGACGATGAAATCTATCGCTGCGGTAAACCAGTTAAAGCCTTCATAAAAAATAGACGCAAGTGGTATCTCGACGATGAAAAATGTAGCCCAATTGGAGAGAAACACGGAGAGTGTGGAGAAGATTGCAAGTCGTGTGAGACGAGATTTCAAGGAGTGATAGCGTTTGTCATACGCGACCGTTATTTGTTCCACATATCGTTCTTTGTTGCCAAGCAGCTTTTGTAGCTCTTCTGGTTTATCTTTGTAGGTGTCGAAAATATCGCCGATGAGCATATACACTGTGTCCAACCTCTCACAGATGGCGTAAAACTGCCGTGCGAGAGGATGCTCCAAGACGTGACTGGAGCCTTCCCACAATGCTGGAATATCTTTGGCAAAGATGGCAAGATCCTGCGCAGTGGGCGTCGTCCATGCCTTGTTGTAGGTAAACTTGATAAGCTGTGCCATGATAAACGTGTCATCAAGATCAAACAACGTGCGACAAACCGCGATATAGACCTGTGTCTTTTTTTCATCATCTGTCATGGCGCCCTCGGGGCGTATGCGGATGCGGTCATTCATCATCGTGGTCATGCCTTCTATAAGCACGCGTTCTTTGACAGGGTTGGTGAGGATGTCTTCGATCTCACACGATGCCAATTCAATCACAAACATAGCAAAGTTAATTTGCTGCTTTAGTGGAATCTGTTCAAATTTGGTAAACGTGGCATGGGCTAAAATATAGAGATATTTTTTGAGTGCCGTTTCTATGATAAGTACACTTTCTTCAGGAATCTCATCGTTTAGCAAATGTCCGCCTCGGATCAGGTCAGCTGTTACGGTATATGCCACTCGGTAGGTGTCTACATCCGGATTAAGCGTGAGTTTGGACAATTTAGGAAACAGTGTGCGCTTGAGGACGCGCTCTATAGCACTTCGACGAAGCGCGTTATCTTCTTTCCAGTCAACCACCTTACGAATCATTTCATAAAATTTGGCTATACGAAGGGCTATGTCATCGACATGGATGGGGGTGACTGCGCGTTTGGCACTTTCTAGTCCCGAAAGATAATCATCCAGCATCTTTTGGATGTGTGGCAGAAGCTGACGAGTTGGTGCGTTTGGATCGATCGCAATAATGGGCGTCTCAGTATGTGCCTCTATGTTTTCTCTGTGATCGTGTGTGTCTGACATAAATTTTGGAAATAAAATCTAGTGAGCCATTATATCAAACAGCTCGAACCTACTTTGTCAAAAATGCCTAAATGAATGATACATCAAATCCTCGTGTGGCGGCAAGAAAAAAGGCCCCGTAACTAGTACGGGGTAAAGTCCAAGGGGGAAAATGAATTGCCGCCACCTGTCAACAAAATTGAATGCTCGTCCCGCCCCAGTATCTTGAAAAAATAACAGCTCACGTGTACAGTAGCGTATACTGCCGCATTTTATGGGACTTTTTATTACCACAGACAGCGGTGAGTATTCTGGTAAAACTACCCTCAATCGGATATTACTTCCCGTGTTAACGAGATCAGGTTTTGACGTACGCCACAGTCGTGAACCAGGGGGAACTACTGACGGAGAAACGCTTCGCGGTTTTATGCGGTCCCGCCTAGAGCATAAGGCGTCGCCTCGTGAAATGGCATTACTTATGAGTTCAGCTCGACGAGGTCATTTGGATGACGTGATTGTTCCCTGGTTGGGAGTTAATCGTGAGTTACGACGCATAATGCTACTGGATCGCTATGCGGATTCGACGATGGTGTACCAAGGGCTAGAGGGGGGGGTAAAACCCGAAGAAATCCTGGACTTACAACGATTTACAGTGGGCAACTGGTGGCCTGATCTCACCCTTATTTTACACATCCCAGAATCCAAATATCAAACCACGTTTCGAGCGAGAAAACTGATTGCGGATGAGATGCGAGCGGGAGAGCCTGATCTAAGCGCATGGGATAATGTTGATACGGCAACACATATTCAACGACAGCGACACTACCTCTCACTGCCAAAGTTATATGAGTCGTGGGGAATACCCAGAAAGTTTGTGTCCATCGATTCCTCTCAAAGTCCAATGAGTGTAGCAATAGATGCATTAAAGGCGATCAATCCCCATTTGGCATCAGTTGAGAACGAACAGAGAGGAGATAGGGCAAGGCAGCAATTGTTATTGGATGAACTTCGCAAATATCACGACGAAGGAAACATGGAGGACGCAGAACTTCGTTGGCGAAGACAAATAAACCTTGAGGCGGAATTGGGCGGAGGTAAAGAAAAACGACGGTGATTTTTTGTCTATATAATTGCTTCAGCTTTATATATTCAGGTTACAATGACGCCCTAAATTTGACTTTCAGAGAGAGAGAGAGTACTATCTCTCTTTATGTCACCACTTAAAGTCACTGTTGGGGCACATCGGGTACAAACACTTGGTCCGTTTCGGGATCATCTTCATTTAACGCAATTTGGGAGAAGCATCTTTTGGCATGGCGATGATGAAGGAAAAGCCGTCATCACAGGTAGTGATGGACAAGCAGAGTTTGAACTGCGTCGAGTTGGCCAACGCGCAGGAATTGATGTAAGCGTTTTCATGGCACCGGTGGAAAAAGGAGAAGCAGTTACCCCCACCACGCTTCATATCGGACTCGAACGAGTTTAGTAAACACTTCCTGCACGATCTCTTGTAAACTGTGTGTGTGTGTGATACTGTCTTCATAAGTAATAATGCTGCTCGCATAAGGAGGGAATATGGCAGAAGTAAGTATGGATGGCACAAATATGGCTGATTATGCCGTATCAAAGTGGGAATATATTTTTGGCAATAATAAGGAAGCAGGGAAAGTCCAGATTACCGACGGTACGTGGGACAAGGATCGTGGCGTCTATACGACGGAGGACAAAACAAACGATATTATTACCGAATATCAAGTCAAGAAAAGTATGAAAGTAACGTCGGGTCATGCGGTATATGAGCGTTCATATAAGGTGGTGAAAGATGAAAACGGGTTGAATAAGCGGGTGCCGATGAAGTTTGATACCAAACGGAATGAATGGGTGCAAAAAGGATCGCTCAAACAATTTGATGAAAAGTTTGAGTATATGAGACCGAAAATCATGGGAACGATAATCGAAACAAAAGGACAAAGCGGCTCAATGTTTTCGCTTCAGATCGAACGGGCAAAACTGAAAATTCGTTTGATTTAGTCTTCGGCAATTTTGAAGTACAATGGATCCATAGCCTTCATATTTTTGGATGAAAGTCGGGATCTGGGGTTTACCAAGGAGAAACAGCATTCCACCTATTTCATAGTGACGATTTTGGTAGTTGGCAAAAAATTGCTATCCTTGCCGCAATGGATTCCTATGAGGCATCAGACAGGAATGCGTTAGAAAAAATCATTGATGAATTTGATCAAAGATATAGTCAATCGGTTGCAGCATATAAAAAAACAGTCAGTGTGGTTTTAGATGCGGTGGTTGCAAAGGCAAAGCTCGCTGATACGCAGCGTTTGCAATCTGCAGCTGCACAAATTAAATTGGGAGTAGAGTCGATACTTTCTTAACGGTTAATGGAGTTTCATTTCCCTTTTTTGCTACCAAGCAATATCTTTCGGATTAGCTTCATATTCCTCTTTACCATGTTGAAATGTTTTTTTTGACAGTTCAAAAATATAGGGCACAGCATCAATTGGAATGTGTGGATTAGCCTTTTGCCATAGCAGAAGATCTTGCTCCGTTAGTCCTGTTTCTGGATCTTTCATGTTAGGGATAAGTTTCCGGATATCTTGCGCAAACTCAGGATAGGTAGCTATCGTTTGTAGCCATCCACGTATCAATCGGGACATTGTTTTTCTTCGATCATCAAGTGTTTGTGGTCGTATTTCCCATGTTATTGCGTTTTCAGCGACAGCAACATTCTTTTTCATCGATCTGAGCTTAAATACGAGCGCACCGTCCTCATTGGCGACGTTTGGGAATCCGCCAATCTTTTGTATAAATGATGGTTTCCATGCCATAAATGATCCGGACAAGGGTATGGTTTCCTCTGTATTCACCAAAACGGGTAGTAATTCTTTTAGTGATAAATTTGATAATGACGGAATATGCTGCAACTCTTTTGGTAAAACTGGTTTTGGTAATGGATCATATTTCTGTGTGCCCATAATAAGCCCAATGTTGCTTGACCGTTCTTCGTTCAAAAGCCTCTGTGTTTCTCGAAACATATGTGCTATCGCATCGGGCTCTACAAATGTATTTGCGTCAACACAAAAAGCTGTGGCGTTGCGAAGATCGGCTATACTGCTCCCAAGGTTTAGCGCATTGGCTTTCCCAGGGGCAGTTGTGTCAAGATGGATAAATTCCGTGTTGTCAATGACAACTCGACGATACGCATGTTCCACTCCTTTATTTTTGATCGTGTTTGGGAAGTCATCATCAATACTTCTTTTTTCAACGTGTCCAAGTGTATGAAGGAGTGAATTCACCGCATGATTACTCAGCCCATTGTATGTACAGTTGTTCGTAATAAAAATAAATGTTGCATGAGCGCTTCGTGGAATGTCAGCCGAGGCAAGTGTGTGAAGCATGGGTGCAAGATATTTGCCACCATTGCGAATAGGCACAATGATCGTTACATGCGTGTCTTTTGGTAATACTCCCGTTATCTCAGTCCATCGCCGTTCTTGTTCTGTTATTTTTTGCTCGGTAGGTTTTATGGATTCGAGAAGATATTGGAGTTTGGGAATGCTATTTTGCCTCCATCCTTTTGGAATCAATGAAGTGAATTGCTGTGCTGATAGATATTCATGATTCATTTTACGCTATGAACTTGACCATAAACGAACCGTTCTCCTCGTGTTTTTTGCTTGCCTTTTGTCATATAAAGCTCGAAACAGATCTATTTTTTCTTTGTCTACCTGTTGTTTGATACCACCAATCTGTACATCGTACGTTTTGGAATCTAAATTTGGCACCCCGTTCATAACGATAGCCTCATAGGCTTGGACTATTTCATCATCAGTAATAAACTCACTATTTTGTTTTTCATTCATCGGATCTTTTTGTGATACAAATACATATCCAGATTTTTTATATTTTTTTCTTGTATCATTATTTTTTAAGTCTTCTGAACTTATTCTTTTGTCAATTGAATACCGTTGTATGCAATCCACGATTTTGCGTTGTCGCGACTCTCGTTCAATGTTCTTTTGCATTCTTTTTTCAGCCGTCAAAAAATCCAACATATGTTTGAATTATAGCACATTTCAACGCCATAATTACCGATGATATTGTCTCCAGAGCTTAGATTTTGTATAGTGGAGTCACGGTATGATCAACCCTATCACCATTTTTGAAGACATCAAGAAAATAAATGAATATCAATCGGAATACTGGTCAGCACGGCAGCTTTCTAAAATTTTGGAATATGCTGACTATCGTAATTTTGAAACGGTCCTCAAAAAAGCCAAGGAATCATGCAAAAATAGCAATCAGACCATCCGCGATCATTTCGTTGACGTCACCGATATGATAGAAGTCGGAAAAACCGCATCACGGGAAATAAAAGATACCTTGCTTTCCCGCTACGCCTGTTATCTCATCATGCAAAATGCCGATCCATCAAAAGAAATTGTGGCGTTAGGACAGACATATTTTGCGATACAAACCCGTCGGCAAGAAGTTCAAGACCAGCGTATGGAAGATCAAAAACGCGTATTTCTTCGGGACGAAATGACCGCACACAACAAACATTTAGCAGAAGCAGCGAGTCATGCAGGAGTGACGAACTATGGACGGTTTACCAATTACGGATATATGGGGTTGTATGGAGGATTGAGTATGCAGCAAATTCATGCGAGAAAACGATTGAAACCTGCACAGAAAATTCTTGATCACATGGGCAGCGAAGAATTAGCAGCAAATTTATTTCGTGCGACACAAACAGATGCGAAAATCCGTCGGGAACAAATTCAGGGAGAAGCCAAAGCCAATCAAACATATTTTGACGTCGGCCGGAAAGTCCGCCAGACCATCCATGAACTCGGTGGCACCATGCCAGAAAAATTACCGGCAGGAGATGATATTACGCACGCAAAACGACGGTTGTTTTCACAGAAAATGCCAAATCAACTGGATACCGATGATGATCTATGAATTCACCCATCAGTCGGAAGCAACGAATCGTCAAATATTTGGAGGAGAACGATAGCTCTCAAAATATTGATGCTATTGCCAAAGGCACTGGTATACCGGTGGATAAAATACGTCAGACATTAACCACGTTTGAAAAAGATGTTGTCCGTGTTGGGCACAAACAATTCGATCTATTGACGCGAGTTCACAAGGGAAAAGTGTTTCGATATACGCCAACAGGGGAAGAATATTCTACGGGGACGCTTCATGCTGAAGAGGATCTGCACTATTTTCTCACGGCCTTCCGGGACTACTGGCCAGATATCACGTTTTTGGATCCAAACGGTCGAAACTATTTGCTTCATCAAGTAAAATCAAATAAACATGTGCCATTTGCACACTATTCTGGCATTGAGCAGTTATTTTCAAGACTAGACATGCAGATAGGCGACGATCTTTTGATAACCTGTCAAAGTATTGAAACATATATATTTCTTGTACGGAAAGAACGAGCAAAGGATAGGGATACCTTACAGATTGCTGTGAGAAACCAAAGACTTGCTGATATGGTTGCCGATATTTTGCTTCATGCCATCAGCCATGATGAGGCAGATATGTTTCTGATTCGAAAATATCTATTTATCTACCCCTATTTTACCGATCCGCCTCCGGATTCACTGCGGCGGGCAATTGCCAGTGACCCGCGATTTATTATGACCCCACGGGACCGTATGACGAGTTGGACGGGTTATCCCATGACCGGAGATCGATGGGTTATTGGACTCAAAAAATATTATCTTCATTCACTGGACGGCACATACATTCCTGTTGTTATCGAAGCCGATGAGGAATATGGCGGAAAAGTGGCATACTGTACTCATTGCAATGAGCGGCTGATTTGGGATCAACAAACGGGATGGCGACACACAAAGGATGATTTGGAGTGGACGGATGCCTATGTTCCCAAAGAATTTTTTACCTATTCAGATAAAAGAAAGACAACACACTGATCTGTTGAAGATATGAGCAAACGAGTACTTACCGGTGACCCTGTACGCGACAATACCTATTACCGTTGGTACGCTGGTAACCACTGTTTTCCGAAATGCACACCAAAAAAATGTCGGGATTGTGAATCAAAAATCCGTGCAATGTTTGTATGTGAATTACCAAAAAGTCATAAGCATTTTGTGTATTGTGTACGAGCAAAATACCAAATTTGTGATTTATCGGAAGCGTTATATCGTAGAAATATCTATCGGGAATCACTTCACACGGAAAGAAAACTGCATGAATAAGGAATACGAAGAAAATTAAACCGCGCCCGACGAGCCCCGCGCAGCGTGGCGAGCATAAACAGAGCGAATAATTCGCGACAGCCGCGAAGCGGCTGGAGCGCAAGGAATGCTGTTGCGATTCATTTTCCCCTTTACCCCTTTTTCTCGCAACAGCAGCAATTATGAATTTCTGATAAAATAAGTCCGAGCAGAGGAGTAGAGACACTCCACTTTCCGACAAGTAGGAAAGTGGAGCGGATGAAGGGAATCGAACCCTCGTCACCAGTTTGGAAAACTGGCGCTCTACCATTGAGCTACACCCGCACATTATCATTAATTATACTGCGTTCATAGGGACAATGCTAAGGCTTCCTCAAAGCATGTAAGAAATTCTTTTTGGAAACGATGGGGCGCCCGAGGCGTTTTTCTAGTTTTTTCCTCGCACCACCTGCTATATCCCCGCCCTCTTTGGCATCTTGTGTAAGCTTTGGTACTCCACGAGAGTCTTCTGTGCGATGAATTTCAGTAGTGGCGCGCTCACCCAGCATGGTGAAGATAAGTTCAAAGTCATCCATATGATCACGAAGATTTTGCCGTTGTAATCCCTTTAACTTTTTATATTGTTTTGGTGTGATCCCAAATGTGGCTTTGGAAATTTCCGCAGTAAGGATTTCATAATCCTTTTGTAATGCAGCACCTCGCTTTTGCCATTCATCTGTAAGTTCTTCGCGGATAGCGATGCCACGCATGCGTTTTTCTATCCACCCGTCAGAATAGCCCTTGGCTTTATATAATGCTCGCGTTCTTTTCGTTGCTAATTCAGGGTCTTCAATTTCTTGGATACGCTCATATCCCACCTTAGCGAGCCAACGTTTGAACGGTTCAGCTTTGGGAGAGGGAATAGATTGAATGATGCGAAATATACCTTCTGTGTTGGCACAGTCTGTTTCTCGTGAGTTAAGTGACGTTTCGTGTTGGTAAAAGTAGTAGTTTAGGTTATCAAAACG
>JBBTUH010000030.1:0-13325 GCA_038063875.1 Patescibacteria group bacterium | reverse complement strand
GCAATAGAAAATATAAGTCAACAAAATCTTTGACCTCTTGTCGCTGTGTGATCGTTTGCATTTTATTGATTGCGATATCGATAAGACTATCGACTTTTAAATTTCCGATATGCTTCTTTGATAATTCAAGTTGCGGATACGGATACTGGGCAAAATCTACTTTAAGCTTTTTACCATGAGGAAAAGACAGATAACACATCAAAACAGGATCGACAAATTGCATCTCTAACGTTACTCCTAAAGCATCAAAGCATGACTTGAGCATTTCAGTTATCTTTGGTTGATCCACTGGTTTTAAAGAAAAGAAATCCAAATCCACACTATCTCTATGATGAAGGTATATCTCCGAAAGCGCTGTCCCACCAGTAAAATAATAGTCAGAAATGACTATTTTTTGTTTCGCAAGGGCACTCAAAACAATTTTTTGTTCGGAATTAAGGATCGATACTTTCCCCATATAAGTAACTCAAATAATCGTTGCTTTAATGGAAATAATTGCATTTTTCCAAAATATTTTTTCACATCATCCAGCTTAATTTTTTCTTCTGGTTCAGGACCATAATTGAGCGTACGCTCTAGAATTTTAATGCGTCCTTCTTCGGTTTTTTCCAATTCTTTTCTATCGTAATCCCAAATAAAAGCCATAGAATAAGTATATCACACCGCTTCTACATCTTCTCAACGGTCGTAATGCCCAATAGATACAGGCCATTTTTAAGTATTTGTGAAACAGCCTCTGTCAATTGCAAACGAGAGGCAGACTCACCAATTTTGTGCTTTGCATAAAAACTATTAAAAGCAGATGCCAATTCAAAAAGATATTTGCAAAGGATACTAGGCGAGAAACTTGACGCGGTGTCTGCCACGATCTGCGGATAGAAATGAATATATCGTGCAAGTAATCGCTCTTCTGGGTTCAATAACCAATCACCAATATCCAATTTCCAAGAACCTTGTTGTGTATTGAGTATTGGAGATTGAGATTTGATCAACACACTCTTACACCGCGCGTACGTGTAGAGAAGATATGGTCCACTATCACCTTCAAAAGAAACGGAGTTATTTAGATCGAATGCAATTTCTTGATTGATAGAAACTCGAAGAAACGCATACTTTACGGCGGCCACCGCTGCCTTTTCTGCTATATCTTTTTGGTCTACTTCTGTATAGTTTGACCGATTAGTAGATAGTATGTTCTTGATTTCCTTCTTCGCTTCGTCAAGAAGCCACTCGCCCAAAACAACATTGCCACTTCTTGAGCTCATTTTGCCGCTTTTTAAGTTCACCCAACCATATACCAGATGATATTGTTTGTCTCGGGTATCTGGAAATAATTGAGCAAGCGCTTCGAACATGACGCGCGTATACCCATATTGCTCAGGGCCTAAGACGTGTAATACCAAATCAAGATGATATTCATCAAATTGAAGCCTGCCTAGCCCCATATCTTTTCCTTCATACGTCGGATTGCCTTCTGAACTGATAAAAACCCGGTTATGAAGGCCAACTTTCTCTCCAGCAAAAATTATAGCGCCTTCACTTTTTTCAAATATACCTTTTTCCAACCCTTCTAACACATATTTTTTTCCTGTTTCGTACACTTCACCTTCAAAGTAATAACGGTCGTAGTGAGTACCAACGCGCTTATATATGGCTTCAAAGTAGTCTAAGCTCCATTGTCGTGTCTCTTTATATAATGGATACACACTCTCGTCTTTGGCGTATATTTTAATATTTATATCTTTAATAGCTACTTTAGCCTCATCTGAGGCTTCAAACGCCGCAGAACCTGCCGCATAGGCTTTCCCTAAAAATTCAACTTTTTCGTGAATTTCTTTAACACGCATAGATTCAACCTGATCAGCAAACTCAGAAACGTTCATCAGTCCATACAATGCTTTCGCGATATGCATACCCACGTCTCCTTGATAATTGGCTCTGATAATCGTGTGCCCTGTGGCTTCCAAAAGACGAACCACACACTCGCCTGTCGTAATATTACGTAAATGCCCGATATGAAAGGCTTTGTGGGTATTGGGATGAGCAAATTCAACCATGATGGTCTTAACCTCCTTTAAAGAGCTCGTACCATAGCTCTCCTTGAGTTTTAGCACTTCAGAGACGCTATTGCTAAGACTAGCTTCGGTCAAAAAGATGTTTATAAACCCTGGTGTGACTACCTCAATGTGATCTATAGCCTGTAATATATCTTTATGTGTTGCAATTGATGATATATTTTGATTATCTTTAGCCTTATTTAGATCCTCACCTTTACTCTCAACTTTCAACTTTAGACTTTCAACTTCTTTCTTGACCTGTAGTGCTATATCCATCGGAGATCGTTTTAATACGTTCGCAAGTTTCATTGCAATATTTGTGGTGTAGTCCCCGTTTGTTGCATTCTCCGTCATCACCACGTCAACGACGACATCATCAATGCCCATATCGTTTAAAAGGTCCTGAAATAAGTGTTGTAGCTGTATTTTCATAAACTATTGGTAATTATCGCACAATTTTCTCGGTCCATCCAATACATGCTCGCTTCCCCACCACATAGCTGTGTCGCCACAGCTATAAATTCCTTACTAGCCTCTTCCATGACCTGTTTATTGACGTCAACAAAGCCATCCATGACAAAAAATCCATTTTTTGTCTTGTCTGTCATCTTGGTCCGCTCACACTGACGCCAATTGAGCGCACGGGTAGATAAATCAATATCATCCCCCCATACTAATTCACCTTTCAACGCTGGTTTTGCTTTATCCCCTCCAATGGGAATCCACTGTTCCCCGCCCTTGGCGATAAACAATCGAAAGTCGCCCTTCAAGACGTCTAAATTCTCTCCACCAAACGGCGTAAGATGTTTCAAACTGATAGCGTTGTATATATTAACTATCGGATTGATGTCAGGCAGGTGACCACCTTCTAAAATACGCTTGGCTAACGCAATATGTGCTGGTCTTCGTATTTCAGGATCTGTTCCAAATTTTTTAAATGCATCACCATAGCTTGTTATGCGCTGATCTTGCCAAAACTGATCAAGCGTCATGGTTTCTCGAAGCGTTGCCTCTGTATTTCGAAGAAACTTTACCGCGTTATCTTTCCCCTTTGTATTATCAAAACCCTTGATAAGGGGTATACCAATCACCAAATCTGGCAATAGTTCAAACACCTCGTTTTCTATAACAAATTTCATAGTTACATCTTCTCGAAGTAGTCAATAAATATGCTATAGCATATTTATTGACTACTATCTATTTGTATAAATATATTCATATGTTATACCATTTTGTTATCGAACGGGAACATCTAGAATTCTCCCTTTCGACAATATTTCTCAACCCCCATCCCCTTCTTGATGTTCAGCATTAACAGACTTACTTACAACATATTTATGACTCTTTAGTACAATCTTTTTGAATTTCTTCCATTTCTTTGCCACTTCATCTGCATCACTAGTACCAAGATGGCTTGATCCAAAGACCTGCTGAAAATCTGCTTGCTTATTAAAATGCGCTTCTGCTGCAGCATAACTTCTTGCTGGAAAAAAGGTTCTCCCATACTCACTCACCCCCCTTCGAAACCTGATGTGCTAACTTCATCTGTAACGTATATACCTCGATAAATCCAGCACTTGCGTTTACGTTGTACTTGTAGCCTCCACTGGTCGTAAAAGATGCGTGATGCATGGCAAATGGCGATGTCATGGCTACGATGGTTGCAGTACCTTTGTATAGTTTGACCGTTACCACACCCGTTACCTTTTGATTGACCATTTCATTAAAACTATTGATCGCTCCCATAACAGGATCAAACCATTTCGCACCATAACAAAGATATGCCCATTTGATATCCAGTTGATTTTTCAACTCATTCAATTCACGCGTCGACACATATTGTTCCAATGCTTTATGCGCAGTGATGATGACGTGACCCGCCGGCAACTCATACACACCCCTGTCTTTGAGTCCTATGAGACGGTCCTCAACCAAATGCACTACACCGACGCCATGCTTGCCAGCTATTTTATTAAGCATCATAATAAGTAAAGCTACCTTCATCTTTTTACCGTTCAATGCCGTCGGTATCCCATTTTTAAACGTTATTTTTATAAACTCCTCTGTATCGGGCGCGTTTTTAGCTAATGTATACGTCGTCAGAAACTTCTCAACCTTTGGGATAAACTGCGGATCTTCTATTTCTCCTCCTTCCCACGTCATTCCCCACATGTTGTCATCGACGCTATACGGAAAGTCTATACTCGCTGGCACGGAGATATCGTGTTTTATGGCATAGCGAATTTCTTCATTTCTATCCATATCCCACTCACGGACAGGAGCAATAATTTTAATATTGGGATTAAGGGTCAGCATGTATCCCTCAAATCTGACTTGATCGTTGCCTTTCCCCGTACATCCATGGGCTATTGCATCAGCACCTACCTGTTTGGCTACCTCTACCGCCTTGGCTGATGTAATCGCACGACCAATGGGAGTCGAGAGATGATATTCTCCTTGATAACACGCGTTTGCTTTAATACCCAGAGAAATATACTTTTGGGCAAACTCGTCTTTGACGTCCAAAACAATCGCTTTTTTCGCGCCAAATTTGAGCGCTTTCTTTTGAATTGCAACTAAATCATCATTCTGTTGCCCCAGATCCATAGTAAGGGTGATCACGTCGACATGATACGTATCCTGCAACCACTTGAGCATCACACTTGTATCAAGCCCTCCTGAATACAGAAGAAGCACTTTCTTCACCTCTCCTATTTTGGCTTCATACGATGATACTTTGATATAATTTGTTTTATTTTTCATACGTTTCCTTTATTAAATTTTTTATATATGCGCTCAACAGTACCAGACCGCGGACTCGATCCGATTTCTTTCGCACAAGCCATGCTTTATGTGCCGAAAGCTTCTTTTTGAATTTTTTCAAACTCGTTTTCATACTGTTTTTCCCAGGAGACCCGTAGGATTTCGTACACGCAATAATCTTTTTGGGGTCAAGATCAAGCTTGTCGCTGCCCGCTTTCACCATATTTTCTACAATTACTTTCGCTTCACGCATCGGCATATGGGTTTCTTGTATTATTTGCTCCATCACTGTTGTCGCACCGATAAAGCCTTTGTGACACCACTTCTCCATAACGCCTGTGTTGATAATCAACGTCTCTAACACTCCTCCAAGAACGATTGGAGCAAGCTTGCATTCGTTGACAAGATCCATAACGATATACTTGGTCCATTGGGAATCACGGTTGTACCCGATGAAATTACTCTTTCCCATAGAAAGCAAACTCACTAATTGCCCCTGAGCAAATCCCGCTTTGCCTTTGATAACTTCTAACGGATCTGGATTTTTCTTTTGGGGCATAATGGAGCTTCCCGTGCTATATTGATCCGCAAGTTTCACCATCCCAAACTCTGGCGTCGCCATGAGAATCAACGTTTCAGCAATAAGTGATAGATGATTCATGAGAGAGACTACTGCAAAGCCCAAATCCGCTTCCGACTCCCAACGATTCGTAATTGCATCCATAGAATTGTGATCCGGCCCATCAAATGCGAGTAATTCAGCCGTCATTTTTCTATCTATAGAGAAGCTCGTACCATAAGACACAACGTTTCCAAGCGGGCTTGTGTTGTGCAATGGAAACCATGATTGAAAACGATCGATATCGCGAATAACCATGTTGGCAAATCCAGCCAATATATGCCCAAACGTCGTGACCATTGCGTGCTGATGATGCGTAAATCCCGGCATCACCACAGCTTTATGCGCATCTGCTAATTGGAGAAGTGATTGAGTGAGTTTGATACTGTTGTCAACACACAACAATACTTGATCACGCAAATACATCTTCATATCTGTAGTGATCTGATCATTTCTCGAACGCGCGGTATGAAGCTTTCCAGCAACGTCTACACCTAACTTTGACGTTAACCACGATTCTATATTTGTATGCACGTCTTCTTTGGACGGATCAAGAGTAAATGTTTTATTATGTTCAAGCTCATTGAGTCCAGCAAGTATTTTTGCGGCATCAAACTTTGGAATAATGCCAGTTTTTCCAAGCATTACACAATGCGCCTTATTCACCCATATGTCATATGGCAATAACGCTTGATCTGCGGGCGGAATCCCGACCACATCGCGACCTGCAGTAAACGCAATCATTGCATCAGAGGGTTTTTGGCTAAATGCCGCGCCCCATAATTTATTTGTTTGTTTTGTTTTCATATATTTCCTTTCCACAAACCCCACACCATGTTTACCTCCTCCCGTGGTCTACGTCCACGCGTCGGAGGGGCGCAGGTAGCGGGGTTTCGTCGGCTTCTAAGCTCATAAATATGAATTTATTCGCTAAGTAGCCACGAAAAATCCCCTTGGATCTCTCCCGGTAAAGACCGAGAGAAGTCCAAGGGGACGGTTGAGCTTGTGGTGAGCAAGGTCGAACCATGGTGCCACCCCGACTTTAGAAACGTATGTTTATACGAAACAAAAAATCCCCGTATAGCCTTGACGGAAGATCACGTTTCCCTCTTTATGCTTCGTACTTGTCATCCCGAAAATCGAGAATCCTTTCTTCAGAAGCTGGCTCCGGTGCTCGACACCATCAACGCCATATTAATTTGTACAGATAATTTACTACAGGCTCTATCTATTGTCAATACCTCAAAAATGGGTGTACAATAAACTCATGCACATCTGGGACTATCGGGAAAAAGATTTGAAAAAAAGTGCGTGGGGCAGACTGCTTATCCTTGAACGAATGATTAACTACGGACCGGGTAGACGAAAAATATCACTTTCTGCAGTAAAAAAAAACTGGAAACTACTTGACATAGATCCTCTGCGCCGGAAACTATTTAAATATCTTATATGGGGAAAAATCTAACGTTTCACTTCACAACGATTCAAAAATTATTTCTTACCACTCTTCTTGGTGATCCATATATAAAAGACACTTTTTACCTAACAGGCGGCACAGCCCTATCCGCGTGTTATCTGAATCATCGTATGTCAGAAGACATTGATTTATTTTCCCCACATCCGCTTGATGAACCTCGCGTTGTGCGAAGCATGTCAGAGCGTATTGGCCCCATCGTACAATCTATCGACTACGTCCGCATCCATGATCGTCTAGCCTATACTATTACATTTCCCAAAAAACAAAAATTAAAAGTGGATATTGTCTATTACCCATACAAACTACTCGAATCATCAAACAAAGATTATCACGGATTGCCGATCGATAGTATGGCAGATATCAGCGTCAACAAACTTATGACCCTATCGCAAAGAACCACGACCAAAGACTATGTCGACTTGTATTATTTACTGAAAAAATATACCACGTGGGACTTGCGGGAAGGAGTAGCACATAAATTTAAAATGGATATTGAGCCGCTTTTTGCATCCTCGCTTTATAGCAACGCTGTCGAGTTAACCACTCTCCCCATCATGAAAAAAAAACTGACCCTTGAAACTCTCAAGAAATTTTTCCTCGACGAAGCTAAAAAGCTAGCGATGACGATGGTAAGGGCGTAGAACACACGCTTGAATTGTTCTCCGCGAATAGTTTAGGGAATAAATATACTTGATGGAGAAGAATAATTAGTGGGCTTCAAATTTATTGAACCAGATAGCGAGGACTCCTTGTTTATTATAAGCGTCGGCGTAGGGATGGTACTTTCAGCGGTAAATACTGAGTTATTTTGCGTATTAAAAACCAACGGTGCAACATCTATCACACGTCCTGTCGAAGGTCGATAAAGTATGACCCGTTTTGCAGCTTCATACATAATAATTTTGTCGCCATTTTGAGATTTTTTAAAAAACTCTTGACCCTGAAGCTTCTCCCTGTCAGTGACAGTGACAATTGAAGGCTTTTCTGAGGGTAAATCCATAACAGAAGCGATTTTTTTCAAAATTATTTGCTCTTGAACCTCTACTACTTTTTGGCTATCTGTCACCATCAAACGATATTGACGATAATAATAAACACCTGCATACGACGAGGCGACAGTTAAACCAAGCAAAATTACCACAATACTTATAACTATCGATTTATTCATATGTACGTATATTATTTTTTATAATACTGCGAATCATTCCGTTTGTCCACTCACCGATATAGCTCAGTGGCATCAACCACAAAAGGAACGCCTTCTGAAACTAATAGCTGTGGGCGTTTGCCTCCGAAATCCCAGATTCCCGAAAAATATGTTTGCATATCTGATTCTTTTGGAATACGTCCCATGTCTCTATTAGTAAGCATCCGAGAAAACATCGCATTTTTTTGAGGGATACTCTTTCTTTCAGTCTGATTAAAATGATGCATATCTTCCTCCACAAGCCTGCCGAAAAGTTTTCCAGCCTTTATCTTTTCTTGCTCCTGTACCCCAGCGAAAGACCTAGCGCATTGCTTCCAGAGAATAAGTCTTGGAGAATCGGACAGACTAAGATATGCATTATCCCTATATTTGGGTAGCGTATAAAATGAGCCAATTGGGAAACTATACGCTTTCGACAAATACACAAACAGGTTCAAAATTTTATCCTCATCAAAAAAGCTGACATTTTTATCTGGGGAAAGCAGTTGAATAAAGGTATTCACATACTTTTCCGTCTGTGAAATAAGTTTGGATTGTAAAAAGACCAAACCTTTTTGGTAATCACGTTTTAAGCCTCTATGTATGCCTCCTGCATAAAATAGGTTCACCCTATCTTGCTTCATGACTGCCTCTTCTATGGAGGGCAAAAACTCAAGGAGTTCCTCAACCAGACGCGCATTGTAAGCCATCGTTGTATTTCGTATTCGGAGACTAGCGTTTTGAATAAGTCTTTCTACCCTATTCATGAAAAAATATGATAAATAATCTCGATTCGTGAGTGCGACAGCTTCAAGTCCTAATGATGCGACACCTTTAAATAGAACCGTCCGCTGTGAATCTTTTTTTAAAATACTATGAATGAAAGCTGCTCCCGGCAAAGCTACGGCCACAGGTGATACTATGTTTTGTTCTTTACGGAACGTATTGGTAACTAAATTATCAAAATAATCAAGCTGAGTCTGATTCAATGAATGAGGGGACAGACTGCCGCTAACCGCCATTTCAATACCGGACGACCGGGCCATCTGAAGGTAGTGCGTATGATTTTCAGCAACTCTTTTTGCACTGTTTATTCCTCCATTTTTAACTACATACAACAAGTTCTCGACAACTTGTCGTATATCTTCCGGATGCGGTTTATTGCCAGAATTGAAATCGCCGTTATAATCTTTCAAATCCCACTCATTCGTTTCGCCTAATACAAGTGAGTACCTGCCCGATTCAACATCATCTAGGTGAAGAGTATGGTCTCCAAATCGAAAATCGATTGGCATCTGATATGATTCTTTCTCGGATCTCCTCTCTCTAAAAGAAGTATTCAAAACATAATACAAACTCGGTATGACGATGCTCATCGCTTGTAAAAAAAATCTCCTATCACGCATTTCATTGGCGTTTTTCATGTGTTGCTTTCGTTCCTGATCCTGCAATTTTTCCCAGTCAACGACCGTGAATATAAGTGCTTTAGCATATCGCGTAACAGACATGTTGTCTACAGCGAGCCAGTTTACTGCCCAAATCGCACCGCCCCCTCCCCCATGACGATTTTAATTTGTTGGGCGGTAAGAGGATATCTATATATTCTTACATCATCAAGTGATCCAGTAAAATCATTGGACAGCCCATCGGCATCAATGCCTAAATATAAAGGATCAGCATTTGTTAGAGTGTTTGTGGCTGTAATTGAAGAATCTGTTGCGATTAAGACTCCGTCAATATACAAGCTTAAACTTGTTGCACCGGTTTTGACACACGTAATATGGTGCCAGTTGCCGTCATCGTACGTTGCGGCGGTTGATGTGGCCGAATCAGTTGGTGTCCAGTTGGCGTCATAATCTAAGCCGCAGGTGATATCCCCGTCTGACTCCATGATTATTTTATACCCGGCTTCATTATATTTAGACAATATTATTTCCTGGGCAGAGGCAGCAGAATGCTTAAACCAAGTCGTAAGCGTCATATCCTCATCATCAGCAAAATCAAAATCAGGATCATCCCCTATTAACACATGCTGATTACTGCCTGCAAATGAAACAGCTTGATTGAATTTACCCGTGGCCCAGGTGGGAGTATTAGTTAAAGTACCTGCAGTACTGTTGCCGGTAGAATCGTTGGCAGCGGTTCCTGTATTTTCATCCAGTTTCCACCAGCCAACAGGTTTTCCACGATTATAATCCCAGAATATTTGGGATTGAGTCAAGGCATAATCATAGAGTCGGACGTGATCAATTTTTCCTTCTAAATAATTGGTGTCCTGCGTTCGGCCGAGGTCAAGATTGCTGGCGTTTTCTGTCGTTGCCGTGGTAACGACAATATGTTGCCAACTACCAGCCGTTATGGCGCTGGATTGAATGCCGTTTACATAAATAGTCGGGCTGGTTAAACCGGTTGCCGTAACCGTACCTGCATTAGCCCAAATATAGTCGGTAGTTGAAGTAAGATTAATAAAATATTCGGTGGTGGTGATCGGATTGACCCAAAAACTGATTGATTTGACGCTTGAGGGGCCAGTGCCTATATCTACAAAATCCGCGCTGCCGTCTAACTGAAGCGCCGCTCCGATTTTGCCCTGCACCCAGCTTGATCCGATAATGCTGGTTAATGTCCCGTTCCTCCCTCCGGTAGAAGTGTCATAGGTAGTGGCGATCCCTGTATTTTCATCCATTTTCCATTCGCCGACCGGCGGGGTGCAGACAGAACCTTGTCCGGGGGGGCAGTAACTATCCGTGTCGGCGTTGCTGGCGACGCCGGAGGAGTCGGTAGAGAGGGCGCCAAGGGCGGCTTGTGATGATTGATTATATAGCAGTTTTACCTGGTCGGCGGTTACCGGAAAATTAAAAAATCTAAACTCATCAATCGATCCAATAAAACTTAATCCTCCAATATTAATTGACGTACCGAACGTCACTCCGGTAGTTCCGGTTGCTGTCACATTACCATTTTGATACATTGCACACGATCCTGAGCCGTTCGATACTGCTATAATGTGAGTCCACGTCGAAAGAGCTAATGCAGTTCCTACACAAGAACCATAGGTTGGTCGACTGGAAGAATCGGTTATAAATTTGGTCGCGGTTACCAATGTTTTACTGGCAATTGAAGTCGTCGGATAGACCCACAATGAAACGGTGTTGGAATATGCAGGATCTATAATAGTAGTCGTCACTGAAGTGCTCGCGGTAAAAGTCAAAGCCTTATTATATTTTCCCGCGTTCGTCCATGTTCCACTGGTGATAGATCCGTTTAAACTACTTCCTCCATTGCCGCTATTGTTAGCGGCAGTTCCATATCCCTCATCTAATTTCCAGTAAACTGGGGATGAGCCAACCGGCGAGCCGGGGGCAGGGTGACCGGCGTTCATATCCTCGATTATTTGACCAGAAGTACGGGCGTAATTATAAATTTGAACATTATCCAGAGAGCCGGTAAAATCATTTGAAGTACCATCGGCATCTATTCCTAAATAAAGAGGATCGGAATTTGTTAAAGTATTGGTGGCCGTAATTGACGCATCTGATCCAATTAATACTCCATCAATATAAAGGCTTAAACTGGCCGCCCCGGATTTAACACAGGCAATATGATGCCAATTACTGTCATCATAGGTTGCGGCAGTTGAGGTGATTGAATCAGTCGGCGTCCAAGTTGAGTCGTAATCAAGGCCACAAGTAATATCACCGTCAGACTCCATAATTATTTTATACCCGGCTTCCTGATATTTGGATAAAATTACCTCTTGGGCGGAGGCTGTGTTGTGTTTGAACCAAGTCATTGCGGAAAAATCCGTATCATCAATGAAGTCATAGTCAAAAGTGGAGTTTAAAATATGTTGATTACTACCAGAAAACAAGACAGCTGATCCATATTTTCCTGTGGTCCAAACAGGTGAATTTGTTAAAGTTCCGGGATTACCATTTCCCGATGAATCATTTGCTGCTGTTGACGTATTTTCATCTAGTTTCCAGTATCCAACCGGCCCCGGCGCCCAGTCCGCAAGCTGGCGGATTTCGGCGGGAGAAAGCGCGCGGTTGTACATACGAACATCATCCAAACTTCCGGCAAGCGCGGCGCTCACCCGCCCAAGCAATATGCCATCTGCAGTAATTCCTGACGTTGTGGTAATAACAACATGATTCCATACATTTATAGTCAAAGCACTGGCAATCTGACCATTAACATAGATAGTAGCGCCGGTCATCCCGGCAGTCGCAACTGATCCTGCAGCGGTAATATTTGTGGTCGGAGAGGTACTTAGACGTATAATATCGGTTGTGGTGTTCGTTGGATTTATCCAAAAGGCGATGGTTTTTACATTAGCAATTGAACTGACCGATATTTGATCAGTTCCGGAAAAACCGCGCGCATTTCCAAATTTTCCGGCGGCAACGGTCGTGCCGGTATTGGTTCCGGTCATACTGTTTCCGGATGAATCTGCAGCTGTACCGACAGCTGTTTCATCCATTTTCCAATATCCAACAAGCCCGTTTGATAGGGTGTTCCCAAGGTCAGGTCCGAAGCGCGCGGCGACACCGGCGGGAGAATTGCGGGAGTTGAAATCCAGCTTTACTTGTGCGGCAGTCCGGGCATAGTCATAGACTTTAAATTCATCAATGTAGCCATTAAGGAAGGCAGTTTTTTTACCAATAGTAATAGCTGATGCAGTAAAAGCGGTCGCGGTCGTTACCTCCACATGCTGCCAGGCATTAGCAACCAACAGACCGCCGGAAACACCGTTGACATAAACCGTTGGCGTGGAAAATCCTGTAGCAGTAATGGTACCAGAGGATGCAGAGAGATAATGCGTTCCTCCGTCAAAATCAACCAGTGTTTCACCATTCGTTTTTGGCTTCACCCAAAATGAAACGGATTGGACGTTAGGGACCGATGTTGTGACACTCGTGTAAGCGACGGATCCCTCATAATAAAGACATTTGCCCGATATGCACAGATCTTCCGGTTGCCAGGACGGGGTGGTTGTGCCAGACAACGTTCCGGTATATCCGTTGGGAGAAGAATCACGGGCGGTGGTCCCATACCCCTCGTCAAAAGCGAAATTAAGGACAGACCTAGCTTTATGTTCTTCAACTCCTCCTGTAGTAAAAAATGTTGAAGGTGAATTTTGGTTGTTGTATTGAGTGGAAATCCAGGTTGATGAACGGGCCGTACTGGATATTCTTATCTCATCTAATTGACCGTCAAAAG
>JBBTUH010000029.1:0-1727 GCA_038063875.1 Patescibacteria group bacterium | reverse complement strand
TTAAATGTTTCTATTTTATCTAGAAACTTGTCTTAGTTTAAAGGGGACGGGTCAAAGGGATAGTACTCGACGTTTCGCCTCCTCAGCTACTTCTACAAAGGACACTGTAGTAAGCGGTAATGCTTTTCCTTTATATTCTGAATGCGTCAGTTCCAATAAGTACTGTGTGAGCTTTTGCAGTTTATTCATTTCAGACACACCACCACGCAATGCTTCTTTGGCCTCAACAAGCGTCATATTTTTGTTTCTCAGTTCCACCTCCATCATGCTTTTTATCGCTGTAATAGGAGTTTTTAATTCATGTGATGCATCAGAGATGAATCGTGATTGTTCGTCAAGCATTTCTTGTATTGGCGACAGCGTTCTGCCAGCGAGAATATATCCTAACCCTCCAGATAAAATTAATATAACTCCATTAATAATTGTAAGCATATAGATAATGCGACTCTTCGTTTCAGCTACTAAATCAGGATCAATAACAGGTGGGGGCATAGTGCGCTCAAATAGTAATCGAGGATCTGGAAGCCCTCGTTCTATACGAAATCGTTGAGCTCTGGCAAACCGCTCCACCTCATGCGAAAGGAACTGAAAAATCACCGCACTAAAAGCTATACTCACCATCATGATAATGAGTAAATACCAAAATGTAAGACGCGATCGTGCTTTTGTAAACATATTATCCTAATGTATACCCAAATCCTCGCACTGTTTTTATGATTGATTCTTTGTTGGGAAATGGTTTCTCTAACTTTGTTCGTAAATTCTTTATCGTGACTTCGACGGTATTTGGCAGCACATCTGCATCATAGTTCCACACATGCGCAATAATCTGATCTTTCGTCACAACATGCTTAGGATGGCGCAATAGATACTCCAAAAGTGCATATTCCTTCTGCGAAAGCGTAATGGGTGTGGCATCTCGTGTCACCATTTTTGTATGTGTATCGAGTGAAACATCGGAAACAATGAGTGTCGATCCTTGAGATTTTTGAGGTCTTCGGATAAGCGCTCGCACACGCGCAAGGAGTTCTTCGAACGCAAATGGCTTGGTAAGGTAATCATCAGCACCACTATCAAGACCTCGTATCTTATCTTCTATCTGACTTTTGGCAGTCAGCATGAGGATGGGAGTATGTTTTCCATTCGCTCGAAGATTCGTAAGAAGTGTCATGCCGTCCATCTCTGGGATCATGACATCAAGGAGAATAACATCGTACTCTTCACTTATGGCAAGATCATACCCATCATTGCCGTTGTATGCGATATCTACTGCATACGTTTCTTGCTCAAGTCCTTTTTTCAACGCATGAGCTATCCTATGTTCATCTTCTATGACAAGTATGCGCATGGATACATTATACATGCGTGTTGCTGAAGTCTAGCTGAAAATATTATTCTTACTCAACAATCAGTGTCCCCTTCATACCCATTGCTCTGTGACTGCCGACAGAACAATAAAATTCAAATGAACCAGTTTTTTCTGGCGTGAATTCTAGTACTTCTTCCTCACCATCTTTGAGGATTTTCGTTCGTATACCGAGCCCGTCAACGACAAAGTCATGTGATCCCTTCAAATTTTTAAAAACAATTTTTGTCAAAACACCTTTTTTGATCGTAATCGTATTCGGTGCGAATTTGAATGGCGAACCTTCTACAATTATGGCTTCATCATTTTGTCAAGCCCCCCTTTTGTGAAGACAATAGTCTGGATAATGGAGCGCGGCAAA
>JBBTUH010000028.1:4796-94579 GCA_038063875.1 Patescibacteria group bacterium | reverse complement strand
AACAGGCTGATCGCTTCCGAGAGTCCATATCGACGAGGCGGTTTGGCACCTCGATGTCGGCTCATCCTATCCTGGGGCTGGAGAAGGTCCCAAGGGTCCGGCTGTTCGCCGGTTAAAAGGGTACGCGAGCTGGGTTCAGAACGTAAAACTTATTGCGTTCTCCGTCAGTAATGACGGATAATAAAAGGGAAGTCAGAGCACTTCCGCTTTCTATCACCCACCGAGGAAAAGTATAGAAAGAATCGACTAAAATCGGTGAAACCCTGTATATTTTACGAACGATATATTGGGCAATACCGAGGGTAAGACAAGTATGACAAAAGAAGAGCGAGCATATATTGCAGGTTTTTTGGATGGAGATGGTTGCATTATGTTGCAACTGGTATACCGACACGATTATGTGTTGGGATATCAAATACGCGCGAGCGTCGTCTTTTATCAAAAGCAGCAATATATCTCATTTTTCGAATGGCTTAAGGTTCAGTTTGACGATGTTGGATACATACGAAAAAGAAATGATGGTATGTGTGAATATACTATCGTGGGCGTTTCAGATGTGACAAAAGTATTAAGGCTTTTATCTCCATATCTTCGATTGAAAAAGAAACAGGCTGAGGTTGCGCTTGACGTCCTCTCACAAATGCCTGGGTCAGGAAGAAAAATGAAAAAAGAAACGCTTTTACGACTCGCAGTAGAGGTTGATCGTTTTATTGAGTTGAATTATTCAAAGAAACGAGTAAATACTTCTGTAAAGTTGAAAGAGTTTTTTGCTTCAAAGCATATTTGATCCCGTAGAGACTTGTTCCGCGAGGAGCAGATTCGCCAGATGGTGAATAACACGTCGACCCCTTCGATTCGGAGGGTGAAGATATAGTCCATACAACTAGTAATAGTTGAGGTTTATGCGTAAGACAGTTCGGTCTCTATCCAGTGTGGGCGCTCGATTTTTGAGGGAAGCTCTCTCTAGTACGAGAGGACCGAGAGGGACGGATCCCTGGTGTGCCTGTTGTTAAGCGTTATCGCTGGCAACGCAGGGTAGCTAGATCCGGTCGGGATAAGTGCTGAAAGCATCTCAAGCACCAAGCCCATCCCAAGATGAAAAATCGTTATTAGATCCGTTGCAGATGACAACGTTGATAGGTCAGGGGTGTACGCATCGCAAGATGTTTAGCTTACTGATACTAATTGATCGAAGTTGTGGGGAACAAAGGATTCCCGCCTATGGCGGGATGATATTTTTCGACACGAAATGAATGTCATGTGAGAGGATTTCTCCTCCTTACGAGGCAATTACTACTATATTTACATGAACGCAACGCTTGCTCGTTGTATCTTTGAGCCTTTCGGTCTTTGAAGCGATGTGGCACCACCCTTTCCCATTCCGAACAGGGAAGTGAAACATATCAGCGCCAACAATACCTATTTCGCAAGGAGTCGGGAAGATAGGTCGAGGCCGGAGGACTCAAGGATAAGCTTTAAAAATTATTTTGTTGATTGAGAAGCCCTTCTCAATGCGGTATAATACCCAGACTACTAAAAGAAAGGTGGTATTTATTTAATGGCAAAAAAACAATCTGATTCTCCAGCGACTGATGTCGCAGCGACACCAAAAAAATCTCCCGCAACTTCAATGGAGGAGCTTCTCAAAAAAACAGGATACAACTTAAAGGGTCTCAAAAAAGGTGATGTTGTTGAAGGTGTTATCACCCGTATGACGGGACGCGAGATAGCCCTCAATATCGGTGGCAAGACCGAAGGCATCGTCATGGACAAAGAACTTGAGACGTACAAAGAAATGCTTTCTCGTCTCACAGTCGGTGCCACAGTGACCGCTCAAGTGATCGTTGCAGAAAACGATAGAGGACAGAGTGTCTTGTCTATTCGCAAAGCGCTTCTTGATACGCGTTGGACTCAATTATCAGATCTTCAAAAGAGTGGAGAATCTGTAGAAGTAGCGCTTCGTGAATCCGTTCGTGGTGGTGTGCTTGTGGATTACGGAGGGCTTCGAGGCTACGTGCCACTTTCTCAACTTGACGCTACGCTTTCAAAGCAATTAGACAAAGCAGTCGGCCGACGCATCAAAGTAAAAGTAATTGAAGTGGATGCGCCAACCAATCGTTTAGTCTTCTCACAACGCGCGATTACCGAAGAAGCAGTGCTTGCCAAACAACGAGATCTTATCGATGCAGTGCCTGTGGATACAAGTGTGGAGGCAACCATTACCGGTGTGGCTCCATTTGGCGCATTTGCCAAATTTACGGTCGAGAAAGATGGAGAGAAGCATGATGTCGAAGGACTTATCCATATCTCTGAGATTGCATGGGAAAAAGTAGACGATCCAAATCAGTATTTGAAGGTCGCGGATACATTGAAGGTCAAAGTGATAAGTGTCGATGCCAAAACAGGTAAGGTGACATTATCACTCAAACAACTTCTTCCTGATCCATGGGAGCATGTGCTTGATATGTTTGAGAAAGATACCCAAGTGAAAGGCAAAGTGACTCGTGTATCGCCGTATGGTATATTTGTAGAGTTGTCCCCAGGAGTAGAGGGACTCATCCATATTAGTAAAGTAGCGCCGGGCGAAGAGCCAAAGGCAGGAGATGAAATTCTCTGTCTTATCGAAGATTTGAAGCCTGATCAGCGAAAAATTAGTCTTTCTATGGCGTTGACTGAGAAGCCGATGGGGTATAGATAATATGACAGAAATACCATCAAGTACAGGAGGCGCGGCACTACGACAGAATATAAAAGAAATTCTCTCTCACGAGCCAGTTATTATCGTTCCTATCACAGAGAGAAATCTTCCCGTTTTTGAACCTGTACTTACCGATCTTACATCTGCCTCCGGAATGTTGCCCATGACTGGCAATAAAGAAGAATCCATACAAGATTGGGTCACACACACTAAAGATGTATGGGTTTTTGGGACGCCCAATGAAACAAATCGCTTAGATCCAGAAGCAGCAGAAGGATTTGTCAGTGTCTACGAACCAGAGCATTTAGACAAGATAAACGAATGGCAGGCGGCTAAAGGAAAACGCGTGTACGAAAAGGAGCAGGTGTTAGAGTTGTCATCGTATGGCAAAGAGAGTTCTACTGGTGTAGTAGCAGAAGATAGTGCGACTAAGCTAGCCCTTGATAAAGTATTTAACGGGTTAAATTATAAAGATGTCCGTGCCGTGTCCGTGTGGGTGACTCATGATCAAAATAATCAGCTTGATCCAGTTGACGTATCACGAACGATTGCCTTAGGTGGTAAAAAATTAGGAAGTTTGAAATATGATGCAAGTGAAACTGTGGATAGTACATGCTTTGTCATACCTCGACAAGCATTCCTCGATACGTTGACCGGCGGACACAAATAAAATAGTGTAAAATAGCTTCATGAAACTTCGTACTGTTTACGTGTGTCAACAATGTAGTTTTGAAACGCATAGTTGGCTCGGGAAGTGTCCAAATTGTGACACGTGGAATTCACTCATTGAAACGGTAAAGGATGTTGCTGTCAGTCGTCAGTCTTCAGCTATCAGAAAAACGATAGTCTATCAGAAATTATCAGACGTCAAACACATTGATAAGAATCGTTTGAAAAGTGGGTTTATCGAATTTGATCGAGTAATGGGTGGGGGAGTTGTGTCTGGGTCAGTGACCCTTCTAGCTGGGGATCCGGGTATTGGCAAATCAACACTTCTTCTGCATATTTTGGGAGCAGTGGGTGGTATTTACGTGTCTGGAGAAGAGTCGCCAGAGCAAGTAAAACTTCGTGCGAAACGATTAGGTATAAATGGCGAGAATATTACGATTCTTGCGGAAACATCCGTTGAAGGAATCGTTTCGGCGTTGGAAGCATTGCCTGAAAACGATCGCGCAAAAAGCTTAGTTATTGTCGATTCTATTCAAACACTTGCTTCAGAAGATTTGGATGGTATGGCAGGGTCAGTCGGACAAATTAGGCGAAGCGCTGAGCTTCTTATTGGAGTAGCCAAGCGATGTGGGATTTCAATAATCATCATAGGTCACGTGACCAAAGAAGGGGCGATTGCAGGACCCAAAGTCCTAGAGCACATGGTCGATACTGTCTTGTATCTAGAAGGGGAACGGTTTGCAAACGCCAGAATTCTTCGAACGCTCAAAAATCGCTTCGGAGCCGTCGAAGAGGTGGGAATTTTTGAAATGGTGGATTCTGGATTGAATGAAGTAACCAATCCCTCGGCGCTATTTCTACAGGATAGAGTAAAAAATGTCGCCGGATCAGTTGTCACAGTTATTCTTGAAGGAACACGACCAATGCTCATAGAAATACAGGCGTTGGCTGTCGCCTCGCAACTAGCGATGCCTCGGCGTGTCGGTAATGGCTTCGATTACAATAGATTGCAGCTTCTTATTGCCATTTTACAAAAACGATTAAATATTCCTTTAGGATCCTTTGATGTATTCGTCAATGTGAGCGGTGGAATGAAAATTGATGAGCCAGCCGTGGATCTTGCCGTATGCTTTGCCATCCTTTCCTCATTTAAAAATAAGCCCGTAGACCCAAAGACTGCCGTGTTTGGTGAAGTAGGACTCTTAGGAGAAATTCGACGAGTGGCAGGAGAAGACCGACGGGTGAAAGAAGCCAAACGCCTTGGATTCTCCACGATCTACTCGCCAGCGACGTTGTCCTCACTTTCCAAAGCTTCACAACTTCTGATATAAAACTGTCTAGCTGGTACAATAAAGATATGGTTAAGCAACCTAAAAAAACAGAAAGTACTCCAGTTGTCGCGCAAAAGACGACAAAAGCATTTACGAAAGCGTTAGCGGCGGAAATAGTGAGAAATTTGACGGCATTAGGACAGATGACGGTGCGACCATTTCAGAGAGCTGAGCCGGTAGAGAAACCAGTAGAACTTGGGGATCATCCGATTATCGTCGATACGAGTGTATTTATCGACGGTAGAATTCTTTCCATCGTCAATAGTGGATTTCTTACCGGAACGTTGGTCGTCCCCAACTTTATTCTCATCGAATTACAACATATAGCTGATGATGCGGATCCGTTGCGGCGTCAAAAGGGGAGAAGAGGGTTGGATGTGGTCAATAAGCTCAAAGGCCAACGCAACAATCCGTGGCTTAAAGTCGTGATGGTCAAAGATGACCCGATTGAGACCAAAGAAGCGGATAGTAAGCTCGTGGTTCTTGCCAAAAAGTGGGGAGCAGTGCTTCTTACCGTTGATTTTAACCTCGCGCATGTCGCTAGGGCACAAAGTGTGCGGGTGATGAATGTAATGGATTTGGCACAAGCGCTTAAGGTCGCGCTGATAACGGGTGAAGAGTTTGTGGTCAAAATTACGCATGATGGGAGAGAGCGAGAGCAAGGAGTAGGGTATTTGCCAGACGGCACGATGGTCGTGGTTGAGAACGCCAAAGGTAAGATAGGTCAGGACTTGACGGTCATTATTACAAAAATTCACCAGACGCCTGCAGGACAGCTGTTTTTTGCGCGGGTCAAGTAATCTCCCCAAGTTATCCACATAAAAATATAAGAAATTATTTGGGGCTTTATGACGGTCTATTTATTATTAAAATAATTATGGGATATCGATATTGGGGAGTAAATATAACTATGGGACTTGACAAGGGGTTTACAAAGGAGTTTACTGTATATATGAGATTAATAGTGTCAGGTTTGGGACTAGTAGCTAGAGTCTTGGGGATGGGCAAAAAGGCTCGTATAAGCCCGTTTGAACGGGAGAGAAAGATCTATAGGGACGACGTGCGCCGAGAGCTTCTAAAGCTCAAAGAAAAGGGATTAAGCATACCTGTGTTTACGTTGTAAGCAATAAAAAAGCATCACTTCCGCTAGCGTCAGGTTTGGGACTTAGCTACGTAAAGTAATGCCTTTTATATATGGTGCCATTCACAATGGGCATCGCGAATGATTCCAAAAGATACAGTAGCACCATAGTTTATTTCTTGTCAAATTTATTTTTGAAGCTAATTTTTTAGCTTTAGCTTACTGTCACAGTATTTTTTCATCTTTTTTTTCTTCATCATTGACAACTATAAAATTGCGCGTTAGAATCTCTCCAATTGCGACAAACGAGAAGTTGTGAGTAGTAAAAGTATTCTAAACAAAAACGTACTTTGGGTGGAGGATTGATAGTTGGCTCAGAATCATTGCAAGCAATGTTCTGAGTAAAGCAGGTTTACAACGAAAAAGCGCCGGAGGTATTTTGTATGGGGAGTTGATAGTTCTCAGAATAATCGTTTACGATTTTCTGAGTAAAGGGCAGGTTTAGGACGTAAAAATTGCACTAATGATTGTATGTTGTATGGAGAGTTGATAGTTGGGCAGGCTGTCAACTTTCCATAGAGTATATAACGCAAAGTGCAATTTTGTACGTCCCTGTCAACTTCCCATAGAGTATATCGCTGGCGCTTTGTTCGTTGCTGTCAATCTTCCACTAAGAGTACGTTTTTTTATTTTGTACGGTGCTGTCAACCCAAGTAGAACGTTTACTTGTACGCTCCTGCATTCTTGACAATACAATTGTACTATTGTACTATAGTGGTATATGAACTGGATAACCACGAATATTCGTATTCCTGAAGACGTGTACATGGATATTAAAATGATAGCAGCGCAGCAGCGTAAAAGTGTTGCGGAGATCATACGTGAACGTTTAACAAAGGATCAGAAGCAAACAGCAGAAGATGTTCTTGAATCTGTTGATAAAATTGGTAAGAAAATAGCCCAAAAATATAAAAATATAAATTTAACCAAAGCACTTATAGATATGAGGTATGAACAATGAATGTTATTGATGCCTCCGTTGCGATCAAATTATTAAAATCTACAGAAGATGATGCCGATCGTGCAAAAAAGTTATTGCACGATCACCTAACAAAAGCCACGAGAATAACAGTACCGTCTCTTCTGTATTTAGAAGTAGCAAACGCACTGGTCACCAAGTCGATCTATACTCAGGAAGATATAGAAGAATTATTACATCTTCTCAATACGTTTGATTTTGTTATCCATAGTTTTACGAAAAAAAATCTCGTTGATGCTGCGCGATTGGCTAAGCAATACAAAACGAGCGTTTATGACATGTTATATGCAGTTATAGCCAAGGAGCATGGATGTAAACTAATCACGAGCGATGAGAAATTTTGCAAAAAAACGAAATTTCCATTCGTGCAACTTCTCGACACCGTTGTATAAAACGCGTATCATTTGGGCATGTCTCCAAGGAAAATTATTGTAGGTTTTGATTTTGATGGGGTGATTGCATACAACCCCGCACGCCTTGCGCGTTTTCCCATATCGTTTGTAAAACAACATATCTTAGGAATTCAAAAGGTAAGCTTTTTTGTCCCGCACACATCACTTGAGAAGTCACTGTGGTCTCTAGCACACGAGTCCAGTGTGTTTCCAGCACAAGGTGTTTCTCTTCTTCGTCGATTGACGAAAGAAAATAAGATTGAGGCGCATCTTGTAACCGGACGATTTGGATTTTTAGAAGATCATCTTTTACGATTTCTCAATCGATGGGACTTACAATCGTGCTTTACCAGCATTACTCTCAACAAAAAAAATGAACAACCCCATCTTTTTAAAGAACGCATTGTGCGTCAAAAACGATTTGCCTATTTTGTAGAGGATAACTGGGATATCGTCAATCATTTAGTAGTAAAAAAAGTTCCTGCAAAAATTCATTGGATATATAACGTTTTTGACCGCAACAGAGTATACAAAAATAAATATCCCTATGTACAAAAATCGTTGGAGCAGATTATCGCAGTATGAATATTCTTTGTTCTGTCACGTATTTTGATCCATACGTTTCCGGTTTGTCTATTTATGCCAAACGATTGGCTGAAGGATTAGCAATCAAAGGTGACAGGGTGACCGTCCTTACAATGTCTGGTAAAGCCAGATTGCGTTTAGCAAGACAGGGAGAAGTCATAGTGGCAAAGCCTTTTATAAAAATTCATAAAGGTTTTTTGTCTTTCGATTGGATTGTGAAATCGTGGCAACAGGTGCGATCGCATGACGTACTCATCGTGCATTTGCCGCAAGCAGAAGGATGGATACCCGCTTTATTTGCACGGCTATTAGGAAAGAGAGTTGTCTCAATTTATCATTGTGAAGTCGTTCTTCCCAACGGATTATTTAACACAATTATTCAAATCATCTTAGAAATCGCAAACACAGTTACACTACTTTTTTCGCATGTCGTTGTCACCTATACCAAAGATTATGCGGATCATTCACGACTGCTTCGATTGGTAAAACATAAAATTATAGCAATCTATCCTCCCATCCCCATTCCGAAAGTTTCAAAAAGCCTTGTATTGAAATATAAAAAACAGATTGGGAAATGCGATGTGGTGATTGGTGTAGCGGCACGGCTAGCCGCTGAAAAAGGGATAGAGTATTTGATACATGCGTTGCCGATACTTCAAAAAAAGTTGCCAAAACAAATATTAAAAATAGTACTTGCAGTGTCTATGAATCCAGTGGGGGAAGAGGCATACAAGATAAAAATTATGCAGCTTGTTAAAAAGTATAAAAAACAAGTAGTGTTTTTGGGAGAAATCGCACCCGATCAGATGGGATCTTTTTATGAATGTATTGATGTTTTGGTGGTGCCGTCTATAAATAGCACTGAAGCCTTTGGATTGGTTCAGGTAGAGGCGATGATGACGGGCGTGCCAGTGGTAGCCTCTGATTTGCCCGGCGTCCGCACGCCGATACAAAAAACAGGGATGGGGATAGTGGTGCCGATTCGAAATAGTAAAAAGCTTGCAGAAGCATTGGAACAAATTGTCAGGCATCCAAAGAATTTTTTTAAAATGCAGAAAGATGTTTTGAAAGAATTCTCCTATGATAAGTCAATAGAAAATCTTCATGCGATTATTTCTTTATGAAAAATACGAATACATATCAGGTTCTTAAATATTATTCGCAATTTCGCCCGTTGTTTTTGAGTGTATTACGGGCAAAAGAAGTGTGTTTATATACAAAATACTTGCCAATGAAGCATCCAAGTATAGATGTGGGGTGTGGAGACGGTTTCTTTGCGCGTCAAACATTTGGAGAAAATGAAATTGATATAGGACTTGATATGAAGTCGAGTCGAATGAAAGATGTTGAGAAACAATCTGCGTACAAAAAATTAGTGACGTATGATGGATATACGTTTCCATTTTCAAATAATACATTTAATACGGTCGTTTCAAACAGTGTTTTTGAGCATGTCGATGAATTACCACGAGTAGTGTCGGAAATATATCGTGTTTTAAAGCCAAAAGGGAAAATGTATACGACCGTTATGGCATATCCTTGGGAAGAATACTTGTTGGGTGCTACTGTCTTTGGAAACACATATCGAAAGATAATGAGAACTAAACAACACCATATTAATCTTTACACATTCATTCAGTGGAAAAAAGTGTTTGAACAAGTTGGATTTCGCATCGTTTCTGTGACAGGACATGGATCAAAACATGCATCAAGAATGATTGACGTCCTGCATTATGTTTCTATTCCAAGCTTGATAAGCTATGTGTTGTTTGGCACATGGGTGTTGTGGCCATCTGTAGTACACCCGTTTCCTCTCCAATATTTCTCTCGTGTTATGGATGAACCAGTAGAGCCACAAAAAGCTGCAGCGTTATTTTTTGTGCTTGAAAAATCTATTTAATTACCTTTTGTGCGTTGTCTATAATAATGTTCATGCTCTGGATGAAAATATCTTGGTCTGTTTTTTTGAAAATCAGCACCTTCGGATGATCGTATACGGTGAAGGTCTCATCTGAGAAATCATCCACAAGTTGTATGCCGTTGTTACACGTGATCGTTTTTTGGGCTATTGTGCCGTACGTGAGCACCTGCGGGTCTACACACGTCTTGATAAAGGAAAGTGGCACTGTGGGTCTGGAGACAAACTGTGCGACAAGGGTGAATCCAAGGTTACCAGAAAATAACAGTTCATAAAATCGTGCTGTTTGTGGGAAACGAAATGCTACATTGGTGATCGCCCCATATGCGCGGTTGCTGGAGAGGATATAGTAGTCACTTTGTGAAAGCATGGTTTGTATGGTTTTCCATTTGTTTTGTGAGTCTCTATCAAACACAGGGAGTTGATGTGTTTGGTATTCATCTCCCTGATGATTACCAAGAAGAAGGGGAAGGGGATCATCCCAGTGCTCCCAAGAAAGCGTGGAGCCCTTTTTTATATTTTGATATATCCACTCGCTTGCTGCTACTCGCGTATGAGGCTTGGTGTATATATGCATAAACATACTTGGCCAAAGAATAATAAGAAGTATGATGGCGGAAAGAATCCATATACTAAGGGTGTGTGATTTTTTTTGTACATACTGTATACCACGTGTGAAAAATATACTTGAGATGAGTACGATACTGGGGAAGGCCGACCAAAAATAACGCATGGGTTTGGCAAATTGTGTGCCTTGGTAGAGAAAAATGACACCAATAAAGCACAGTATCAGCACGATATTTGTATGTATTTTTTTCTGCATAGCTTCTTTTATCAGGTACAAAATACTGGTCAAAAAGATGAGTGTTTGTGCAAGTCCGAGACCAAACCATGCAATGTTTTGAAGCGGGAGAGCAATGGTTGTATGTATCCACTGCAGTGCCGGCGGAAACATGACAAGAGCGTCTTCAAATGAACGGAGTTCTTTCCAATTAGCCAAAACTTTTGGATTCAGTGTTACGCCAGTCGTGAAGAGGTACGGATACGCGACACGGACAACAATGATTGTAGTAATGGCAAGAAGTAAGAATGAGAATATACTGTGTCTTCTTTCTCTCCAGATATGTTTTGTGCGTCCTTTCCACGGGAATTGCATTGCATACGAGAGTCCGACGATGGGAAGAAGGAGCATGCTCGAGATTTTTGCTGAAATCGCAAGTCCTAGCGCGAGTGCTATACGTGTCGCATGTTTTTTTTCAAGCACCCAGAGAAGCGTTAGTGAAACGAAGAGATTTGCAAAGGGGTCAACGGTATAAAAATGTGACAATTGGATAGGGAGAACAGCCGTTGCATACAGAAAACTAGCGAATAAACCAACATAGGGATTTTTGTCGACGCTTCGACCTATTTTATACACGATAAGAAGCGTGAGGATATCGCACAGTGCTGCCAAGATTCGTCCTACAGCAGGAACTCCATCATACGTATCAAAAGAGGTCAACTGTGCGATATATTTGGTTATGATTACCGGCCACGTGCCGTAGACGTAGAACGTAAACTTTTTGTTATGTGGGTTTAATGGGGACGTGTTGGTGTCAAAGTATTGCGCGATATCTTTTGGCCACGCAATATCGTTTGTCACCATGGTGAGGAATCGTTCGTCAGGATGAAGATGCATACCCTGATCCCAATTGAGACCATAGAGTCGAAAAAACGCGCCGAATATGAGGATCACGACAAATAGTATGTGTTCTTTTTTCATATCTTTTCGCATATATTTTTTGTCTTATACACACGGATGCCCGAGAGAGCATTGGTATATGCTACAGGGAGTGCGTCCCAAAGAGAGAGGTTTGGTTTTATATAGTCCTCTGGATTGTCTTTTAATTCGATATACGAAATAGCCGTTTTTTCCAGTATAGGGCAAAGGGTTGAGATATTTTTGGCTTGATAGATGGAAAGAAGTGTTTGTTCGCGAGCGTCTTGGTCGTAGCCATACGACCACGTGAAGTATGTGTATCCAGAATATATCGCTCGACCTGCAAGCGATGCTGGGTGATAAAACCATATTGAGTTGGCGATAACATCGTTGGGGTTTGTGTGTGTTTGGAAAAAAAGAATATCTTGCTGTTTTGCCATATCTGCAATTGTTCCGCGTGTGTCATTGAGTATCGGAAATAAATCAATGATTCCTGAAAACGTAAGCACAAATACCGCCGCGATTGCGATGCATTTTCCTATGCGAGAAGACCAGAGTCGAACAATCGCGTATGCGCTACACATACCGGCGATGATCATAAAAAAATTAAAGAATTTATGATTATTTATCATGTCAGGAGACAACCTAATGATGTTTGGGAGCAGGAATATAACAAAGAGAGGCACCGCGAGTACACGCCTCACGCGTCGTGGGGCAAGGGTCAAGCCGATTGGGATAAAAAGTATATGCAGACCAATATTATTGAGCCAATACAAAAGAAAAGAAAATACGGTGATAGGTTTTTGTATAAGATACCCATACTCAAGCGATAGAGGGGAGCCAACGTGTGTTTTGGTAAGGAGAAAAAGAAATGCTGGGAGAGACAATAGTGCTGAAACGATGAGGAATATTCGCGTATCTTTTTTTGTTATAAATATCCACGCTAAAAAGATTGCTGTCATTATAGCAGCAGGAAAATGGACATATAAAAGCATACTCATCATAAGTGCTATGTATATGCTTTTGGTTTTTTTTCGTGTCATAAAAATGATAAAAAGAGACAAGCCATACGCGAGGGAAAGATGTCGTTGATTGGTGTAAATGTTTAACGTCCAAAACGCGCTTACCAGAGATCCATCCCATGGTCCAAAAGAAGAGAATTTTGTATTGGTGATGATATCGATGGGTGTGGTAAGGGAGAGTGGATGAATTTGGAAAAATCGGAGGAAAGAGAGTGATCCGTTAAAAAGCACAAACATGATAGAGAGTACGGAAACTGCATGACGCTCAAAAAGTTGGAAGCTTAGCAGGTAGACCATGCTAAGAAAAAGCGTCATGCCAAGTGCACTAGGTATATTTACGGCCCAGTCTGTACGAACTCCAAGCTTTTCGAGGAGTCCCACGAGTGCATAAAATCCAAAATGATACCGAATGGGTTCATTTGGAAAGAGTGGAGATTCGATAGGGTTTTGGGTAAATAATCGCGTCAGATTCGGGCCGTGTGAAAACGAGCGAATAAGCGGCATGTGCGCGCCGAAATCGCTCCATGCTTTGGTGGCTATGGTGACGGATTGTAGGCTTTTGTCATACGAGAACGTATGGAACATAAGGGAGAAGGAAAAGAGAAGAGTAGAGAGTATAAGAAAATATTTCATACCACGATGTTTGCAGCTCGAATCCCTAATTCTACGGCATAATTGGTTCCCCGATCCCACGGGACAATTGAATCCATGTTGGCAAGATAGACGTTGGGTACAGACGTTTTAATCGAAGGAATTTTTTGAGAATAATTTCGCTCATGTACGGGTTGGGCAAATGGAGCGGTAAAAAGAAAAACATTGTGCAGCATAAAAGTGCTGGTGCGTAATCGTTTGATAAATGGCATAAATTTTTTGAGGAGTTCTTGTTTTGTCATAGAGAGATTGGGGTGTCCTGTTGGTAAATAATTACCGATGTAGGTAAGGTGATGCCCGCCATAATGTTTTTTATCCATAAAATTTGTGTGTGCGACGACTGCCAAAAATGGAAATGATGCATCGGTGACATTGAGCCAATACGTATTTTTTAAAATTGGTTTGTCTGTTTCTAAAATAAGGACTTGCGCATGGAGGTGGAGAATGGATGATTCCAAATTCGGAATCAATTTCTTCGCAAGAGCTGTTGGGATGGTAAGAAGTATTTTGTCGAACTGTGTGCGGAGTAAATTTAAAGAGTTGACGGATGTGTTAATAAGTATTTTTCCATTATTTTTTGTTATTGATTGTTCAAGTGCAGAAATGAGTGTGTGAAACCCACCCTTAATGTAATAAAGACGTGGTGTGCGTTTTTTTATTCTCGCCCAGAGCCATGCCGCTGAAATAGTAGGTGCATAGCGACTAAATTTTCCATAGAGGAGAGGCTTCCAGATTGTATTGAATGCATTTTTTCCACCTATTGAGATACAAAGTTGTTCAGCGGTAAAATGCTCGAGTGGTTGCCAAAATGGGTTGATTTTGAGCATTCCCAATAGGATTGCCGTTCGTACTTTATCTAAAAATGTGAGAGCAGGGAACGCAAAAAGGGTGGCAGGCGAATCAAGTTGATATTGTTTGTCTTTATAGAGTGTTGCGGTGATTGGGCGGGAGAGAATGAGTTTGTCCTTGAGTCCAAGTTCTTTGATAAGCCCGAGTATTGCCTTGTCATTGGTAAATAAATGATGGTATGCCGCCTCTAGACGCCACTTCCATTTTTTTTGTTTGAAGCCGTACGCGAGTCCTCCAAGACATGATTCCTTTTCAAAAATAGTAACACTGTGCCCTTTTTTGGAAAGTTGGTAGGCAGCTGTAAGTCCTGTAATACCCCCGCCAATAATAGCTATTTTCATGAGAGTATTGTATCACTAAGAAAGCTCGTGTATCCTACTCCTATGGAAGGTCAGAATGAACAGATACCCAAACAATCTCCTGTTGTAGAAACAGTTGGGAAAAAAAATGTGGGAAGCATTGGTAAATATACCAGTGGATCGAGAATGGGCAAATAAAATGCGATCAATAGCCGATCAGATGACTGCACGAAAATTTTCTAACGTGCGAGAAATTCTTCACCATAATGCGGATTCAATTGGTAACCTTGCAAAGGTAGGATCGGCTGCTCTTGATGTCGCACTTTCAGTAGGGTGTGGGGCTGGTGTAATAAAATTTGGTCTCGACATGAAAAAAAACACACAGGGGATAAATCATGTTATAACTCATCCTGAACTGTCAGTTGCCCTTCAGGGTCAAAAGCCAGATTTAAGTTCAAAAAATTTTGATTTAAAAAAGAACGCCATTGTATTTGGTGGATTAGGCGGAACAATGCTTGTGGTGCGTCTTGCATCTCGTCTTGCCTATTATAGCGCCAAGTTGGGGGGCACTGTTATGGAGCGGGTAGCAGGTGCTATCAATACCATTGCCTTGCGCAGTGAAAAACAACCCCTATGATCTCTGACTTCTTTATTGGTATCAGGTGGTGGAGTGTGTTGTTTCTTATCGGTGCTGCGGCGTTTCCTCTCACACGACTTCTTTTTCATGCATGGTTTGATCAGGGGTATCTTTTTTCCAAAGCAGTCGGGCTCGCCGTAATAGGGTGGCTCGTGTTTGTATTTGGCATGGCGCGTATCGCACCGTTTACGATAGGGACGATCCTCATGGCTATAGGTATACTATTTGCTTTTGGTTTTGTTCTCAATAGGTTACTTAGGACGCCTAGGTTACCTAAGTCACCTATTTGGAAAACAATACTAGTTGAAGAACTATTTTTTTTCGTAGCGCTTCTTCTCTGGACGTGGGTGAAAGCGCATGAGCCGAGTATTCGGGGGCTTGAGAAGTTTATGGATTATGGGTTCATGCAGTCCATCCTTAATAGCTCATATTTCCCTCCCGTAGACATGTGGTATCCGCCACATTCTATAAATTATTATTATTTCGGACATTTGGTCACTGCCATGGTGACCAAGGCTTCAAACTTAGATCTTTCCTACACGTTTAATCTTATGCTTTCTACCATTTTTGCTCTTTGTTTTACTATGAGTTTTTCGATAGGAAGAGAATTGACAAAGAAAATAAGCGGCGGTTTATTTACTGCGTTTCTCGTGACACTAGCCGGCAATATGCAAACGATCTATGCATTTACGAACGGATATACGGGAGATAACGTGAAACCGTTTTGGAATCTTGGATGGACACTAAAGGGGATAGAAACATATTGGTATGCCAATGCGACACGATTTATTCCCTTTACCATCCATGAGTTTCCAAGCTATTCCTTCGTCGTCTCTGATGTCCATGGTCACGTGTTGAGCATTCCGTTTGTGTTGCTGGCAATAGCACTGCTCCTGCAGGGAAAAATTCCCTATATATTCTACGGTTTTCTCTGTGGCGTACTCCTGATGACCAACGCCCTTGATGGACCCATATACTTCGGATTGTTTTGTGTGGTTCTTGCAATATCCAATATCCAATCACCAATACACAAATGGAAAGCATTAGGGATAGCTATCGTTGTAGCTCTATTCACTAGCCTGCCGTTTCTCGTGCACTTTACATCTTTTGTCAATGGCATTGCAGTAAATTGTCCTCCTAGCTTTTTGGCCCATACAAAAATAGGGCCACTTCTTTTTGAAGGGGTAGAGAAGTGTCAGCGATCACCATTCTGGATGATGTCACTTCTCTGGGGATTTTTTTGGGTCAGTGGAGGATTGTGGATTGGATATATACGGAGTAAAAAATTTACTCATATAGAAAAACTTCTTATGATTTTCTTTTTCTTCTCTATTGCACTGACTATTTTCCCAGAATTCTTCTATTTTAAAGATATCTACCCACAGCATTTCAGAAGCAACACGATGTTTAAACTGGGGTATGAAGCCTTTATATTGTTTTCTATCGTGAGTGGATACGCCATAGTGTCGCTTTGGAGAAAAAAGATGGTCATACTCCTTTTGATCCCACTGCTGTTTCTTGTCTCGATATATCCATTCTTTTCTGTGCGGAGTTATTTTGGGGGTTTAAAAAATTATGAAGGAGTTTACGGACTTTCGTGGCTCGAACGTGAGTATCCGGATGATTTTGCAGCTATTCAATGGTTAAAGGATCAAAAAAATCCTTCGGTTCTTGTCGAGGCGGATGGGGATAGTTATACGGATTACCAGCGTTTTTCGACGTTTACAGGAATTCCCACTGTCGTGGGATGGGCAGTGCATGAGTGGTTATGGCGTGGAAGCTACGACGTCGTCTCGCCAAGACGCGAGGATGTACGGCGAATATATGAGTCAGAAGATTTAACAGAGACGAAAGAGCTTTTAAACCAATACAACGTACGATACATCATCGTGGGAATTCTTGAACGACAAAAATTTACGAAACTTGTAGAAGACAAGTTTACCATTCTTGGTCAGGAGGTCCTCCGTTCTGGTGAAACAGTGATATACGAAATTGATTATTGACACCAGTACTATAATCTGGTTAAATATGGGATAGAGTTTCAAAGTTTCCTCGGGTAGTTTGTTTTTCATGAATTCCCTTACATAAGTATCATTTTCTTTTGGAATTTGGCGTTTCCAAGTAGTATGGCTTTTAAAGCAACCCGTAAATCACCAGTCAAAATAAAATTAAAACATGATGAGATCGATAGTGCGGTCGTGCCTTCGGCAGAATCGCTGCCACCACCGGTAAGCATCGATGATTTTGTAGGGGGCGTCAAGCCTATAGACGAGGCACCAGTAGTAGAAAAATCTGAAACACCAGTTGAACAATTTGTACAGCACACTCCTGCACCACGAAGCAATTATGAAGGTGGAAATAGACGATTTGGGATAAGAGATTTTCGCGGCGGTCAGGGAAATACTCGACGATTTGGCAATCGAGATTTTCGCGGCGGCGGGTATAACCCTCAGGGAGGATACAGAAGGCCGCAAGATCGTGGATATAGAGAGCCATACGTTGATCGGCCACGGCAAGATTTCGTAGACGTTCCGTTTACTCAAGATGTAAATGTGCCCACAGAGACGGTTCGTGGAATCCTTGATACCATGCCCGACGGTCACGGATTTTTACGACCTAAATATACTCCAAGCGAGAAAGATGTGTACATTTCTCAATCACAAATTAGACGATTTCTCTTGCGAAACGGCGACATGGTAGAGGGACAGGCAAGAGCTCCCAAAGAAAATGAACGGTATTACGGATTGCTCAAGGTTGAGAAGGTCAATGAGTTGCCCGCTGAAATGATGGAGAAGAGACCACGATTTGAAGATCTCGTACCCATTTATCCTAATACGTTACTAAAACTTGAGACAGGGAAAAATCCATTGTCTACACGCATGATTGATTTATTAGCACCCATCGGATTTGGTCAAAGAGGACTTGTGGTATCGCCACCGAAAGCAGGGAAGACCACAGTCCTTAAAGAGTTAGCCGCAGGTATTGCGGCAAACTATCCACAAGTGCATCTTATGGCAGTGCTTATTGGAGAAAGACCAGAAGAAGTCACCGATATCATGCGATCAGTAAAGGGTGAGGTATATGCCAGTAACTTTGACGAAGCACCTGATCATCAAACGCGCGTGGCTGAAGTAGCACTGGATCGCGCCAAGCGGTTAATTGAGATGGGGCATGACGTTGTTATACTTCTTGATTCCATCACAAGGCTTGCAAGAGCCTACAACATGGTTGTCAATCCGTCAGGTCGGACGCTTACCGGAGGATTTGATCCAGCAGCGTTATATCCAGCCAAGAAATTTTTGGGAGCAGCCAGATGCAATGAGCCATTTATCACGCCAGAAGAACAAGCTGCAAATCTTACGGGCGATCAGCCTAAGCTTAATCGCGCAACCGAGGGCGGGTCATTGACGATTATAGGGACAGCACTTATCGAGACGGGGAGTCGGATGGATGACCTCATCTACGAAGAGTTTAAAGGCACAGGGAACATGGAGCTTCACCTCTCGCGAACGTTACAAGAGCGACGGGTGTTTCCGGCAATTGATGTCGGGAAAAGCGGTACGCGTCACGATGAATTACTCTTAGGAGAGGAAAGTATGAAACGTGTCACGACCTTGCGGCACATGTTGGCACTCTTATCAGACGATGAGCGCACACTCATGCTTATCGATAGGATGGGTAAGACTGAGTCAAACGCAGAATTTTTGGAAGTACTTGGCAAGGATTAATCACTCCTTTATATTATGCGAAAATATTTCGCCCTCTTTATCGATGATATACGCTTGTGGGGTAGAGGATGGTACACCTATCTTTTTAGACGATTGCGAAAATTTGGCGTACGCTTTGAAGCCAAGAAAGATGTGCTTGTCGATGTGTTGATGGCAAGACGTGGTGGGTATCAACGACCGTTTTTTCATTTTTCTGTCAGCGTACTCGTTCTTGCAGCCTTTGTATCGGCGCCAATTCTTGCCAATAGTTATCCTTCTGGTGTACCCAGTGCTCTGGCTGATTTCACACCTCCATCCGCAGTCCTTACTTCTCTTGATGTTTCTGAGTACGGGATACAGACGCAAATATCTCAAAAACCACGTGATCAAACGATAACATACACTGTCGAAAAGGGTGATACCCTCTCAACGGTTGCAGAGAAATTTGGTGTGTCCGTTGATAGTGTAAAGTGGGCAAATGATCTAAAAAAGGATAGTTTGAGTTTAAGTCAGGAGTTAAAAATTCCACCCGTTACAGGGATAGTCCACAAAGTTCGCGAGGGTGAAACTATTTATTCTATAGCCAAAAAATATCAGACAGAAGCACAAAAAATACTAAACTTTCCCTTTAACGATTTTACTGATTTAGATACGTTTGCCTTAAGCGTCGGGCAGACGCTGGTCGTACCAGATGGTGTGATGCCTCTGTCAGCACCTATCGCCCCGCGAGCGTTTATGGCAGACGCACTTATCGCAGGCGGCAATGGTCAACTTTCTTGGCCGACCGCCGGTGTGATTACACAGTATCCGATTTGGTATCACATGGCTGTAGATATCGCCAATCCATCGCAGCCTTCTGTGATCGCGGCAGGGGATGGGCAAGTGACGCTGGTAGAATATCTCACATACGGGTATGGACGGCATGTGATCGTAAATCATGGCGATGGGTTAACTACGTTGTATGCACATTTGATAGAGATATATGTGAAAAATGGCGATACGGTCTCAAGAGGTCAGGTGATAGGAAAAATGGGTTCTACAGGTCGATCAACGGGCACACATCTTCATTTTGAAGTGCGTAAGGGTGGTGCTATTGTAAGTCCGTTGCCGTTTTTGAAATAGGGCCGTTAGTACAGTGGTAATACGCCGCATTCGCATTGCGGAGGCGGGAGTCCGATTCTCCCACGGTCCACAAGAGAAAAACAAATGGGCCTGTGGTATACCGGTAACACACTTCTATGGCATAGAAGAGTAAGGGGTTCGATTCCCCTCAGGTCCACTTAATAAGAAACTGAAATCTACGAAACGACAGGGGTTTGGTTAGTTAGCTTCTATAGAAACACCAGCGACCGTTGGTGCTGATTCTGCAGTCTTATCGTTAAAGAATGTGCCGACCACAGCTCCTAGTCCCAACATGAGCGCAAACATAACAAGAAGCATCCAACTTCTGATAAGAACGAGAAAAGATTCTTTTGGTTTACGCGTGCGTACAGCTTTTGATTTTTTATGATGGAGTTTCTTTCTCATGACTTTAGTGTAGACGAAAATGGGGAGTGGTTGTCAAGAACCAAAATTTTCAGCTTGACAGGGTAGCTATATACGAATCATAGTAATAGTAAGAGGATTTATTTTTTGAAAATACAAGAATTTTTATCACAAAAAATATATGAACAAAAAAAATCACAAACAGCTTCAAAATATCCACGATTGATCTATTTCTTTATAGATTGTTATCTTCAATATTATAATAAGAGACAGCAGGGGTTTGCGCCAATACTTGGGATTATCATTTTTACATTCGTTGCCAGTGGTATTTTTATTACTGCACGACAGTTGCAAATCAGAGGCATAGCAGATCTACGGAATTTCGCGCGCGTCATAAACGATAATGGATCCACTGGTATTGGTGCATCGCTGAAACCAGCGAAACCAATAATCATTGAAAAAGGGGAAGAAAATCCAGATGATCCTTGTGCAGGGCTGTCTGGCATATACCTTGCATATTGTCAGGGAGGAGATGCTGCGATAGGACTTCCAACGAAAGCTCCGACGTTAGATAGTGATCCGTTGCCTACGGTGGCCACAACGATAGTCCCGCTTCCGACAGTAAGTACAGTGGCTCCTACACCAAAACCAGCAGTCATATTTTGTCCTGGAGCAGATGGGAAAAATACAATTTCAGAAGGAAACGTAGCTATAGGTGGTGCAAAAGATCCAGTGTCGGGGACGGTACGTCGACAATGTGTTAACAAAGGGGGAGTTGGCACATGGCAGGCGTGTCCAGGTTGTCCGCTTACAATAGTTCCAATTGATTCAAAAGATACCAAAATGTATCAGGATGAGCTTGTCCTCTATAATGCGCAGCAAAATACATACCTTGCGTGTATGAGTGGTGGGAAAACTGATTCAGTTTGTCATCAAGAAGCAATAAAAGATCTTAAAGATGGTCAAGGAGATTTACTCGGTAGCGGTGTGGGGAAAACGTGGAAAGCAACGGTGCTAGAAACTATTGAGAAGAATAAAAAAATAGATGAGTATTTGGCACTGGTTGATACGCTCAATGGTTGTTTAGAAAAAAATCGGTCAGCAATTGGTTGCGAGGATATTTCTAAAGATGTCAGCGATGCGAAAAAAGTATTGGAAGCCAATTTTGGCTTTACCAAAGAAGAAGATACTAAGCTCCAGCAAAACAAATTTCTGAATAAACAAAGTGTAACCGCAACGGATTCGTATCTTTCACTGCAGGATTTGTATAACGACTGTATGGAGGATGAAGATCGTCGAAAAAGTTGTGTTGATATTAAAACCAAATTGGATCTTGCGAAAGCAAAAGCTGATGAGAAGCTCACCGCTCTTGGCTTGGATACAGCAGAAAAACGGGAAATTCATTATAAAGAGGTTGTTTTGGGGAAGTTGACGTATGAATATGTATTGAAAAACGCAGAAATGGGGCAATGTTTGGCTTTAATAGAGCCATCAACAATAAAAGGAAGAGGAGGAGTAGCAGAAAATCCTTGTCAAAATGTGTCAAAAGAGTTGTCAACACTTCAAGCGCAAGTACGAGCGCAGGTTAGTGCCTCCTCTTCCACGACTGAGGAGCAAAAAGCAGAAATCGCAAAAATTCTTGATCAAGGATATCAACAGCAGCGAAAATATACCGCGTTGTATGAAAGTAATACAAGATTATGTAACGGTGATCCGAAATGTACTACTAAGACTGCGCAAGATATAGTTGAAAAGAAGCTTACGCCACTATTGGGTGCTGCAGAAGCAGCAAAAGTGGCGACACAGCGTGCAGATATATTTCTTGCAATGCTTGATAAAGACTCTCCTGGCGTAGAGGGACTTCTCTGCGGCATGCTTGTCACTGCAACAATGGACAAGAATAAGTGTGGTGAGCCTGAATTTGTCACCAAAACGATTGTAGACTTTACAAAAAAGAATGCGCCGACCCAACTTGGTGCGGTGAATAGCAGGCTTTATGATTTGCAGTTATCACAACTATTACTTATGGGTAGTAAAGATGAGGCAGCTATTCTGAATGCGTTTAATCAGGCAAAAAAAGATGGGAAAATTTCTACAACAACGCGATTTACTACTACAGAGGCGGCAGTGGCAGCACTCGCGGGAACAATCACTGATAGAAATCTTCGCCCAGCAAAGGTGTTCGCAGTTTTATCAAAAGAAGATCAAGCGTTTGTTACGGCGTTAAATGAGCGTAGTTCACAGAACGTCTCATATGAAGACTGGAAGAATGACTCAAAAAATAAAGGAAAAGACACCTCTCGTGAAACGTATGACGCAGAGGTACAGAAGGCTATAGGTTTGCTGCGTGTTGAATGGGAGAACGCCGGCAATCTTGAAACGAATTTAAATAAGATTGCGAAAGGGCAATTGGATCCAATTGCAGAACTAGAGCGGTTGCACCCTGTCATAAAAAATGATGTTGTACTTACCGGTGGTTGGTTTGGAAGTGGTAAACCTGATGATGGAGTCAAACCAGTGCTTCGAGAGGGAAATGACTTTTTTAGCACGTTTGTTCGAAGCACGCAAGCGTGGTCTGCTGATCGGTGGAGTGTGACCAAATTTGTGGCAGACAATAAGGCAAAAGGCATTTTTTCGGATCTTCCAGCAGAAGACCCTCTGGTATCAGAATTATCATTTTATCTGAATCATAAACCTAAATTTGAAGCTGCAGGATATGTACGGGCAAATGATACGGATAGCGAGACGGCGCTTATAGAAAAAATTAAGAATGGAGAAATAAAACCAATTGAGGAATATAAAAATATCGATGCAGGAGTAAAGATTAGTTCAGTTTTCTTTGCAAACCCCGATACCTTTTTGAGCCAGAGATTCCGAACGCAAGTGGATCTTGATGCCGCAGCACTGCGAGCTGCAGACATACGGTATAGCGACGCTACAATAGCGCTCTCTGAATACAAGGTGCAGTTAGCTATAGATCCTGAAAAAAAGGAAGCGTTTGAAACGTGGAAAAAAACGGCCGCGCTTGATCCTAAAAAAGACGATGTATACGAGTATATGGTGCACAATGTGGCTGCTGCCTATACAGAGACCGACCGGATGAGCGCTGGGTACGGATATGTCATAGAAAATAAAGATGGGTTTGCAGCCTTTGATCCCAAGTGGCTTGAACGAGCAGCGCTAAGCGGCGTAAATATAGACACGTATGCACAGGAAATGGCGCTTTGGCAAGAGAAATACAAATCAGAGTTAGCGTCTGTGACAGGACAGTTTGGTGCGTCTGCAAACTATCGTAATCGTGCATACACAGAAGCTATAGATGCAAAAAAGTCGATTCTTTTAGATCAGCAGGCGGATATCATTGCTTCTTCTTATCTTGAGAACAACAAAACTACGTCTACGTTACCGATAGAGCAGCAAAAAATACAGATGGCGGCACTTCTTCGGGATCAAGAGCTCCAGTTTCTTATGGGATCAGGAGGGGTCGATATTACGTTTGAGAAAGTGTTGGATGGAACCTACGACGCAGTAGCGGCATCTGCAGCACTTTCTGATTTAAAAAAGAATAGCCCATTAGTTAGCGCTGCCTTGGCTCTTAACAAATTTGAAAATGGTGGATTTCTCAAGGGCCAGCTACTGAAAGAGAATGCGCATGTTTTTGCAGTATGCAGCGGGAATGAGGTAAAAGAAAATTCAAATTGCGGCCAAGAAATTTGGGATCAAGTTCGTGGTTACACCATGCAGGCTGCTAAACCCACAGCTACACTTTTATCCATAGCTCTTCCCGGAGCTCAGCTTGTTCGCGCAATTAGCACAGGAATTGTATCTACAGCTGGTTTATCAATTGCAGGAAATGCAATGGGAATTTATATGACGGGAACAAGCCTGCAAGACACGACAGAAGCGTGTACATGGTATCAAGGTATGGACGGTTGGGCATGTGGAAGATCTATTGGTATGACTGCGTTTGCAGGATGGTCATCACTTTCTGGGTTAAAAGCTGTCAACGCGTTAGCTCGTACTGCAGCAGTAGAAACGGGAGCAGGCGTCGGTATTGTGACTGATGCTGTGGCAAAAACTTCACGCGGTGCAAAAATACTCGCGCGTATAGCTCCTGCTGATGATGCAGTGTTAAAACTCAGAACATTTGCAGATGCTGAAGGGTTGTCAGCACAGGCGATTATCGCTTCTTCTGACGATGTCGTACGTGGTTTGATACGGAATGTATATAGTCCTATCGAAAGCACTGCTGCACATATTGGCCGTGACGCACTCGGAACAACAGTATTTACGTTAAATGCAGCAGACACATGTGGTAAAGCAGGACGCTTGACGGTCGACTGTGCGCTTTCCATTAGCATGGCAACCGTTATGGGTGCTCGAGCGGTGACAGGGCTTGCAAGCCTTGTTCCAAAAGGGTCACCAATAATTTCGCAAACGACAAATACAGCGATCGGACGCTTGGATTTATACACAAACACCGGGCAAGCTGCAGTCGCGTGTGCGGCAGCGGCTGCGGGAAGCGTACCGTTTGAGCAATGTGCAACGACTATCATGATGGCGGGGCTTTCTAAGGGGCAGTTGGCACAGACACAAGCCGTTGGTAAACCTACTACTATAGAAAATCCCTATATTGAGCAGGCACAAGCGATAGCGGACAAGGTAGCGCTTGTTAATTGGAAAAATGGCCAGAAATTAACAATAGGTGGAATTGAAATAACAGACGCGACGAGATTGAGCATGCAGTCTGAAGTGAATAACAGGCTCGGAATTACGACAAATGCGGTCGCGCGGGAGACGTATCAACTGCTCGAGCTCTCAAAACAGCTTGCGAATGATTCGAGTGCCAAACAAACCGTCGTGGGCAAAAACCTTTTGGAAAGTTTGGAGGTCTTAAAACGATTTGTAGATGCGGATGGTGTAGTAAAGAGAACTATTTCTACGGGTGAAACTGAAAATCAAGCAGGGTTGCTCGTGCCGGTTGAGCAAGTGTTGGCAATACAAAAAGTTGAATCAGCACGATTGGCAGTGCGAGCAGCAGAGCAGAGTTACAATGCGGAAAAAGTAGCGCTGAGTGCTCCTGATCGGTCGCTTCTTGATAGATTGACGGGTAGAGAAACGAAAGAACTCGCGGCATATAGACTCGCTGCCAAAGAACTTTCAGCTATAGCAAGTACCGAGGGCAATACGTCTTCTAAATATCTTGCGGCACTGCAAGCGACAGAACTTACAAAAGCTCTTGCCATAGAAGCGCGGAAAACACCGATTGAGCGAACGATCTCACAAGCTATTCGAGAATTGCAGTATGGCAAAGAAGGAAAGGATGGACTTGTCGACGTGGAAGCCAAACAAACCCAAATTCTTATAGAAAATGAAGTGATTAAGGATCCATCGCAGTTGCCAAAGGTGAAAGAAACATATGAAAAAACACTCAAAGCAACAAGTGACTATTTGGCAGAATTAAAAGCGCGTGCAAATCAGCCAGAATCAGTAATTAAAGAAACGGAACGCATGCTCGCGCGCACGAAGGAAGCGCTTGAATCGCTCAACAAACTTGAAGCGGATGGAATATTTGCAAAAGGTATAGCTGAGCGATCTGTAGCTGCAGCAAATAATAAATCACAAGAAATGCAATCATTGTCACAAAACAGTGCAAAGATACGTGGAGAGGTTATAGCAAAACAGGCAGAGCTGGCTAAGGCAGGCTCGTTGCGAGGAAGATTTGATTTGGCGACGAAGCCGATTCGAGAAGCAATAAGTGATGCTATAACAGGGAAATCTGTTCGTGAGGCAGTATATACTGCGCGACTTGAGTATACAGACGCACTTACTTTGGTGACTGATGCTGTTGCCAATAGACGTGCATTGGTAGAAAAGGCAGGAGGAGCTCCAACCACTGAACAAACAAAAGATATTGAGTCCTTTGATAAAGCGATAAAAGAACTGACGGTGAAAGCCGATGAGGCGTTGGCAATCGCAAACGCAAAAGATAAGACGTATACATCAAGCCTTAGATATAAGTGGTTTGGACCGAAGGAAATATCGATTGAAAAGCAAGTTGCGATAGCAAACACGCTTGGTAAGTTATCAGTTGTTGCAGATGTGATGAAGAATGAAGGGTTTCATATTGAGCGAAATGCGCAGAAACAGCTAGAGTTGATTGATAATCAGGCAAAAGAATCAGGCGTCGGTAGGCCGCCTACAGAAGCAGCGAGACAAATGCTTGAAGAAGCATCGAGCTTTTTAAAGAAAATAGAAGAAAATTTATCGACAGCCACAGAGGAAAGAATTTCCGAAATGATTGGGCCTGATCATTTGACCCGAGTAGATCAGTCAGAAATTTTTATTAAAGCATTGTTTGATACGGAAATATCTGGTTCAGTCAAAGGTGTTTTGTTTAACGGGCAGACGGGTTTAGGAAAATCTGCATTTCTTCTTAATGCAATTGCTGATGCAAAAGTAAAGCTCACCGGTGCGAAAGTAAACGTTCTTGCTACTTCGTGGGCTGATGTTTTGGGTATGATGAAAGACTACAGTCCTTTAGTACACCATAAAAACGGTGTAAAGGCAGTGTATTACAATCCTTCGGGAAGAGAAATTATTTATGCCGATGCGGAAGGTATTCATAAGATCACCAATGGGCAAAATGATGTACTTGCCAAACAAATACTTTCCGATGCAGACATCATTTACAGCCCGACGCTGGAGACCCCTTATGAGTTTCATGCCTCTAGAAATGCTGATCTTCTCACGCAAGGGTTTCGAGAGGGGACAAAAGGAGCCATGCTTCTTATCGACGAGTTTGATGTGATCGCAAATAGCATGCAGTTTTCTTCCGGCGGTGATTCACGATTGGCAGCTGACTATGATCCCATACGAACGCAAAAATATCGAGACGTATTTAATTCTGATTTAGCGAAAAATTTCATAGAAAAGGCGAGCACCGTGAAAAATGGAGGATCTATAGGAGAGGATCTTTTTGTACAAAAAGGACAAAGCGTCTCCCTTGCAGATACAGATTTGGCAAAAGGATTGTACAAAGATTTAGTCCTAGAAGCAGCAAGGCAAGCATTTGAAAAGACGAGGGCGCAAGGAGACACACAAACAGTAGAAGAATTTTTGCAGAAGAATGCTATTACCCATGACGAGGCAGGAAATCCTCGGACAAATTCACGAGAGGTGATAGCCGCACTTGAAAAATATCATCAAGGAAACGAAGCTTCAAGCGAATTTAAAGGAGAATTTAGTGATAGAGCGGGAGTAGTAAATGCTATTGTGGAGCAATCAAGTAGATCAACAAGTGGATATGGATTCGATCCGAAAGGCATATTGGTGTACGGCGACGGGACAGGGAGGCTTCAAAATACTCGGCCACAAGCGCTCTATGAAGCACTAGCACTTGATACTGTTGGCCAAATGATAAAAAATTCATTGCGCAATAAGCCTTTTACCCATGATCAAGCGAATGCCTTTATCGATCAGGTCACGGTATCCCTTCAGGGAGAATCTTCATCATGGAAACAGACTCTTGGAACGGGACATTATGCAGATAGACTGTATGGATTTACCGGTACTCCAGAGAGCATTATTTTGGATGCTCAATTATCGCTTGATATGCAACTTGTCGTTCCGGGAGTAAAAAAACTCACATCTATTATTCAGATTTTTGGCTCAGAGAGTACAAAACCCGTTAAGTATTCGGAATGGTTTGGGGCAAAAGATGTAGACAATGCGAATATTGAATTAGGTACAGAGGGTGTCGCTCGAATTGTACTCGAGATGCCAGATTATTCAAAAGAAATAACCTTGCAAAGTCTTCGAAAAAAGACAAACGCATTAGGTGATGATGTAGAAATGATCGTAATAAATAATGATACAAATATTGCGGAAAATGAAAAAGTAGTTTTTTATGATCAGGATGGAAAAATAAAAAGAACTATTATTGGGGACAATGAAAAAACGGCAATACAGCGATTTGAAGAAGAATACGCGTATAAAAATAGAGCAGGCAAGAAGTTTGTCATGATTTTTGATCAAGGGTCTGGAAGAGGGACCGATATTCAAGGTGTATTCACACCCTCTGACGCATCGTATCTTTTTGGAAGCTCGAAAACGCTCACACAAACATCAGCCGCACAAGGTATTGGAAGGTTTCGAGAAATACCTGAAAAAACCACTGTGTATCTTCTTGATGGACAAGCCGCAGATGGTTTAACACCAATTGCTTTGGAGGAGGCAGGGAGTCGACTTCTTGCCAATGAAACAGCCAGCACACAAATTTCAATTACGAATAGTTTGATCCATGGGTACTCTGACATGGTCAAAAATACGATTGATTCATTGGCTAAAATGGTGAAGCAATATGGTGGGGAAGACTTTACGATGAATTATGAAGGAAGAGAAATGTCTCTTTCTGATGGATTAAAGTTGCAGTTTGACAAGGTGGGAGGAGTAAACGATGCACTTACGGAATCGTCCCAAGTAGGTACAGTCGCTATTCAAAAAGCAGCTACACGGACCCGCGATTTTATAAACAGCATTCGCTCGACCCCCGAATTTACAAAATTACCTATACAAGTGCGTGAGTATTATCTAAAAAATATTTATAACTATGAAGATGTCCCAATAGCGCTTCAAGCTGGATCACCCACGGAGTCCACTGTGCGGCCAAGTTTGCAGGGAGCGACACGCATTACAGATAGAACAGCACTTATAAACAAAGCGATATTTGAGTCAGATATCGCAGCTACCATAGGCCGTGAGGGTCGGCAAACACCACAAACATCCACGCGTGAGCAAATTGCGCAGCTAGAACGAGCAGCTGCGGCACGAAGTGTGGAGTCTACAAAAGTCGCTGTAGATGCGATAGGTCAAGCGAAAACGGTGATGGAGAAAGCAATCTCAGGCAAATCTATAACCCCAGAAGAACGACACATACTCTCCCTTGCCCAACAAGAGCGATCGAGGCTAGTCGTGCGACAGCAGACGTTTATAGTTCAGAAATCTTTAGCTCTGCCAGATTCACCTGAATTAGAACAATTGAATACACAAATAGCTCAAATTGAGACCATTCTTGCACCCATAGCAAATAGTACAGATGCGCAAATCACAGATGCGCTGAAAGCGGACGCAATCAAGCGCATAAAATCCTCACTGACAAAATCTGGTATACAAAATATTAATCAATTATCTGTAGCAGGGCTCAATATCGCAGCGGCAGCCATGGTTACGTATGAAAATGCAGTGTCGCGTCAAGTTGGGCTCATGGGTACGAATGCGCAGAGTGATCAAGCCAAGGCGACTATTTTAGATCAAACAAAAGGAGAGAAAGAAACGCTTATCAAAGCACTAGATCAAATATTGCTTGCTTCCGGTGTGATATTTAAGAATAAAGCATTGCAAAATGCACAATCTGATTTGCGTATCGCGATGGAGGCGAACATAGGGCAAATAGTAACGTTTTCTGATGGTGCTTTAGATAAAGTGAGAGATGTAGAGCACAAAAAAGCGCTTGTAGAAGAGATGAGTCAGGCTATCACGGCGCCACTGATCGCCAGCCTTGAAGAGGCACCGTTACAAAAAGTACTTGCATATCAGCAAACACGACTACAGCAAGCTACAAATGCGACACAACCAAGTAGAGCCCTAGTCTTTGGACAGTTTATCGCCAAAAATTGGCAAGCATTTCGACAAGCATTTATACCCACAATTTTGAAGCCTCAAGATCTAGTAAAATTTGTCCCGTCACGGGCACAAGTGCCCAAAATACCCATAGATCAGCCTGTCCCACAGGGTGCAATAGTAAGTCCAACCAGTAACACCCTTGCTGCCCCAGCCGTACTTCTTGCTGCACTGGTAAAAGCAGAACAGAGCTTAAATATAGCGGTACTTGCGCGGGCATCTGCAATGAAAAATGAGTCTGTGACAGGAACAGGATATCAAGCGCTCAGCATTGTAAACATAACAGATGGGTTAAAAACAGGGGATGTGGTTCGTTATGTTGCATCAGATGGAAATACCTATAATTTACGGATCGATAATCCGGCAGATTTTGCATATGCTTTTAGAGCAAACTCTACTGACGTATTCTTTTCACGCGGAGCTGATAGTTCGACTCTAAAGTATGATCCATCAAATAGTGCAGTATTGTTATTTCCACAAGGGTTATCGATACGAAATGGGAGTACAGAACAAGCATTTATACAACGAAACAGAAATGTAATTAATTTGTCGACTGCCACCATTTATCGACCGAATGTAGCGACCGTGATAGCGCCACAAAAACTACAAGAATTAGAACAACGTGCGGCAGCTATGGAACAAGCAAAATTATCATTTAACACGATTCACACAGCACTTGAAGCACACATACAACAACAGTTGACCCAAGCATTGGGAATTACGAATCCAACGCCTGATGTAACAGCTGCGTTAGGGTTGGCTGCGGCAAATATTACGGTGACGCTTCTTGAACAAATGGAGAGTGGCGTCATAAGTAATGCATACGATCAGACGACAACGGGTAGTGTGCAAAAGCTACTTATTGCGATAGCTAATTTATCTGATCCGAATCAAACGATAACAAACGTGATTGGTTCTATACTTGCCGATGCGCGAAATGTCACCCCAGAGCAAATAGCACAGGTTATTACTGGGCAAGTAGCACAATCACAACCGCAAATTCCTGCAAGTCTCACACTCAGTCAGCGTTGGGATATGGTCAAACATTGGCTCATAAGTCCCAACCCCTTTGCTGTTTTTAATCGCTCATTGCCACTCTCTGAACGTGCAGGACAATTGGCGGTGTGGACCACGCTTCGGGTGGCTGTGCCATTTGGTATTGGGCTCGTCAATCCGTTGGCGGCAGGGTACTATGTAACGGCCACATGGGGCTGGGATATCGCTCGTTTTGTGACATGGCCTGTTCGTGCTCCAGTGGTAGCACTGGCCAATGCACTCATGCGCACACCCCTTGCCAGAGATTTTATATTGGGTGAGCGAATTATTACCGTCTTAAGTGACACCAATCCCAGTATATGGCGTGGCCTGTGGAAATCCGTGTTGATGCGGCCAACGGTGATTAATATTCTTGCGGGAAGTCGTGAAGGATTTTGGGAGCATTATTATAATGCACGATTTTTAGCGCTCGGTGATACAAACACATCATTGGGCAATAGATTTTGGCAGACAGTGACATCAGTTACACGATTCTTTACCGCTCCTCACATGTTGGGCATGAGGATGGTGCAAAGCGCGGTGATGCGGGCAAATAGTACGCCTACCGTACCGTATCGCTCACCTTTGAGTGATCTTCCGATCACAGAGCCTAATGAATGGAGTCTCGATGGGTATCTCTATTCGTTTATTCCACGAAGTATTCTCAATGCGACACCACGAAACAATACGGTGGTGTGGGCGCTGACACGCGTCGGATTGTTTCTCACACCATTCCCTCTCTCCACCATCTCACATTCGTTGTGGGCATACGATGTGCATAGGTTTTTGAGTGATGGCTATAAAACACCAAATTTCCTGAACGCATCGCAAGGACGATTACGATTTTTGTATTGGGATCTTCATTGGCCAGAATCACCGTTGAAATATTTCGCCCGCGTTCGATCCTACAAACTTGCAGATCATGTGACCTCATCTATTGTGGCACAACAAGTCGCGCCGATTCCTGTTGCACCAGTCACAGTCCCCGTAACATCTGTGGATCTGGCTATCTATGAACTGATGGGTGTAATCTCGGGGAATCAGACTGTCTATTTTGGGCTTACTGTATCCGGAGAGATAGTTTTTGCGAATAATCAAACTGGCATCACTACGCAATATGCACATGTGAATTTAAAAAATGTAAACGATATTGAATCATTAAACCTTGTTATTGACGCAGATGGGGTGGTGGATGCACAAGATAACCCTGTGGTAAAAAGTACATCAATAGATATTCCAGTAGATCAAACTACCTATCAATTTGGAAACAAAAAGATATTATTTTCTAGAAATACGGATGGTTCGTATACAGTCTACAAAGAAAAAATAATTGCACCCGTAGTACAAACTGCGCCCGTTTCAGGATATAAATACATAGCTGGTGCGACGAATATTTCGATGCAGGCAAATAATCCAGTGGAGGTGGATGCTAAAGTTGAGGTGACGTACACAGCGGATGGTGTTACTACTACTACAAGGGCTACCGTAAAAAGTAATGAAAATGAATCTGGTGGGCTTAGTGATGGAGGATTACTATATTGGATCGTAAAGTTAGATGGTGGCGATCAGTATTTGAAGGTTCCAGTTGCTGGTGTGAGCATTGTGTATGTTACTGAACCCCTTGCACAACAAACACAAGCTGATGGTCTTGTTGTGTTGCAAAACACCATCGATGATTTGAAGCGTAAACAGGTTGAGTACGAGCGACTGGTTGTCGAAGCAAACACAAGACGCGAAGAGTTAGAGACGTATAAAAAAGAATCACTTCCACAAGCTATACAAAAAGCCAATGAAGAAGTGTCTAATTTCACAAAGGAATTGGCTGATATTACAAGAGTTGTCGACGAGCAGAAGCGACTATTACAGGGAATTGGACAGCAACATATTGCCTTGCGGGCGTCCATTGCGACATTACAATCACAAATTCCAGCGGTGGCTCCCTCAAGTGATATTGGAATCGCTGAAGACAAAGGTACTAAGTATCTAAAAAATGCTAATCCAATGGAGGATGCGGCGCTGGTCGTTCGCAATGTAACAGGAATTACGGCTTTTGGATCCGTGATGATGGTAGAGGTTGACGGTATGGGTGGTATGGGATCGAAAGGATCAGGTGCGGTAGCTGCACAGATCATTAAAAATCGTGTGGCAGAAATATATTTTAATGAAATCTCAATACCCTCAAATGGACGTATCGATATTCAATCTCGGTTATATGAAACATTTGATAGGCTTAATCAGGAAATACGAAACGCAGATCTTGCTGGTGGTGGCGCGGTTGTCGATATCACAATTCTAGAAGAGGTAAACGGAAAACAAATAGCGCATGTGATTCACACAGGAGACGCAGAAACATGGGTTGTTCGAAATGGTACAGCCTTTTTGTTAATGAAAGATCATTCAATTGTGGGTGAATTACTTGAGATGGGCGAAGTTACGGTAAAAGAAGCCGGTGAGCATCCAATGAGTAACGTTGTATATGGAGCCCTACAGGGAAATAATGAAAATTTGTCGCATGTTGTAAGAGAATCCTTTGAGGTTCAGGAAGGTGATGTATTAATTTCCGTAAGTGATGGCGTCATCGATCCACTTCGATGGCATAACAAAATATATAATAATAGAAACTTTGCAAACAAAACAGGGGTTCCTGGAGGGTTTTTTGTAGATGTGACAAAGGGTAAGACGAATGGAAAAGAGATCGCGCAGGAAATTGTGTCTCAAGTTCGTGCATTAGCTGATGCAAAGGTTAAAAAGGCGGGAGGAAAGGTTGATAATATTTCAGCAGGTGTCATTGTCGTAGGTAAGTCATTCGGAAAGTTTCAGGAAAATACGGTAGAGCTTACACAAAAACAAACAGAGCTTGATAATTCATTGCAATTAGCACGGAAAGTACAAGCACAACTCCAAGTACTTCAAGCAAGACAAGCGGTTGTAGTTACGCGTCTTTCCAACGCACAACAGAATGCTTCTAACCTCGAATCGAATACGTTGGATACACAAATAACACAAGTAGAAACAAGTTTGGCAATAAATACCACGAGTCTTGAAGAGACAAAGGTAAAATTACAACAAGCTGAATCTGAGTTGGGGTTAGCGAAAACAGTTGTAGAGAGACAACAAGAGATAGGCGATATTCTTCAAAAGCTTATAGCGCAAGGATTTAACGTCACAAATTTTGTATTGCTTCAAGAATATCTTTTAGATCAGGTGAAGCTTGGTCAAGCATTTTCAGCCCTTATCAGCAATATAATTGAACATACACAAGCTGATGTGGTACTGCTTGAGCAGTTACAAACCACGTTCTTAAGTGCCCTGCCCCCAGCGGGATTCGTGCGAATGACAATTGAAGCGTCTGATGTGTTTACGCGCATTGCTTTGGTTCTTGAGGATGCACGAAGTAAAGTCACTGATGATCGTGTTGCAATAGATCCTACAACAAGTTCTACGACAATAACCCCAGCGACTGTTAATGTTGTGGTTGATGAATCAGCTCTACAGGCAGAGGCAGAGAAACAGGAAGCAACATTAGTTGAGAAATTCAACGCATTATTGAAGGATCAAAAAGATCGGTTGCCAGGAAGTATTGCAGCAGCCCGAGCTGAACTTGCGACGTATATAGCTCAAGCTATAACAACAGGAAAATCTTTGACAACACAATCCAAGGAGGCTGCGACACGGGTGGCGATAAATGTGGCAGCAAGGATTGCAGAAAAAGTTGCTCAACAAGCCAGCGTGACGTCGGTTGGCAACGCCGTCAATCTAAAACCAGCTCCAGTCATTGAAGAAATTAGCATCATTAAATCACTCCTTCTGCAGTTTCCTATCGAGCTTCTTAGGGCTGAGCGATCCTATGTAGAAGGAACACTTGGAAAAGAAAAAGTCGCGTTTCTTGTACAACTATTATCGTCATCGCTTGAAAAAGCAGGGGTTCAATTTGTTCCAAAAGCGACAACGTTGGATGGAATATTTACAGCACTTTCTGATCAGAGCTTTTTAGTGAGCATCGATGCGATTATCAATCGTGATACAGCGATTAAAATACAAGGTCAGCTTGAATTTGCGCTCGATGGGCTAAAAACAGTAAATGCTGATGTAGAAAAAGAGAAACAATCGTTTGGAGCGCGGGTAAAAGAGCGGGTTGAAGTTTTTCAAGAAGCGATTGAAATACCACTTGAAGAACAGCCGGATAAAGTGGCGAAGCTTTTGCCCTTGCTTTTAGAGTTGCAAGAAACAGGATTAGCTATATCCGACACAAAACCTACGACTGTAGATGGCGTCATAGCAGCTGTAACAGGCGGTATAACGAATTACGGCGGGACTGCGCCTGCGACCCGCGCCTCTGCAGATGTGATTCTCCCCATCATTGGACAAATGGAAGATGTGATAGATGCTAACTTCTTCTTTACCAATGAGCTAGAAGCTCTGAAACGAGCAGATAGTGTATTACAATCCGGAGTTGTTCCCGTCGCATTATTGAGCGCAGGCGATGAATTTGTAGAGCAAGAAGTTGAGAACCTTGGCATAAACGTAACAACAGAATTTCAGGATCTCTCAAGTGCGTTAACCGAAACTGCGCGTGCAAATCCGAAGGCTTGTGATGATTGTTTAAAACTAAAAGATCAATTTATTGATTTGTTTACGAATATAGCAAAAGCGCTCTCGCAAGGTCGTCACGAAGACGCAAAGGGTGATCTTGAAACTATTCTTGCGATGGTTGAGGCAGATCGAGAAAAACACGCGGAGAAAAAAGATGGTAATGAAATGCTCTTTAGCACTGCCGCCTACTTTGCTAATCAAAAATTGGCGCAGATCATGCGGATACTCAATAAACCTGATGAGGCGAAAAGATATAGCAAGGCTTCAAATGACGACCGTCTTAAACTGGCAAACGAATTAGTAAAGGCGTCAAAGAAGCCTGTGGAAAATAAAGAGGTTATCGATGCGGTAGGTAGCTTTATAAACACCATGTATCTATCGGACTTTGACGCGATCATGAAGATGAAGATTGCGGATGATCCACAAACTGAGCTTGAAGCATTAGTCGACGTTTTGAAACAAACAGAAACGTTGTCAACAAACCCTGTTTTGGCTGTCTTGGAGAGACTTGGGGCCAAGGTCGTGAATACTCTTAGCGGTTATACTATCCCAACGCTTAGAGAAATATATGACGATAAGATCATAGAAGCTCAAAAATATGTTGATGGGTTGGAAAATAAACAAGCTGTGCCTTTGGATAAAGAAGTAGCTTTCGTCGAACAAGATAAAGTTGAGGCGATCAGAGATGCTCTCAATAAGGAATTTGATAGCAATAAAGAAACCAATGGGATCAGAGTTTCTCTACAGAAAACCTCACGCGGTGTGGGCCTTGTTATGGATGGATCCTCATCGCTGCTTGATAAGATAGAAATCGTTTTTCTTAAGCCAGACCCGTTTGTGTCTGATGCGCTAAATCACACATTAATTCCTGTCTTGTTAGGCCAAAGTGGGTTATCCGTGATTCCCGTCATAAGTAAACTTGATGCAACAGATCCTGGGAAAGGGTTCGGGCCGAAGGTTTTGGCAATTATAGAAAAGGTAGTTATTGAGCAGAAATTTGGGGGTTTAGGCGTTCTTGAAAACGAAACCCCATTATCGTTAAAGTTTTGGGTAGGGCAAAAGTATATTCTTGCAGACACAAAGGACAATGAAGATGAATTGATTAACGCGAGTAAAGCAAATACTATGTTTAAAGTTTTTGATACGTCGAAGTTACCAGCTGATACTGATGGATTAAAGAAGATTAAGAGTATAGAAGCGGATATTATCGCATGGTTGAGTTTGGCGAAAGAAGTTGGCTTATATTCGGATATTGGTAAATCAAATCAGCCACCCATTTCACAGGAGCAGTTGCATAAAAAAGTGCAAGAAAAATCAAACCAATACATCGCGGGCAAGTTGACGCCGGATAGTTTAAAGCCTGAGTTTCAGGCGCCATTGATTAAGGCAATCGAGCTGGCATTTAAAGGAGTGGTTATTCCAGTCGCAACGTATGACGCAGTAATAAACGCACTAAATCAGTCAGAGGTACAAAAGCCCCTTACTGATTTGAAAGCAGCTATAGATAAGAATACGGATGGCGCATTGGAATATCTGACTGGGTTTGTGCAAGCATTGTTGCTTGGAGATATAAGTCAGGGAAGTGTAATAGGGCTTATTAACGATATGACCAAGATATGGGTTGATCCACAGTCAGTTCTTGCCGGACATGAGGCGCCAACGACAGAAGTAGAGTTTATGTTGAGCTACACCGTAGTGGTTCAAAAGTATTTGAAATTAGCATCATTTAAGTTGCAATCGGCGAATCTGACATTGATAACAGAGCGGGTTATGAAGGCGTTATATTCGCATTATAAAGCTACTCAATTAAGCATAAATACAATCGATTTATCGATCGATTCAGACAATAAAATATACGAATATATTCAGTCAGGAAAAATTGTAAGCACAATTTTGGATGACACATGGGTAATTCGGGCGTTGCCGAATGCTGAAGATAATTCTCGAATAGTATATGAGTTAACAAATAGGTCAAATCTAGAGCGATTTATTGTTAAGCCAGTTGGAGACTATTTAGGGTTAGCAGAATATCGAAGATTACCAGAAGACGCTGTTCAATCGAGACTGGTTAACCCCGTGTCATATGTATCTCCGTCACATTTATTTTATATTGCTCCATTGGTGGTAGGGGTAGAGTTTGGAGCGATATATGAAGCTTTACCACCGGCAGAGCTTGCCCCATTGTATATCAATTTTATTGAGAAATTATCAAAGAATCATATGTACATTGATGATGTTGAGTTAATTTATGGACATAACCTTATGTTGGTGAAAAAAGATGATGGGACATATACATTTATGTTATTTGATCATGGGTCATATAAATATCGACCTAAACTTTCAGTAGATGAGATACGAAGGTATACTGTTGGTTACTTTTCTTTACTTTTCACTGTGATATTGGATCGCCCACAGTTTGACTTATATTTACCATACGACTACAAAAGTAAACAGCTTTCTTCTGTTGCAATGGCTCGGATGATGACGGTATATGAGTTTTTACGGCTTTATCAAGATAAATATAATGAGACGATAGAGGTGACACCAGCGTTATTCAATAAAGAGCCTATAAATTCGTCAGAGGTTCCGTTCCTCGTCCCTTCGACGCAACAGGAGTATGTAGATCTATTGCTTCAGGCTGTTATATGGCGGGAAGAGGCTATACAAAAAGGAAGCATTCGTATAAAGCAAACGACAGATGAAGTTCCGTTGACCAAAGAAGATTTTATTGAGTTATTTGAGTCGATAAAGAATGGATTGCAAAAAATACGCGCATTCACGCTCGAAGACTGGCAACTATATATCCGGATAGGAGAGGAAAAACCATTTATCTATAAAGATCCAGATGGTGAAATTATAGCGCTTCTTGCAGCTAAAAATGCGCCGAAGAAATCAATCTTAGACATTCAAGCAGATGTAGTACGCACAGCATGGTTTACTGAAGATGGAAAAGAGTTCACAGCGTTTGGGACGTTAAAGAAATTATTTTCTATTGATACCGTATTTGCATCATGGGTAAGATCGATAGAGAGTGGAGATACCAATGCACCAGGGAGAACACAAAAAAAGCTTACAGACTTTGCATCGACATTTGTCGATACATTGCTTGTAAGAGGGCGCAAATCTATTACTGATCTTGATAAAATCGATGCGCAAGCAGAAAAAGCAGTCAAGACAATTAGCGAAAAGTTAAGAGCGTTGATAAAAAATAACGGTGATCTCCCGATGAGCGAAGCAAAATTAATAGAATTTTTTGATCTATTTGCCGCAGATAAAAAGTTCACGAAGCTAGAGCAGTATATAACCTTTTTACTTATAGGCGATGAAAATTCCAACGCTGATCTTGCCGTGAGATTGTCAACCGCCGCACAAGTAGCAGCTAATGTTCGAAGTTCATTGCGTACGACCCTCATTGATCCAATGCTACAGACCATCTATCAAGTCCAACAAGATGTAAATGCTGTATCAGTAAGTGCGACTGAAGCTGATTCGACGACAGCATTATTACTACGAACCATAACAAACTACAACGCAGTAGCACCGAAAGATTTGCAGTATAGAGAAACGGACAGAGTCATTTTAGATTCTATTACAGATCGCATCAATGCATTCGTTTTGTTTTTGAGAAAATATAATGTATGGAGTGAGGGAGAATCTATACCCGTTTCGGCGAAAATAGAGGTGCAGAAAATTTTGGATCAATTTGCAAATATTGTTGGGTTAACAAGTGCTACGGAGAAACAGATTGTTGCTCGAGTGCTTGCTACTCTTACAGCTGGAGATTTGACGAATGTGCCATCAGATTCTGCAGAGATCATCCGAGCATTAACTCAAAACGCAACGTGGAATGAAGATCACGTTTCGCCACACCTTGTTCAAGCAATTGACAATAATTTGGTTGAGGAGCTCCTTAAGGTCTACGCTCGGACAATCATATCAATCACTGTCAATACAGATCAAATACCTACAGTGCTTACCCAAGAACAGCTTGCATTGAAGGCATTGGAGAAATCAAGCTCTGAGTGGGTGAGGGAAGGAGTGTCTGAAGCAGATTTCCTCAAGACCCATCGTACAGAAATAGAAAACACCCTCACTAAGTTTAGTCCAAATTTTAAAAGTATAACGACAGATTCCTATAACCAAATTGTTGCAGATATAGCACAGTATTTGTTGATGAGAAAAAGTGGTGACGCACCGGGTGGTGGGGCGTCAAGCCCATTTGCCTTAATCACTGAATATTTGGGAAATTTCTCTCAGGCGATTTGGCTCACGGGTAATGAATTGCGCGTAGGTGGTCGTTTAGATGTGATACAAGATGCGTTGATTCCAGTAGTCGTGCCTTCATCAGTAGTGACTGGTTTTCCACGAATTCGACAATTTACTGCATACGTAAATACAAGAAAAAAGCTACAAGATTTGAGAGTAGCAAGGAGACTGCGTGAAGTTGCTCAACAATCCGTTGCGCGTGAAGCGGATCGATTAACGAGGGAGCAAGCACAGGTTGCTCAAAAAAAACGGATTGCGATAGATGCGTTGGTTACAGATATTGGAGAACAACAGAAGGTGGAAGAAGCTGAGAGAATTCGACAAATAGACGCAAATATATTATTGACCACAGTACAAAGCGTTATTTTGAAAGATGAATATGTAAAGAATGCAATCGTTGGTGGGTACTCTGAACAAGTTGTACAAACGACTATTCAAGGTGTTTTAGACAAAAATAATGTGACCGATGAGATATTTGCGCTTCTTAATCTAAAAAAATCAGATTGGATTAGTGGCACAACGCAGACGCTCAATAAAACATATGCAAATGATATCAAAAAAGCACAAACTCAGCGGCGAGATTCTGAAGACCAAGTGTATAAAGATATGGCAAGCTGGAGCCGTTCAGTAGCTGCAGTATTTAAAGCATTGGATGAGGTTGATAGTTCCATTACAACTCCTCAATTAGTCGGACGTTCGTTATTAACTGGTGTCACGCCAGTTGTTGGTCCTGTCGTTGAACTAACTTTGCCATTTAGTAGTGGTGTGTCGCGAAGTATTCAAACGGGAAGCCAGATTCGTCAGCTTACCGCACTTATGCAACTAGGAACGTTGAAAAATATATTTGTGACTAATTCCGCTTTACATAAGTTAATAGTCTTTGGTGGATCAGAAGAACAACTACAAGCTCGTATTGATGCAATGTTAGTTGATAAAAGAAGAAATATTAGCGCCACGTTATTTGTCGATGCCAAAAGAGATTATCCTGAGTGGAGACAGGAAGTCATTGAGAAAGCGCGTCAAACGTATGCTACAGAGCGATTGGCACAGATGGAAAAGGAAGATGAAGCATTGCAACAGAAAGTAGATGCATTTTTTGCCACACAAGATGCTTCTGAACAGTTGCGAGTTAGTAAGGTAGACGCGCAAGAACAGGCACGATTGCAAAAAATTGTAGATGAAGAAAAGAAATTGAGGGCAGCAGAAAAACGATCTGTTCATCGAGAGGAACTTCGACAACAAATAGCAGAACGTAGGGCACAAATATCGCCACTCGTGCAAGGGTTGCAGTCTCTTGCTGCGCGCATTTCTTTTTTCCCTTTATCAAATACATCACGTGTAGCTACAAGAACGCTCAAAAATGCCTTAAATACAGCAGGATTAACAGTGACGCGTGAAACACCATTGTCACTTCTTGAAGAGCTAGATGTGTTGTTAAAAGATAAAGCACTTGATCGCATTAAGACTGTGGAAAAAATAGAAGCAATTTCCGAAGCATTTTTGGCATTTGAAACTGTTTTGCAGCTTCAACTAGATAGGCAGGTTGGTAAATTACTCCGGTCTGTTACAGCAAAAATTGGGCAATCGGAAGAACGTTTGTTTGATCAAGCATCAGTCTCTGATCAAGCACGATTGGACATAAGCGCAATTACTACGTCGTTAGACGCTGAAAAACAATTAGCGTTGCAACTCGAACAGTTGAGGGCAGAACAGGATCGTAGGGCAGTATTAGAAATTGCCGCAGTAAAACAAGCTGCTGAGTTAGCTCCTAGTATTGAAAAACGTGCGGCAGAAGTGAGAAAAGCGAATCAATCCATATCAAACCCACAAGTATTGCTTCTTACTGCAGTTGCAGGTGAAGCTTTGACACCGGCGTTAGTCCCTCCAATTGCATTGTGGAACATGTTTGGTGAAGTACAGAAAGTGATGGATGAGGCTTCTTTCATGATGGATCTCGGAGAACCAGCTCTTACAGCCTATGGATTAGGGTTATTTTATGTAGATAAGCCAATCACCGTACCACTTACAGAATCGCAAATAAAAGCTGCTGAATTACTAAAATTGCGACAAAAACAACTGGCGAGAGAAGAATCCACTGCATTCATTGCAAAATTAGAATCAGAAGAATCAAAAGCCGCATGGCGTACAGCGCATAGGCAGCTGTTGATCACGGGATTGTTAGAATCTCTACCTGTCATACAAGATGCATTGCGTGTTCGCACTGCGGACTTTTTGCTTTTTGCTACGCATCGGGATGGACCAGTTGTTCAGGCGTATTTAAATGGAGCAAAGAAAAGTGAAATTAGTTTATTGCTTCGACAGAGACTGAAAGAAGAGGGAATCACCTCTGATGATATTCTATTAGCTCGCGGGATGAGTGACAAAGAATTTATAAACGAGATGTATAAAAGTATAGAAACGTGGCTTGGTGATGTAAAAGATCAACCACAAGCAGCACGAGCAGTGATTCCCCAAAGAACTGGAGAAATTATGGAGTCTGTCCTTGGTCCAGAAAAAGGAATCGCTTTGGCACTACAGTATGAAATGTATTTGAACGATCGAGAAGCTGTGCGCGTTCAATTACAGGCTGATATCAAACAGTCTTTTGCTGAAAGGGATATAGCCGAAAATGCGGCGTTTAATCATGGGTTTGAGCAAATAAGTGGCGTTGCAGAAGCACAGCAGTATTTGAGTTTTGTTTTGGGTGAAGTTGTGGCCCAACTCACAAATAAAAAAGAAGAGCGAACGCAGGCAAAGCTTTTTATTGCACACGTGTTTACAAATAATCTTACAGAAATACAAAAGCGAGTCATGGCTACGGTAATTATAGGGGATAGCGTGAGCACTATGAAGTCAAAAATTGAGAAAATCGTGAGAACTGTACTAGAGGAAGATCAACGACTTGAATCTGACGAGCAAGCATCATCTTTCATTCCTGCGTATGCGCGATTAGTGACCGAAAGAGCGATGGAAGAACTGACCCAATGGGACGCTCAAGTGGCTGACGTATATAGGCAAAATCTGGTTGAGGAAGCCTTATATCGCAATGATCGTGTGTCATTTAACCTTATTAAACGAAAACTTCGTGATGACGGGTGGTTTGATGGTATTTCCCTGTTACCTTCAGTATTTCTTCAAAACCGCGCGCAAAACATATTGAATATAGATAAAAAAGCAATTGATGGAGTAGTTGATGCATATCGTCGTTGGTATAGCGAACAGACTGAATTTATAGTCGATACATTAATTGAAAAAGAAACTCTTGATACCCAAGGACTCGAAACATTACTTCATGCACGACTTGGCGATTGGTTTACCGAGCAGTCAGAAGTAGAGCGGGCAAGCGCAATTCGCGGGCTTGCGAGACGACTGAACGAAACTCAAAATTCGCTCATCGCCCAAAAGCAAAAAGAAGATGCTCGACAAAAATGGTATGAAGAGCTGGTTAAAACAAGCGGTGTGCTTTTGACAGATATCACACTCTTACGAGATGCCAGTGAGCTCTTGTTATTTGATAAGCCGGGTAGTTTCCAAATAGCGGGTATTGCAAGAGTGGCATTGAGATCAATAATTCGATCAAGAATAGATGAGGCGGTGCGATCTGTCATTGATTCGTCGATGACGAGTAAACAGAGAGAGAATTCTATAAACAAACAAGTGGAAATAACACTCGGGAGACTAGAGACCATATCTGTATTTGTGCCTTTCATAAAACAATTTGATACACGTGATACTTCACCATTGGTATATTTTATTCAAACAGCCAACCTTACAGACATCTTGGCTGCAGCGGAAAGATTTGAGCAAGTTTTACTATTAGGCGCAGATCAATATATCATTCTTCACGAACGATTAACGCAGGCAATCTCTGGGTATTCAGATGATGAAGCATTAGCGGAATTCGTGGAGGCAGAATTAGTGAGCGAGACAATTTTTCCTGAAGTTGCCCGTCAGGTGAATGGAGCGTCAGTATCATTATCTTATGAATTAGATATGATAGTCGCCCGCGCTCTCATTGCAAACGCTAGATTAGAAGTAGCAAAAGTGGAAAAACAAACACTTGTGGGAGAAATATCGGTGTTGCTTCGACAATTAAAAAAATCCAGTCCAGATATTCGTTTGCAAGTAAATGGTAAGCCGTTGGAGGTAGAATATAGCCGATTGATTAGTGTGTTTGAATCAGTTGATGGTCCGGAGGCAATTACCGATAACATAAAGATAGATATAGAACGAGCGAGATTTTATCTTGATGTAGCACCAAAGATTCAAGTGACCAGTGAAGAGAGGAGAAACATCATAATTACCACAGGAGAAAAAGAGACACGACTTGCTAAGCCAGGATTTTTCGCATCGTTAGGAAAGTGGGGACCGACACGAGTTGTTCGCGATGGAGTGGTTGGCTTAGTACATGCATGGGTAAAGCCATTTTCATTCGAGTATAGTGGTACGAAGCAGGCTGCCAACCTTGGCATTATGGCACTGCGTGATGGATGGATGTGGATTCGCGGAGGACCGATAGGAATACTGCCGTGGATTGCACATGATGGACTGCGTCTAGTTGAGCAGATAATTCCATCAGATTCGCTTAAGGCGATCGTACGGACGTCTCGCGATTTTGTACTTTTTCCAAACTGGTGGGACGCATCTGTTCCAACAAACTTCAGATTTGTCCAAGGGTTTATACATATCTTTACTCGAGGCATTCTTTTTGTGACCGGTAATCCTTTGTTTGTCCCCGTTATCGTGCATGATATTTCACGATTTGCTCTTTATCAAATTGAGCGAGTAGAGGAACGTGCCGTGGCGACAGCGGTATCGTTGGATACTGCTCAAGTGGGCAGCAGAGCTGTTCGATTTAATTTAGATACGGTAAAAAAGCAAACGACAAACCTTGTTATAACGTTTCCAGATAATACAGATGTGGTAACGATGAATCTCACCAAAGATCCATATAAAAAAACATGGCTTCAGTGGGTGGGAGACGGATTGAAATGGACTGCAGGTGTCACGATTGGCGTGCTATCTATAGCGTACGGCTTGTTGAGTGTGGTGATTTGGCTAAACGTCGCTTTTTCTCCGACACCTCAACTGCCGATAAGGGAGCCAGCTGCGATAATCCAGCAAATTCAAACGAATCCAGAAACAGCATCGCCCTCTGAAACGTCTGCTCCTGTAGATACTGCTACAGCACAGTTACCCACAGAAACTGCAACAACGACGCAACAAGATCAGTATGAAGAGTCCATACAACAGGATTGGATAGATTCACAGTCTGCAAAAAATCCACTTGTTGCATTCATGTCAAAAGGAATTTATAGATGGGCAGTAAATCAACGGGTTCTACTAGCAAACCTTGAAGGAGAATCTTTTTGGCTACGAATAGTAGGAGTAGCAAATCCGACAGATGAACAAAAAAAAGCAGTATTTGAAAACCCAATAGTTTCATTCCTTATTTTAGGCATGGATTCTCATTTAAACAGCATAGGTGACGAGGATCCAAATATTCCAATTACGTCGACTAAGAACGATCAAAATATCATTGTGTTTCTTAACACTCAAACAGGTGAATTTTCATTCATAGCGCTTTCTCGTAAGTTTTTTATGGCAGACGGATCTCAAATTAATGACGCTATGGGTAAACTGTTGCCAAAAGACCCTGCTGGGATAACGTTTCAACAAAATATTTTATTTCCCATCGTAAGCGATGGAAATCAGAATGATCCGATGGTAAATGCTAGATTACGTTTTGAATGGTTGACGGGTAGACCTATAGATTCTGTAACAGCGTTTGGATTTAACGGATTTAGAGATGCGATAAACGCATTATATCCCAATGGTATAACCATAACATCAATTGCAACTATCACGGATGCACTTGATGATAAACTAGCAACGCGAACTATTTTTGAATCCGGAGTGGAATACACAATGGACGGTGCAACCCTTCTTGATTATGTTCGACTCCGTCACGGAGAAGGATTTCTCGGTGACTCAACTGGCGGGAGAACTGTCCGGCTCGCTCAAGTTATTGGAGAAATCTCAAAGGATCTGGCTAAAAGAGTGGAAAATGATAATGGTTTTGAGAGTTTATTAGTTGAACTGCAGCATATATTAGCTATAATTCAGCAAGGAAAAAGTTTTGAAACTGATACCCCCTGGGTTGGATCAAATGGTGAGTTAGATCAAGGACTATTGTTTGATTTAATTCGGAGAGATCAAATAGCGAGAGATTTTGCGGGTGAACAACATAAGACACTCACTGATTATTTTTTGTACTATCTTGTTCAAAATTTACATGCCATCACACTTATTCCACAAGAATCGTCGTTAGGAATAATTAAGCTACCATTCCTATCCGCATATAATATTTTATTAGGTCCTGGATATTTGCCAACATGGAATAACAAAGAATCTTTTGGTGAATGGACCTATAAACAATTGGATGTTGATGCAGTGAGAAATTATTATAAGCCATTTCAAGACATCATAACAAATGAAATATATAAGGAAGACGCGCAGGCAGCATTTAAAGTTCAGCCTATACCCGCGCAATCAAATTTGATGAGCGGTCAGGTGAAAAAAAGTATAAATACATGGAAAGCAAAAGCAGCCATTATCGCACGGCACAATGCGGATTATCAAAAGGAGCTTACATTCAAAAGAGAAGGGGTAACATCTTTTGATGAGCGTAGATATGATGCCGAATTTGATGAGTATTTTAAAGGTCCGGATGCACGACGATCTCTTGTTCGAGAAGCAATTATGTACTGGTGGAAAGCATTGTGGCAACTTGATACCTCTCTGAAACAATCAGTACAATATCTTTTTTCACAAAATTTTTCTCCAGAAGTGAAGCGGATTAGTAATACAGCTCAAAATGTAGAACAACCTGTTGTGACTGCACCAGCTAAAGTGCAACCGATTCCGACGCAACAATCTATAACACAAGCTATCAGACAAGTGCGTCAACGCATTGATCCGAGGTTTGCTCTCCAGGCGGTGCGAGCAGGAAAAGCGCTTCATCGAGCGTATGATCCCATCGTAATACCTGCACAGCAAGTAGTGAGAAATGTAACTAGTTCTATACAAAATCGTGCATGTGGCAGCGCCATGTTGATAGAAAAAGTATATGCACAAGATGGTGGTGGCCTGTCGAATCCGTGTGCGTTCAGTAATGTTATTGGTGTAACTGAGGAAGCTGTGGCATTCGGGATGGAGCCACCGATTATTTCAATACTTGATAATGTTCATCAATTATATGATCGATTTATCGCGACTTGGTCACAGTTTCGTGTATTGATATTAGGTGTGGAGAGTATCACACCGCAAACCGACACATATACATCAGATGACATAATTTCATCACTTGCTGAGCAGTTTAGATTAGATGATCAGCGTGTTCGCGCTATCGCAGAAGAAGCTAACATCGACGTGTCGAAAATTCACCCAATTGTGTTGCTGGCACAACTCCCCCGACTCATTCTTGAACAGGAGCCTTCTCGTATGTCTCAAGCATCTGGGAATAAGACCATGCTTTCTACGTTGTTGTATTTACATTCAACCGAACTTTCAAGTAACGATAGAACTATTGTGATAGATGAGCTTTTAAGAAAAATGAAATTTGAGATTGGCCTTGTTAATTCAGAAAATACGTTTCAACAAGAAAAAGTTGTGGGAACTCTATTGCGCACCATCATAAGCATACGAAACACCAAAATAATTCGCGAGGAGATCAGAAGAATAATTGGAACCTCATTGTTTGCAGACAATCAGGATGTGCTTGTTCATCTCGGTCTCGAGCAAATGGTATTTAGCGCTCTTATAAAAGATGATCAATCATTGATGCATAATTATTCAGATGATGAATTTAGGCAACGGCTTACACAACTGGACACCGATGCACTTCGGCTTATACAAGAGCTTAAAAAGGGAGCAGATGCTCATGGCGCCATACGATTTGATGCTCCAACTATAAACACAGTGTTAGTGGATCTTTTGTCAAAAGGTATAAAGCTTTTGAGATTAACAGATACATCAATTGGACAGTCAATGACTGAGTTTTTTTATGATCATCCAATTTTTGAAAATATATATATTCCGTTTCAATCTTGGAATATTCATTTTGTTCCAATAAGCGTCAAGCAGAATCATGATTACGACGCCCTTACGATGGGATTAGGATTGGTCGACATGGACTCATTTGTTTCGCGACTTCGATCTTTATCAGCGTTTTCCCGACCAAGGAAGCTTGTGGGTTCGACGAATCTTGTGATGGCGGCGTTTGCTGTGAATAATTTAGGGTTTACACTAGATGATCGCTGGGATGTGAATACGCCAAATGGAGTAGTAAGCGGAAAAGATGCATTACAATATATCGTTGCGAATCAGGATCAGTTTCCTCAGATTAGTTTGGTGCATATTTCCATTTCAACGCGTGAATTATTTCGTACGTGGAGTCAAGATCGGATTCAGCGACTGATTGCAAGAGCTAAGAAGAACGAGCGGGCGAATCGCTTGACTGCAATTATGGCTCAGACAGTAGGAGTAGATGAAGAGTTGATACGATCAAATACTAGAATTACTATTGATGAAAAACAAAGCTTAGTAAATGAGAAACCTGCCCAACCCGCTGCAGAATATGTGATGGATAAAATTCGTGCCTGGATGCCTGCGCCAGAGACTATTCTTCAAAGTTCATTTTTGAAATGGAGCACACCATTTTTTGCGAGATTTTCGTTGAATACTGCACAGTCTCGTATTGCGATTGATGAGCAGACGCGTGTTGAAGATGAGAACGATCGTACCCCACTGCCAACACCGTTGATTTCGCAATTGCGTCCTACAAAAGATGATGAATATTTGATTTCTCATGCGCTCTTAACTGAGGGATATTTAAACACGGAAATCCCACAAAAAGGGGTAAGTATAAATGACTATGCAGCGTTTGGTATTCAAAGTGGTGTGGCTATGGTGTCTGATGGAGTATCTGTTTTACGCGGAGAGTTTATTAATTCTCAGAAAGGCGCAATACGATTATTTAATAATATTATTGACTTTTTTAAATCCGATAAGATTGGGCAAATACGAAAGGCCACTTGGGTGTGGACACAAGAAAATTTAGAAAGATTTCGTCAAGTATTAAATGGTGAGTTGGCGAGTAGTGAGAGAGTTTTGGCGGAAGAATTAGGTCAATTTCCTACTACAGGCGTGATCGCAAAATTATTACCAAATAATAAAATCATGATGATACGAATAGGAGATGCAGAGGCTCGTATTTTACGAAATGGAAAAATTTATCACATGGGTCAGTTATATGATGCACAAGGTGTCCCATTATTTAAAGGTAGTATATTACAACCATTATTAGAAGCAGGGGATGCAGTGCAGGCGTATGACTCTGTGGAAACAAGCGCTCCAAAGGTCTTCGGGTATGGCAAGTTGTCTGTCGAACAGATACATATATCGATATATCAACTGCAGCCTGGGGACAGGATAATGCTGAGTTCTGATTGGGTGTCTAAGGTTTCGCAATCAAAAATTCCTGATCGGTTTAATTCTGTAGATGATGTGATAGAAGAAGTGTTGCAGAGAAGTCAAAATCCAAAGCAAGCCGCTGAAAAATTATCAACACTTGGATATAGTAACGGTGTGCCTATTGATGATTTGGGGACACAATTTATATTTTTCCAACAACAATTACCGGTGGAGAATCCAAAGAAAAAAGAATTAGTGGCTGGATCAGGATCAACGTCTGATATAAAGCTTCCAGCAAATCAGTTTCCTGATGAGGCATTTCGATTGCGAACAGAAAATGGATTGTTATATATAAAAACAAGTAGTGCATTCCAATACAAGCTTAATGCTGAGCATCTAAAAAAAGATGAATGGACACCGCTTACAGAGGGAGCAATTCTTGACTTGGGTACATTATATCCGACTATAAAGGTTGGAAAGGATAGGCAGATCAATTTATCATTTAATGTAGATGTCCCATTGGGGATTTACGTACCTCAATCGTATTTTGATTTACCTGGGGTGAGGACAGACGTGTCTACCGCAAACAGCACAAGCTCACAACCAGAATCTTTTTGGAAAAAAATTACTGGATCAGCAGCGTTGCTGTTGCCAAGACAATTAGGAAGTGCTACAGGAGCTGATCCGACCGTCCTTTCAAATATTTTAACCGTCATAGGAAATTTGCTCAATCAATACGTCGCTCCATGGTTTGTGCCATATGTAGCACCACTATTGACCAATATATCGTCCATTTCCTCGTTACCTACACAAATTCGTGCAGCGCTGCAACCAGGGACATGGCGGTACGCGAGAGAGGAAATAAAATTGATACCTGATCGTATACAATTAGTATTAAAAATTGGGCTCCAAGCTTTTGGAGCGCCGCACTACACGCTTTTTGGTGATGGTTCACTCGTGTTTGTAACAAAGGATAGAATTGGAGGTGGTGCTCAGGCGAATGTTGTCATTGGATACCGTAAGGCGCCTCAGAGCAAGGCGTTTGAACGTGTGGTTGTAAAAGTGTATCACGACACTTCCTTATTGAACGATCCACCACCAGATTTTCGTGAGAGACGGCGTATAGATGTGTCCACTGACGAATTATTTCGCGCTTCATTAAACGGACAGGAAATGGCAATACAACCAATATCTTCAAGGGTAAAGCCAGCCTTTTATGGATGGGTGAAAGATGCAAACAACATAAATCAAATGGCTGTAATGGAATATATACAGGGAAAATCGCTACTTCAAGCAATAAATGATACAGAATCATTAACGGATAAAATAATTCTGTACAAAAAGCTACAGTCTGCTCTAGAGACGCTGTATCTCGATACACAACTTCCACACGGGGATCTTAACACGGTTGTAGCCAGTCAGCCGAAATATGTAAACGCACTTGTAACTCCTGAGGGAGAAATAGTATTTTTGGATCAGGTAGGTATCGCACGCTATATTTTTGATGAAGAATATTTTGCTTCTCATGGTATTCCATCAAGCATTGATCCGAAGGATCTTCCAAGACTTTTTCATGAGTTAGAAAAGCAATTGTTAGCGCAAGACATACAGCAAATAGAATATTTAGCAGTGGGAAGTATCGATTTAAAGACGATAAGAAGTGAAAAAGCATCTCGTCTTGAAGAGCTCCAAAAATATATCAATAATGACGATATTCAGAATGAGGTATATCAATCAATGGAGCGTGGGGCGATGGTTTTGTTGGTGTCGTCATACGATAGTACGCCTGCACTCGTGATAATTATGGATGAAAAAATCAAGAATGTGCGAATAGTTTTGGCAGATGGGCAAGATGAGTCCGCGCTTACAGGAGACGTGTATGTTAAGCAGTCGCTACAAGCACTGGCAACCTATTTTTCTGATTGGGAAATTATCGCTCCTACTGGGGTTAGTATGTATATTCAAAGTCAAAAGCTCATGCAAGCTGAGGCGCCTACACATCGTTCGCCGTTTTCTGAAAACGATTCGTTTCGTAAGCAGCAAGGGGAGGTTGTGGCAGCGACCATAGTACAGGCGTTTCTTACCTTTTCTGACAGAAGCCCTACCGATCCTTTCGCCAAAGTATTCAAAACGCTTCTTTTGGGCGATCCTGCAGTTCTCACACTTTTTACCGAACATTTTTTTGATCCGTTACATCAAAAGTCGTTGCCACCTCTTACCCGCGATATGTTTGACAAAAAATCCTTAGCACAGTTGTCTGATCCGGACGAGTGGTTGGCTGCGATGAATATATCGGGACAAATGCCACAGATGACCTATCGATCTTCAGTATGGTTACTTTTGGAAGCACTCGGTTGGCGAGTGTTGCGCGTCGATGATGTGCAAGAACTTTTTAATGCCAATAAGTCTGCAAAAAATGTATGGGATCAGCATACAGTTGGGGATCATCTTTTAAAAAAAATTATGTGGCTTTTTGATAAAGCACGAGACAAGATAAAAGACGGATCCCGTCAATATGCGTATCTTCGTGTCACGGGAGACAAATATGCCATCATCGTACGTGATATACACGCAGTAAAAAATGCATCCAACCCTTTGACGCAAGCGTTTGATGTGTTGCTATCTGATCAAAAGATGTTGTATGTAAAGGATCGTATCGTATCGCAGTCTATAGGGCTTCATACATCGTTTGAAGAAAAGCTTAGCTTAGAAGATCTATCTCGTATTGACAGGCAAAAATTTATGCTGGCCGCTAAAAATCAGAAGCCGTATACAGGAGAGCAGATTCAAAATTATCGAAAGACGCACCCTAGGCTCAATGCTATTTTAGATTCTATTGATACATTAGACACAAATGATGAAGGATTTAAAACGTTTTTGACACAGGTGGTGGCGACGCTGATGGTAGATGATCTGCTTGAGGATACAGCTAACGATGTGCAGTCGGCATTGCAGAAAGAAAATCCCGATGAAACACTTCGTGTGTTTCCTGATGTCGTCAGGGTCATTGAGACGGTGCGTACAACCAAAGGCTACGGGAATGCGGTGCGCATGTTGCGAGTCGGATTTGCAGGAGTCTTAAAGCATGTCAATACAGATTTTGAAAAAACTCTGGGAGATGTGGCTGGCGACGAGCTGATTAAGAAGCAATTTCGTCCTGTAGTCGAGCATGTGACGCGGGAGTTCTTGCGAAAGACGGGGGTCACTGCACAAATTGTATTCCATCCATCGGCTAATGACTTTATCATCATGTTGCCGCAAGGTACTCTGGTCGATATCGAAGTGCTCCGTACTGCGTTAGGAAACGCACTGAGGGATCTTTCTATTGGGGGTGTCCAGTATTATTCTCATCCTTCTTTGTCTATAACTGATGTGGTATTTACGGATGCGGGGTCGACTACAGAGCAGGAGGCGGCAAATATTGTAATTATAGATAACGCGTTTGCTGTGCTGGCGCAAGCGTCTAATCAAGATGCGCTGAGTTCTATAGATACTCATTTCTTTTTAAACGGATTGCCACGACAAGATTTACCAGTGCATCACTGGGATTGGCTGAGACGCTATCTTTCTACCAATGTCGTATTAGAAAAGCGCGGACCAATTCGATTGGCAGAATTAGGGGTTACGGAAAAGGAACGATTGAAACTAGTATCAATTGAGCCAGAAAATAAGTTTGAAAAAGACGAAGATGTGTTGGCAGCCACAGCATGGCAGAAGTTGATAGGTGGATTTGTGCATAGATATGGAGAGAAAGATTTGCCAGTATGGGAGAGGGCAGTGGAGGCAATGAAAAAATGGTGGGGAGATCAGCAAGTTTTACATATTATAGATCCAAATTTGGCACGATTATTTAATCTAACTACTACATTTGATACTGGCAATGCAGCAGTCTCAGAAGAAATATTAAAAACAGTGTTTAGTACTGGTATAGGTACGAATACTCGTATGAGTAGTGAGTATGTTTCGCCAAAAACCACTGCATTATTGCAACAAGCGGGATATGACGCGCAGACATTAGATAAAGTGTATAAATCCTCTGGAAATGAGAGGTTGGCTATTCAAAAAAGTATTCTTGAAAAACTCCCAGATTCTGAATGGGTCACCGTATACTACACGATAGGAAACAGTGATGAGCGGGTAATTCCAGGATATTTTGGGAGATTCGGTGATACGACTGATGCCACAAAGGTACGGCTCTATGCGTCTTCTAAAGAAGCTGTCAATTCAACGCTTCATTTACGATATTCGAGTCCTAGTTTAGTAAATATTATCGGAATACGTTTGCCTAAAGCGATGGTTGTTTCGGAAAATGAGGCACTTTACCTCAATAATGCATATGCCGCTACAGAGCCAGAGGTTGGGCGAGTAGTTGAGGAACGCGTTGCACAAAATACAAGATTAAATATTACACCAACAAGAGCTACGAACTATGTGTCGTGGATACCAGAAGAGTTGGTGGTAGAAATTGTTTCTGATATTAATGAGCTTATTGTTTCGCAATTTAAACGCACGATACCATTTGAAAATCCAATACGTGCAGAAAATATAGCTTTAGAGATCGATAAGACAACTGAGCAGGCGAAACTGATAAAAGATCTTGCCTACTATTCTCCCCAGTTGTACGTACCGACGATGTCACCGAGAGAACTACTTGTGTTGCTAGAAGAATTACAGATCAAATTTACTCAAAAAGTTTTACTGGGGAAAGATATATACGTATATCTTTCTGATCCAATAAAAATACCATTTCAAGATCGGTCTTTTGCTCTTGGGGTGGTATATACACATGGACAGCCACAATATCGCATGTTTTATAAAAGTAATTCAGGGGAATCGTGGAGAGTTATTCCATCTATTGAGCCACTTCAGTCTGGTGATAAGACACCAAGTAGCTTTGTCAATTCGTCTACCAGATATATTTTAAGTAAGGGGATAGGTGAGCAGGATACAGTGCTTCCAGCAGAAATACAGGTTGCGTTAGATGAAAAGATAGTGTCAGGGTCGTTTGTGGATTTGAGTGGGTATATCTCTTTTAGCGACGGAGATAAGATTGCTGCATTATTTGATTCAATTATTCCACGAACACAAAAAGTAGATCCAACGTACACTGCTGAATTTGAATTACCGACAAACAGTACCAGTGGAATGGAGTCTTTTTGGCCATTTTTAGCAACGGGGCGTGGATATGCAGTTGATACTACGACGTACCTTGACACAGATATGCCTGATTTTGCTCATGGGCTTCGCGGAAGCTATGAGGTGGTTGGAGGACCACTGAAGCATCAGAAGAAAAATTATATATTTACGAGTATTAACCAAAATATTACATACATGTTTAGTTATGATGAGGTGAGTCATTATGTTCAGACAATTTTAATCGAAGACACTGATAGTTCTATAAATAGTTATGGTGTGCATTCACGGCCGTTGCAGACGTTTTACGCCATGTTACCTGCGTATGAACATAGAGGACCACAAGCGAGTAAGGATGCTGTTGAAATAGGTGATCGAGAGTATGTGGATCAATATAAATGGATTAGTCAATTTCCACTCAATCGGGCTTTTAGTACTTGGCTCAAAACACAAGGGACGCCTGTTGTTACCTATGAAGATCTTATTACATCAGCTGTAGACAATTCTGGTTGTGGTAGTTCTGGATTTCTCCATATTCCATCAGTTTTTGCGGCAGACAGTGGGTGCGCCATACTTTCTGTTGGTATGGAAGTACAAGAAGTCGAAGCTGAACTAACAAGGGTAATTCCAAAAGAAGGAGGATATTACTGGTATGAGGGTATGAAGGCGCCTACCACTAAATATGATTCAAAAACACCGATCAAAGCTCCATTTGGGAAACAAGTCACCCTTTATAAGGATCAGAAAAAAACTCAAGCGCTATTTACATTTATAGCCTCTACCGAATTTAAGGGATCGAGTGTTATTCAACAAAACGCTCCTGCTATAGACACAGGAAATGCGGCAAATATATTGGCTGTGCCTGCAAAGGAAGTTAACTCTATTCAAAAAGTAAGGTTACAACCTTTGTGGCAGCGGGCGTGGGGTGCAGTGAGAAAATGGTGGGGTGGACCCGAGATAACCCACGTAGAAAACGAGGTTCTTTTAAAAAAATTAAAATACCCCGGCAAAGTTATCGATCTGCCCGAATACTCTTCGGGTTCTGGGCCAAAGAGTGCGATTATTTATAATTCACCAAAAGATGAGAATGTTGTTGTGTACAGAGGGATAAACGATGCAACTTTAGTATTCGATCAAACATCCAATATTATTCGCTACGATCCTCAGAACCCCTTATTGATAGAAGCGGTAAACAACTTTGTCAACAATCCTTCTCCTGAAAGATTTAATTTAATGAGAGTTTCTACTATAAACCCTGAATTGTTAAAAAATTTAGATCTACTAGAGTCATCTATCAATAAGTATTTATCATCAGGTAACCCATATGGTGATCTTGGATTAACTTACAAAGACGCAGTAATTGTCACAAACGTATTTTCAAATTCAGGTGAAGTCACGCCTACCAATCTGTCTCCATATGTATCGGCATCAACCGACATAACACAAGCTTCACGTTATACTGGGGGTGAAAAAACAGGCGGAGTTTTAATACTAAGCATTCATAAAGAAAGACTAGAGCATGTAAATAATTATGAAGTCGCTCTTAAACTAGAGGTCAAACCAGAAGAAATTGTTGCCTATATTCCATACAACCATGATGGGGACTCTCCATATATAAATGAATCGTTAGAAAAGGCAGCAGCCTATATTAAAGCACTAAGTGTTGAACATGCGACAGTTGATACTATTCAAGTAGTGCAAGGAAAACCTTGGTGGCAGAGGGCTCAAGTTTTTGTTAGAACTACAGTGGGTAAAGTGAAAAAATGGTGGGGAGATCAGGGGATACCGCATTTTGCCGAACCGATCCAGATGCAGCTTTGGGAGAGGATGGGTGAATTATGGCAAGGGGTGAGGAAACAGTGGGTTGGACAGCAAGTTCGATTAGCAATACGCGATGAAATACCCAAATCTATAAAGATATTGATAGATCGAATCCAACGAGTCGAAGAGAGCTTCATACAGATTGACGAGTCACTTCAAGATCAAATAATGAATGAGCTTAATGTATATGAAAACTTGAGTATTTCTGATCGAAAATGGATAGCGCGCCATGTAGTGAGAGACATATTGGCATTGGATACCAAACAAAAAGATATTTGGGATTCTTTTCAAAATGCCGCTGATCTTGGAGATTATATTCCTGTTCATGAAGAAAGCGCGATTGCCGCAAGTGATGCATTTAATAGAGAACAAGCTGTCGTGGAACGTGATCAATTCACGACTATACCGGATTTCGTTTCATCTCAAGTACAATTTAATTTCCCATTTGGCACTGTTGCAGAAAAAAAACGAGTCATAGGTGCGATTATTTCAAAAGAGGTGCAGAAAAGTGGTCTGCCCGCTCAATTTGTTTCTACACTTGCATCATTGATGTATCAGTTGTTGCCTGGATATCAGTATGCGATTGATTATCCTTCAGATCCAGTAAACGACATAACGATTGTTCGATCATTACCAGTGGGAGCGCGGGGGAGCGCTACAGGCGGAGGGCTTATTATCGCACAAAGTATAATTGATGATCCTGTATGGGCGGCTGTCGAAATGCTTCATGAGAAATTGCACATATTTCTTATAGGAAATAGAACTGCACGTGTCAATCATGACGAATCTCAAGAGCTCGTGGTTACTACTTTGCAGTATTTGATTGCTGATAAGGTTGGATTGTCAACGAAGAAATTTGAGGAAATATTTTATTGGAAAGGAGCTCAAGGGTTGATATTTATATTACAGACACTCAAAGAAGCAAAGCTATTTGATTGGGATACAGAAGAGGGAAAATTGGCACTGTATCGTATGAGCGCAAACGGAGATTTTTCTGAACTTATTATTCCGTTTGCGCAATTACGAGGATATGATGCTTCGCAAATCATAGGATATTTCCATCTTACGACTGATGAAGTTTTTGGAAATTGGGGAAAAAACATAGATCAACAAAATTCTATTCTCAATGGGCCATTTGGGCTTTCTGAATCAAATAGTCGCTTTGGTTTTGATCAGATTAGGACAAGGGAGAATGCAACGCAAAACCAAATATCTTTTGAGGGTGCGCTTATAAAGACTCGCGCATTTGCAGGTTCGATCATGCGGGCGATATTTGGCGACGTGAAGACTCTCAATGATAAAGAATTGCAGAAAAAGGCTCAGTTGGAGGCGCTTCAAAAAGAGTGTGGAGGAGGGGATTCTGTTGCTGATACCACCAAAAAATCCCCTCGCGGGGACTTTGGAGATTCTACAAGAGTAGAGTCAAATCTGGCTTATCATCCAAGTGCTACTATAACACAGATTTCCTACTCGAGTACCCCCACACCGCTTTTTAGTATATCACGAGTATATGCGGCGGATTTTTCTCAAGATGGAGACGTTTTGGGGGCAACATCGGGCTGTACCGCATTTGGACGAGTGATTAAAAATTTCAATCTTGATCGCTACCCTTCAGCTTTGTTGTGGATGCAGAAAACAGTGCGGGCAGGACAACAATTGCGTAAAGTATTCCCATTTATATTTCCAAAAAATTTGAATGTGGTGCCATCATCGTCTAGTCTGGGGGTAGGAGAACAGAGTGTTGTTTTAAAAAAACTTGATAGATATTTACCTCAATCGATAACAAATGATATGTTTGGGCGGAGAATGTCGGATATTTTAACAGAAGATTATCCGGATTTTTCAACATTACTTCAGGCTGATTCTGCGCGTCATGGTCTTGCGTTCTTTATGGATCGAACGAATATTGTGAGGCATGCTATTGATGATGGGGTATTTGACACGGTGGACAGTAGGACGATGTTTCATACGATAGCATCAATCGAGACGGGTGCCACACCGCTTGAACGAGTTGTTGCGTATATAAATCCAAATATAGACCTTGATTGGATTTGGTTTGTCGCAGACAGAACAAATTGGTTTACTGCCGATGGAATTGATAATGGGTCATTTTTATTTGGAAGTGAAAGAGTAAAAAATATTGCAGGAACAATGATTCGTGGAGAAGATGATTCAAATGGACCATCTTTACTTACTGTGCCATTTTCTGTCGTTTCTCCGTTGGCAAAAGTGTTGTTTTCACAGATTGACCATGTACTTGAACAATCATCAAATGGCGAAAAATTTTCAGATACTGAAATTTATGAGTTTACTCTTGTGGCGTCAAGCATCGCAGACTTTCTTCATATAAAACCGGATGGAAATGGACGGTCTTCAGAAGATTTTATGGTAGCTCTCCAGCGCCGTTTATTTCGTGGGGATATGTCTAAAGTAAAAACATGGTCTACGAATAGTATTCGTACATCACTTTCAGAGTCTGAAGTGAAGCTTTTATCTGATGAAGCGAAGTATTATTACGTCAATAGTTTTGATGCACAATTAAGGAGAATAAATGGAGGATTGTCTCACTTTAGACGGCAAATTCTTCGTGATATTCAAAAAGAAATTGATTCTGAAGCGCTTTTGGATGATTCTATTTTATCGCAGAATCCAGAATCTGTGATGAAGGTGGTACAGCGGATAATTGTATCAATGGACATTGGACAACAACAAAACAATGACGATTTTTCTGCAATGCTACAAACATACGGATTTGATGAATTAACACAGTCGTTGCAACTGCTTCGGGCAGGATCATATGACTTTACGTATTTATCGTATGCCGATACTGGGCTACCTGTGTTAAATCCTGACATGTCACTTGAGGAAGCGGAGGTGAAGGCGCAGAAAATAAGGGAAGCTCGTGTGAAAAATATCACATCTGTTGTGACTGCGGATTTTATTGAGTCCTTGCGCCCTGCGTTGGAGAAAGAGTTGGATGGGAAACCAATCACTATAGATGATTGGGTGGCAGCTGTTGAGGGAACGAAAGAGTATCAGGCACTTCTTACGAATAGTCCTAACGTAAATGCGCAGCAACTCCTCGAAACTCTTCGTCCTAGCCTCGTGATTCAGATACAAACATTTTTCAATGGAAAAAAACCTCAGAATTTGTTTACAGGGCCACAGGGCCCGAGACGGTTTAGTATCACAGAAGAAAACAAATTACCAGAACTCATCGTCACAAATCTAAAGAAAAATGCAAAATATGAAAATTTGTTACAAAATATATCACAAATGAAAACGCCATTTTGGTTATTGGGTGGACTTGGGATAGTTTCTACTGGAGCATCTTTATATGCTTATGGCCCGGAGATATTTCATTTTTTGATGCAAACACCCGTAATGCTTCAATCTGTAGGTGCAAGTATTGTTGACCCCATTACTCTTTCAGAAATTATTACCTACCTACAACAGAATGATCAGGTGGTAGCCCGCGTGATAACTGGTGTATTTCTTGTGTCTGACCTTATCCATCTCCCCGTAGACATAGTGCAATCATTTTTGTGGAGATCTATTACCCACGCGACACTGTTTTCAGAAACAACGATCGAGCAATTACAGGCAAAGGGATATGAAATTCATCGTGTAAGTGACATATCGGTTCTGACGTTGCAGGGTAAAAAGACTGTGCCAGTCTTTGAAGCCACAACCCCACAACAGAAAATATTGCGCTTTGTACCGGTGAGACGATTATGGAATACTTTAGATACAGAGGAAGCGTTTGCGTTGCCTTTCAATCTTTCTGTTGCGCCACTTACCGATGCCGTGACATCGCCATTGACACCAGTCGGACATTTAATGCTTCGTGCGGCAACCAGTAAAACCGTCGCGTTTCTTATCATCAATAGTTTGGCGCAAATGGTGGGCAATGCATTTGGCGCGCAGATAAACCCATTGGTTATGGCACCTGCCGCTATTACACAATCAGCGGTATCAAATGCGATATCTTTCGTGATTCAGACACCTATCCGGATTGGATACCTTGTCTATCGTGTCGGGAAGTTTCTACTAGGAGTAGTCGGAGGAAAAATGACAGGCAATTCACCCGCAGTGACGCAAGTGAAAGAAGCGGGGATAGAGTTATTTAACGCAGTAAGAAATATATTTCAAAAAAATCGTAATAATCTAGAAGAAAATGACGAAATAAAACTGCCACAACCTGAAGTATATAGATGGTCGCAGCAACTAGTCACTATCGAGAGTTCGGTCACCAAAACACATGCTGTGATACGTGACATGAACAAAGGGAAGAGCCGATTTAAAAATAATGTATTGACAGGATTACAGAATCATTACATATGAAGCAGCTTATACGTGATGAAAAATGACAAGCCACTCGGTGTCCGTGCCCCAAGTGTGGTCGAATAGATATTTACAGTGGGGGACGGATATGTGTATGTTGACAACATACAACATACAACATACAATGGGCCTATATGATACGAACGCAAGTATATATACCAGATGATCTCCATAGAGACTTGACACTCTTGGCAGCCACAAGCAAAAAGAATATTTCCGAGCTTCTTCGTGAGGGAGCTAGGGAGGTGTTGAAAAAAGATATTACTGTACTAACAAAGAGAAAGAAAGTGTGGGGAAAAGGATTTATTGGGGCCTGCAAAGCGAAAGTTAAGACAAATGCTGTGGATGTATTTCATGAATATTACGAAAAGTATGCAATATGAAATTACTCGTAGATTCAGACTTTTTATTTGGACTATTTGTGCCTCATGATCCTCATCACAAGCGATCCAACACGATATATCAAAAAGTAAAAAATGACAACGGTACACTCTATTGTTTAGGTCATGTGCTTCAAGAGGTTGGAACAGTACTAAGCCATAAGGTTGATATGGATGATGTAAGACGATTTTATAATGAATATCCGAATTTAGATCTGATAAAAATTCATCTTGAAGAAGCGCTAGAAAACGCAGCATGGGAGCTTTTTCTCAAACAAACTAAAAAAGGATGTTCCTTTGTCGATTGTGCCAATCTTGCGGTGATAGAGAAATATGGTCTTGATGGCATCCTTTCCTTTGATACGTTTTATCCTCACGCGATACGCAAAACATAGATTCAAGGCGCAGTCCTCGTCCTAAGTCTGCCAGCAGGTGGTGGCTTTGTCGAGCCAACGCTGGGCGTTAATTGGCATACAATACTTTTCCTTTCGTTTCTATTTGATTGAGAAACCAACTTTTATCAATAGTTGCTTGTTTGACTTCTTCTGGGGTATAGACAATAAAATCAAAGGGTATGCTCCAGTTATCGATAGATTTCCATACGTCGTATTGACGTTTGGATATAGTTCCAGAAGTGTTTTTGATCATGAAAAGATCATAGTCGCTATCTTTCGTCGCATGTCCCTCAGCGTGTGAGCCAAAAAGAACTATTTTTTGTGGTTTATAGTTAGTTATGATTTGATCAACAATCATTTGGACGTCTTTGGGAATAGAGTGGTTCATGATTGTAGTATAAGTACTGCTTGAAATTAATACAAGAATAAAGGGATTATTTCATATTTGCCCGAAGGTGGGTGTTCGGGGAATTAGTATACATCACAAAAGATGCGCCCAAATCGTTTCAGGATTCATAGGAGTGACGGGGACACCATAGTCAGAGGAAAAGAGACTTTTACGCGTATCTTTTTTCGTCGACCATTTGCATTCAAATGCGGTAAGTTTTGATTCTTGTTTGATTACCATATCTACCTCAGAACCCTGCCTTGTGCGCCAAAAATGAAGAGAGGTGGGTCGCTGTGCGTTACTTAGCTTTTTCTTCCATTCTGAAAACACCCAATTTTCCCATAGAGGGCCTATATCAACCCTATCTTCTCTTGGTTCGAGTTGGCCTATGATGGCGTTTCGTACACCGGTATCCCAAAAATAGATTTTATAATTTTTTATGAGTTCTTTTCGAGCATTGGTAAAGTATGGTCGGATACGAAAAATAACAAATGTTTGTTCCAGTAGGTCCAAATATCGTTCCACAGTGGTGCGAGAAATTCCAAGCGATGAAGAAAGTTCGTTGATAGAGACTTCCGAGCCAATTTGTAATGCGAGTAATTGTACAAGTTTTTGGAGGGTTTGCGGCGAACGCGTGAGTCCGAGGCTATAAATATCTTTGAAAAGATAGTCCTCTACGAGGTTGTGAAGATATGCAGTGGGTGAGGTGTGTTGTACCGATTCAGGATAGCTGCCGTAGGTCATGCGTTGGAGAAGAAAATCGTGCAACTGGGCGTGATAGGTTTTTGTAGTAATCGAGGTGGGAATGTGTGTATCAAACCATGATTGCGTCGTCAGCGCTTCTTTTATAGAGAGTGGGGGAAGTATACATTTGAGATTTCTGCCGGTGAGCGGTTCCGCCGTATGATCAAGAAGTTGCAGTGAAGATGAGCCAAGAAGGATGATTTTGCACTGTATATTGCTATCAAACCAGCCTTTGACGATCCGTCCTACTTGGGGGATGCGTTGCGCTTCGTCTATGACCAGAGTGTTAGGATTTCCAAGTGTTCGCATCGCTTCTTCAGGCGACAGGAGGCTTGCAGTATGGAGGCGATTTGCATCTATGGTGCGATCCATATTGAGAAATGTGTGACGCGTGTCTTTCACTATATTTTGAATAAGCGTCGTTTTCCCCACTTGTCGAGCACCAACAAGCACGAGAACTTTTCCAGATGAGAGTATGGAGATCACCTGTGATTCCAAGCTACGATGGATATATTTCATAATCATAGTATACAAAATATATACTTATTTTGTCAAGTATGTGAAAAGAGTGCCCGTCTGCAAAGGTACAGGAGAGAACCTAAAGTTATCAGAGAAATCATAAGTAGTACTATTTTTATCCCCGAGGGGCGATATGAGAATACCAATTCATGTTTTCCTGAATCCACTTTTACTGCGGTGTAGAAAGGGAAAACGATAAGCGTTTCGACGAGTTTTCCATCGATGGTTGCCTTCCACGATGGGTGATACGTCTGGTGCAAAATGACGATACATTCAGTACAGTTCTCTGGAACATCAATCGTGGCTTTAAAAATCATGTCGTTATCATTGGATTGAGAAAGAATTGTTGGGATTTGGGTATTGGTGATTGGTGATTGATATATGGGGGCTTCTGCAAAAAGGTTATGGGTGGATCCATCTGGCACTTTGTACGTCACCTCGTCTATCATGCGAAAGTTGGGTAATCCAGAATTCTTGGGATAGTTTGTGTCAAATGTCAGTTGAGGATAGAGATTTTTGGCATGTGTGTTGTCTGACTGAATCCAAAGTCGTACGACATTTCGAAATGATTGTTTGTCCGTACTGACAATCGTTGGGCGAAATCCTGCTGTAATATATCCCTCAGTGTCGACTGTATAGATTCTCCATGTCTTTGAGGCGGTGAGAAGCTTCCAAAAGGGTTGGATTTTGTCTTGCGGAAGATCGATAGGGGTCACGACATAGCGCACGTTGTAGAGTGTATAGTGATTGATCATATTTTCAGAAAAATACTGCTCTGTGTCTGAATTGGGTGACCATGTCTCTGGAAGCCATGTCAGTGTCGGTATGCCAAAGGTAGACATGTAAAGATACATCGGTGTTTCTGCCACACGAAAGTCTTTGCCCCATCCACCACCGCGGCCAAAGTAGACACGACCAGGGTTAGTAGAAAGTGTAGAGCGTAGAGTCTCGAGTAACGCTGCAGTATCGGATTCGACCTTGGATGCGTTTGTATTCGCCCGTTTGATGAGGAAGTCATTGTGAGCGCTATAACGGAGAGTTTGAGGATAAACCAATAATCCAATACATACGATTAATAGTGTTGCTGGACGGAATTTTTTTATGATCCACTCAAAACCTATTGGTATTAAAAATAATCCTGCGATGTGAACACCGACGATGAAGCGCGAGAGATGGAATTCTTCCATACTTGGGATAAGGTTAATGAGTCCGCCCCATGTGGTACGACCAAAGTAAAATAAAAGCCAGAAGAGAAAAAGAATACCCAATGACCAATGCTCAATACTCAACAATGAAACAAATATGCCGATGAATACGAGTAACGTAAGAACGGGGAGGCGACCAAAATCAAACAGATCGCCGTTGAAGAGATTTTTCAACACCTCACGATAGCCGTACGAGTCAAATTTCCAAATAGGATCCCAGACAGAGATATTGTGGTACGCACTATCTTTAAGAATTGGAATAATCCAATACCCAAGAAGAAGTAGAACGCCACCGTAAATTATTGGAAGTTTTTTTATGTGTTTGAAGCCAACAATGGCAACACTAAAAAATGCAATGATACCAATTCCAAGATGGCCGGCAGTTGTGAGCGCAAGCGTAAGAATCGTTGGCTTTATTTTCCCACGAAATGCATATGCTAATACAAGAGGTAGCCAGATCATGGCAAAGAGCTGACTTGAGAGACCATATCCTCGCCAGAGAAATGATGCAGGATCTAGTCCATATAATCCGTCGGTGGAAAGATGCGAAGCAATAAGTGCGCCAAGTCCTGCGGAAATCCAAGAAAGTCCGATGATACGAAGTGCGACAAAAAGAGATAAAGGAAAAAGACAAAGCAAGAGATAGATCACATAGTGATAATATTGAAAAAGCGATCCAAAGTAAAAAATGCGCCAAGAGGCAACAATTATTATTTGTGGGATGTGAGAGTAGTAGTAGGGGAGGTTGTATCCTTGCGCCCAATTGGGTACCCAGTGGTCAAAAAGAAGTAGAAAGTTCCGAGTGCTGAGTGCGAAGTCCCATATTTGGTTTGTTCTATCAACGAGCGCGTATTGAAACGTATTGTCGTTTGGATCTGTTTTTGCCGTAGGTTCCATGCGGTACGTCCACAGATTAAACCCAATAGCAAAAAGGAGAAAAGTAATGCCGATTATTTTGGCCATAGTTTAGGATGTAACCAGTCTGTATGATCGTCCGTATTGCCGTCCCCTGCGTCTGTCGTGATGAGCGTAAGATTTTTGACATCGACCACAGTGACACTGACATGCTTTGGGAGATCAAATCGACCCATTTTTTCTGATCGAAATAATAATGTGTCATCGCCATATATTTCAAAAATGGCTGACGCTTTGGTTCCCGATTCTGTATCTATGCCAAAATCCGTTTCAAAGCGAGAAAAGTTTTTATTGAGATTATAGGTATATTTGGAGTTGGCGTGTGTGCCGATTCCTTGTCTATAAAATGCATATTGGACGGAGAGTCGTGTCCATGTATTTGGTCCACCAAACGAGCCTTGGACCGTTTTATCAATCTGTCGTGTGCCATATTGCTGCTCGCTTACAAAGGGTGTTATCTTGTTTAAAGATATAGGATTTTTTGTACGTAATGGCAGGTTGAGAATTGATAGGATAATTACTACAACGATAGGAACTAATACAAATAATTTTGTGAGAGAAAAAAGAAATACACTAAATAGTCCGAGTAAAATATATGACGTTGTCATAGTAAAAAATGGCTGTGTGAGAAGAGAGAGAAGGGGTATGCCGTTATTTGGATAGTTTATTACCAGTGCGGTGTGAAGATTATAAAAATAAAACACGGTAAATAGAGAATACAAGAGTATAAAAAGTTTTTTGTTTTTTACAAATGGAGCTAATAGAAGAATAAAGACCGAGAGGGGAAATGCATATCTATCGTGAGATTGGGTTTGAAAAAGAAAGAAGCTAGCGTTTATGATAATTAGCCCTTCAATACATGTTTGTAGATTGTTTTTAACAAATTGTCTTAGCATCGCGAACAAATAAAATCCTGAAAATAATAGGAGCCCGACAGTTTTCGCATTCACCATACCGATGACGCTTAATTTATCTGAAGTCGCCATGCCTTTGGCTCCACTTACAATCCACCAGAGGTTATAGGCGTTCAGGCTCATCCACGGGAAATAATCATAATTTTCTGTAAGGGAGGCGAGTACTCGATCAGCATTTTTGGTGAGGAAAAATTGGGCATTGAGTCCGAGAAAACCCGCCAGTGCTCCTGCAATGGCTTGGATTACGAACGTGAAGCCACCATATTGCCATGCAAAGAGGAAAAAGAGCGGACCATAAATCATATTTTGTAATTTTGTCATCATGGCAAGCATAAAAATAAGTCCCCCTACGAAGGGCTGTTTTTTGAGAATAAAAAGTAAAGAAATAAGAAAAATAAACACGCCCACGCTGTCTATTTGTCCCCACACCGAACCATCTATTATTGAGATGGGACTTAGCAAATATCCAATACTCAATATCCAATATCCAATAGGAGGCAAAGTGGGAAATCCTAGTTTTTTGGTATTTTTTCCGATATAGAGAATGATGGCGGCAATGCCAACATCAGCCAAGATTGGGAAGAGTTTACTTATCGTGAGAAACAGAAGGTTCGTGTTGTTCCAGAAATCATTAAAGATGTGTGGGTCTTGAAACATGCTATACACCCACACCATGCCGCCTAGGGTATAGGCAAAAGGGGTGGGATAGTTGTTATTGGTCACCTTCATGCCTTCCACAATTCCTTTGTCGTAGGTGGCAAGCCCCCACGATTTCCAAAATGATATATCTGCTTCAAACCCCGGATTGGGGATGAGGAGGAGACGAATAACAATGGCTAAGGCAAACAAAAGAGGAAGTCTCATGAGACTATCATACGAAATACAAAGCGTGGCGACCAGAAGAGTTTATGAAGATTTATTAGTATACGGTGCAATACCTAAGTCACGGAGTTGTTTTAAGTCGTGTACTCGATTGACGAGCAAATTATCAATTCCTGATAATGTATGGAACGTCGAATGCAACTGTTCATTTGTTGGTTCTCTTATGTATGGTGATCCATCTGGATTTTTGGCAGATTCTAGAAACGATGCGAGAATTTGGTCTTCTATTTGATGATTTTTTTGGCTTTTGCCTTGACCTAATCGATAATTATACTTGAGTACCGTAATGGTGAGGAGTTTGTCTAGTGGGACACCAAGTGAGCTGGCTATTTCTTCCATGTATTGGGTGTATGCAAGGGGTGCCGATTTATCAAGCGAGGTAAGGTTTGCTAAACAGAAAATTATATCACCGATTTCGTTCATTGGCGCAATTTTGGATGGAGCAGGGATATGCCTGCCATTGTTCTCTGCATATTTTTCAAACCAGTTTGAAATTTCACCGAGTGCTTCTGGTATCTCTCCTAATTTAGGTGAGGGATCTTTGGGTTTAGTGATATAGCGCGTATGTATCGGAAAGCCGTCAAAATCTATCGCTTTCGTTACGTCTTTTAGTTTGCCGCCCGTCAAAAATTGAATTTTTCCTTCTGGCGCGATTTGGGGAAGTCCATGAATTTGGCGAAGATATTTGTGCTCCAGAGCGAGGGCATGATTTGCCAGCCAATCGAGTTTCTCCTCTTTGCTCATTTTGAGGACGTCGAGATTAAAATGCAGATGTTCGTATGAACGATGAACAGGTGTTGCTTCAGGTATATTCATCAATAATAGAGTATAACAGATTTACTATAGGATTTCAAGGGTTCGCGTAATTTTTCTTGTGTTTTAGTATATCATACGCTCATGGGATCTATGGGAACGAAAGAAATGCGAGTGGTAACTGTCGTCATTGTTATTTTTGTTGTTCTTTCTTTTTTGGAAACGTTTTTGTATGCAATTCAAACGCCGACGAAAACAGTCTATTCGTTTCTTCATAACTATCCGGAAGATTATTTTTATTACCTTCACCTTATGCGTCAAGGATACGATGGGCAATGGTTATCTACCACTCGTATGACGCCCGAGGTATTTACACCACAGCTTGTGGCGATTTTTTTTATTGTATTGGGTAAAGTAGCGCTCATATTTCCGTTGGGGATGGATGCGTTGTATACCATTGCGAGGGTTACCGGAGCCGTAACTCTGATGGGGTGTATATATGGCGTAATACGGCGGGTATTTCCAGACTTACGATATCGGATTGGCGCGCTGGTCATTACGTTATCCGCTACATTTTGGCCAGACTGGGGACAAAACGGAGTACACGTTCCTTCTCTTATTCGTGTATGGACCGAGCTTGACCCGTTGATGCGTTTGTCATTTATACCGCACCATTTGTGGTCAAAAATTTTCTTTTTGCTGCTGCTTCTTTTATTGACTGATTCGGTGAAAAAACAATCACGCTCGCTTAGAGATCGTCTGTTACCGATGATATTTGCAGTCATGATGACGATCATTATGGGGTTTATAAGTCCGGTCATCCTTATTACCTACGTTAGTACGATAGGAATATGGTTGGGGATAGAGATCGTGATGAGTTTTATAAAAAAACGAACGATGAACACCCAGACGCTCCTTCTCGGGGTAATCAGTATGGGTGTAGCAGGGATAGTCGCGCTGTATCATCAGTCGCTGGCGCACTCTTCGTTTCCGTGGACGACGTACGCCCCACCGTGGGAGCAAGGAGGCTTGCTTGCTGTTTCTGTACGCGCGTATATACAATCGTTTGGTCCAGTATTATGGGTAGCTCTTCTTGGAGCAGTCGTAGGATTTGGGACAAACACAATTTCTCGTATGCTCGTGTGCTGGGTAATAGTAGGATGGGTTTTTTTGTTTGTGATAGGACCGTTTTTACCTCTCTCAAATAGCCGGTATCTTGCAGGATACCAATGGATTGCGCTTGGTATCTTGGCTACGCAGGGACTTTTGTGGATTGAACGTACATACAAGCGAAAGAGTACGTTGACGCTTTTGGTCATTATAGTTATCGTTTTGAGTGTTCCTTCTTGGTATGTAAGTGTATCAGCTTCTTTACGAAAAATGGAATCTAAAATCGACAATCCGCAGGTGTACATCCCCATCGATATACAAAAAGCATTTATGTATCTTAATAGCATCCCATCTAAAGATTCGTGTGTCGTCGCTTCATCTGATTGGGTAGATACGATGGTGCCTTCGTACACATCATGTAGAAGCGTGTCGGGTCACCGACTAATGACATGGCAAAATGAGTCAAAAATGACGGATATGAATACTTTTTTATTTTCAAGCGATACGCCGCTTGTAAGGAAAAAAGAACTCCTTTTATTGTATCGAGTGTCACATGTGATTACGATGGTAGGCATTACAGGAACCGATTTTTTGCCGCTTTTAAAATCACGTCCATCGTTTGTTTCGGGGGAGTGTCTGTGTATGAGGTACGGTGATTTCATACGAGATTGACAAACACGAAAAATAGTAGTAATGTAATTCATACTATGAGTATGACTGTAAATAAAATCAGTATTAGTTTGCCCGTACATATAGCAGAGTATCTTTCTGCAACCGTAGGGAAGCGGCATGTAAGTAGGTTTATCACTAAAGTACTGGAAGAGAAGCTCCTTCGGGATACCAGTAAAGATCCTGTAGAAGACTTTATAGCAATTCGCAACCGATTACCCAGAGTGTCTGATCATGCAATTCGTGCGGCGATCACGAAAGGAAGAATATGAAAACTTTTGTCGTGGACGCATCCGTCATTTTACGATTTTTACTTAAAGAAGATACTGCATTAGTAGATATATTTTCCAATATGTTACGTGATGCCAAAAAAAGAACGTTAATTTTACTTTCTACACCACTTCTTCCTCTTGAGGTGGCAAACGGACTTCGATTTACTCTTAAGGATCAAAAGATAGCGGAGGAAATAGGCTCAATTTTGCTACAACTCCCGATACTTATCGTGCCTCTAAGCGATGCGCTTATTCAGAAAGCATTATCGTTTTCCTATGACTGTGGAACGACGGTCTACGACGCGTCTTACCACGTGCTTTCGATAGCAAGAAATGCGATGTACATAACTGCTGATAAAAAATATTTTGATAAAGCAAAGCAGTTGGGGAAAATAGAGTTGATAGGGGCAAAAAATTAGATTTTTTAAGGCAATTTCCAGTCGACAGAGTCAACGAGCGTATCAAACACACTCGGCTCAAATAGTTTGCCACTGATCCAGATTATTAAATCAGTTTGCTTAGGCACTTCAAAAAATACGTGGTCGTATGGAGTAGTACCGTTATTATCCAGATATTTAGCGCGGTAGCCTGTCAATCCCTTACTATTGGTAAATGCACTGACAGATGATACGCCTTTCCAGTTGTATTGTTTCCACCAGTTTTGTGCGTACTCAATTGGTTTGACGGTTAGTGTTTCGACACGAAAAAAGAGGTTGGTATTTGCATCTGTGTTAGCAATAAACATTGTCACACTATCAGTGGGGTCATTTGGAAATTCACCAAGAGAGAGCGTGTCAGGGTAGAGAAAGGCATAGGGGTAGATTTTACCTTTGCGCTGGATCCAGTTTTCTTGTGTATTCGTGGGGGTGGGTCCTAAATACGTGCCGCCAGCAGGGAGTACTATTTGGCCTTGTTGTTTATTGGCATTGGAAAATGCAACAAATACGCCAGAAATAAGAATAACGCTTATGACGAGCGCGAGTCCTATAGTTTTTGTGTTTGGTGCATCATCCATTTTTACTATTCTTTTGGAGCATCCCAGAATTCTTTTCCAGCGGCGTCCCATGGTAGGCGATGTTCGTCAGGCGAAGCCTGATCAAATTGATTGTTCACAAAGTAGTAGACATTTGCTTTTTTGCCAGAGAAATTGACCGCGCCATGTGCAACTCCTCGGGGGATATAGACTGCTATCGAATTGCCGCCGCCTAACGGGATTTTTTGAAGTACCCCTTTCGTTTTAGAATCATCACGCACATCCCAAAGCCCCAAAAGAAGATGTTCATCAGGCGGTACGTACCATATTTCGTCTTGTTTATAGTGAAGGTGCCATGCTTTAACTGCCTTGGTATATTGCTTGCTTCTGTTTATCTGACGAATATGAAACCCTGCAATGAGTTCACTTTCACCAGCATCCGTCAAGCGCAAGAGTTCGGAGAAGTCGCCGTTTTCTCCCACAAAATTACGGATTTGGAGTATTTGGACATTATCGATTGTTGGTTTGGGAGAGTAGTCTTGTTTATAAATTATCGGAGTATCCATGATACGCATTATCACATAGAATAATAACTATGGCAAGAAAATGGATATGGAATATTATTATACTTGGGTTTGTTTTGTTTTCTTTGCTTCCGACATTGTATGAGTTGAAACGATCAGGTGATCTCCAGCCTAATCGTCAGTTTGAGCTCGTACATAATTTCCCTACGGATTATAATTTCTACCTTTCTCGCATACGTCAAGGATTAGAAGGCAGGTGGACCAGTGTAGAGCGATATACTTCTGAGCCTCATGATGGTTCGCTTATCCATGAGCTGTACGTTCTGATGGGTCGAGTTGGTGCCTCTGTGCGTGTACCGTGGGGGAAAGCTGGAGATGTGTATCATGTAGCGCGCGTTGTCTTGGCCGTAACACTATTAGCGCTGATTGCCAAATATACAAATTACAATATACTTGCCTTTTTACTTGTTGTCACGGCGTCATCATGGTCAAAACTTGTGTTTGTTGAAGGCATTCCTAGGTTTGGAGGGTATATGCCGTGGTGGTCTGTGATGGATAGTTTGCAACGCATTACCTTTATTCCCCATCTTTTAGCAGGGCAAGCACTCATCGTATTTTTGGTGATGATGCTTCCATCAAGGAAAAATACTATATTTTTGGGAATATTGGCACTTCTTTTGGGAATGGTGTTTCCACCAGGACTTTTGTTTGTTTACACCGTAATGGGGGTGTATGCACTTTTGCAGGGGAAGGGGATGGTGAAATTTATCACGCCCTACCTTCTTATATTTCTTATCAGTATGCCTTCTCTTGTGTATTTGGGTCTTATGACGCACGTGTACCCATGGAAACGATTAATTGAGGTCGATGTTATACGACCATTGCCGTTTGACTATCTTGAATATATAAAAGCGATAGGGCCAATTGGTCCTATAGGACTTATAGGACTTATCGTCGCGCTTTGGAAAAGAGAACGAGGAATGTTTTTGTCTGTCGCATGGGTGATTTCGTGGATTGGACTGCTTGTCGTTTTTAAATTTGTCCCTCAACAGAGTCCGTTGCGGTTTTCTGAAATGATCCCCCACGTGCCGCTTGGTGTACTTTCGGCATATTTGTTGTATAAAATTGGTCGACCAAGGCGCGTTGTGGCTATTGTGCTTATTGCCATGGGTCTTCTCCATATGTATTCTTCATGGTTGTGGCAACGAGACTTTATCGATCACAAAATACGTGCAACGTCCCCGCTTGTACCGACGGGCAGTTTCGTCATGTATCCATTGAAAGATTTTGTTGCCGGTATGGGGTATATCCAAGATAATTTTACGGTCGATTCAGTAGTGCTCTCGGGGAGTACTGCTGGGAATTATATACCGGCGTATATCGGTCGCACTGTGTATATGGGGCATGATAATACTGTTTCTTTTGAAAAGAAAAAGGAAATCGCAGCACAATTTTTTGCGGGACGTATGAGCCCTGATGATGCCAAACTATGGATGAAGCAAAATGCTCTTCGTGTTGTTTTTTACGGACCGGAAGAGAAATCAGAAGCAGGTGTGCGGGATTTACGCATTCCTTACCCATTCTTGATCAACAGATATTCAAATGCCTATGTGACCGTGTATTCTCTTGAATAACTATGTCGCAAACGTATCCATCATCCTTGTATCAAATGATTGCGTCAGTAGAAGACCATCATTTTTGGTTTACGGCAAGAAATACCATGATCACTTCACTGATCCATGCTACTATCTCCAGTCCATACACATCAAAGACGTTTCTCGAGATAGGATGTGGGACGGGGATTGTGATGGCGACACTGGAAAAGCTTGGATTCATCACGACAGGGTTGGATGTAAACGAAAAGGCACTTTCCTATGCTGCAAAACGAACACACGGGAAACTGATACGTCAGTCAATCTTTAGGTACACGTCAGCCAAACGCTATGACGTCGTGGGTGCGTTTGATGTGCTTGAGCATATACGGGATGATAAAGGATTTTTGCAGGCATGTTATCGATTACTCACGGTAAATGGATATCTTTTGCTTACCGTTCCCGCGGGTAGGGACATGTGGTCTTTGGTAGATACGCAGTCTGGTCATGTGCGACGGTATGAATATGAGGAGCTTTTAGAAAAGTTGCATAGCACAGGGTTTAAGATAGTACGGCAATCATATTGGAATTCGTTGTTATTGCCATTTTATCGTGTGTGGCACAATAAAAAAGAAGTGGCTGCTCACCTTCAAAAAATGCCACCGATTATAAACATGGTATTAAAATGGTTGTTTCATGTTGAACTTTTATTGTCACGATTTATACGATTTTACAATGGAGCAACAATGGTTGTATGCGCACAAAAATAATGTATACGATTTTGGGGTACGTAGTGCTTGTGGGTTTAGTTTTTGGAAAAGCTTTATTTCCAGATGCGACACACATGGTCTTTGGTGATGATATCCATAGGCAGTATTATTTTTATCGGGAGTTTTTTAACACGTGGATATCTCAGGGCATATTCCCATGGTGGAATCCGTATTTGTTTGGCGGAGAGCCGTTTATCGCAAATCCAGTGGTAAATATTTGGTATCCGCCAAATTGGTTATTTTCTTTCTTACCTCTTAATGTCGCCTATTCGTGGCATATAGCGTTTCATATTTTTTGGGCGATGCTGGGGATGAGAATTTTTATGATATGGGTAATAAGGGAACGAGGGGAAATGTGGGAGATAGGTGGGTGGATAAGTGGAGTGATTTTTGGTCTCTCGGGGTTTTTTATGGCGCGTACGTTTGCAGGGCACGTAGATGTGATCGCAGCAGCATCATGGATGCCATGGACTGTGTGGGCGTTTTCACGAGAAAAAAAGAACATCGTGATTGCAAGTGTCGTATTTGCATTGCAACTTTTATCAGGTTATCAGACTATGGCATTTTTTACCGTCATAGCAGTTTTGATAGTTGCAGTTTTTGAAAGTGTTAAACAAAGAAGTGCTCGTCCTTTAGTGTTGGTTTTTATCGCATTATTTATAGGAGTTTGTCTTGCGGCAATACAAATTCTTCCCGCAGCGGAATTTTTTGGTCAAAGCATTCGGACGTTTGAATTTCCGTACGTTTGGCATTCGTATGGATCACTAGAGTGGCGGAGTTTATTGCAATTCTTACATCCTTTTGCGTTTGGCAATCCGTATACGTATATAGGTCCGCCACCAAATTTTATTGAACACAGTGCCTTTGTGGGGATAGGGGGACTCGCGCTTGCTGTTTTAGGATTGAGGAAGTCTCTTGTATTTGTTTTCATTGTTGTATTTGGTATTTGGGTTTCCCTTGGGCCCAATGCACCCGTTGATTTACAAAAACTTCTCTATCAATTTATCCCTATGTATCAGTACCTCCGTATTCCCCCTAGGCATTTAATTCTCGTAGTGTTTGGATTGGCAGGACTTGCTGGTATAGGTTTTTCCATGATAAAAATTATTTGGTTGCAACGGTTAATTGGCGTAATCGTTATAGTGGAATTAATTTTTTTTGCCAGAAATTTTATAGAAATGAAGCCAATTCCAGCAGCACGTCATGACAGAGAACTTATTGCACTCTTGAAACAAGACACGAAACCACACCGAGTGTTGCAAAATTTTGGGGTGTGGGTAACTCCTAGAGATGCTTTGGATTTTGATAGCGTGATGGCGTATGGCATACAGTCTGCTACGGGGTATGATCCATCCATTCTTCGAAGCTACTATGAATTCATTGCCCTTGCTTCAGGAAAGAGTGGGAAAGAAGCAGTGCTTGATGTTGATGTTCAAGTGCCATATCTTACATCAAATTCAGCTACTGAAATTGATTTTTTGAATATTAAATATATTATTGTCCCTGCCGCATACGATTCGTTTATTGGGAATTCGCGATACCGTCTTGTCCGAGAGCAACCGACGTATCGAGTATATGAAAACACTACAGTAAAACCACGTTTTTATTTTTTCACTGATTGCGGTAAAGTAACAATAACTAACTATTTGCCGAATAAAATAGAATTGACGACTGATTCAACATGTAATGATACGCTTATAAGTTCTGAGGTTTGGTACCCCGGGTGGATAGCAACAATAGATGGTAAAAAAGTGAGCATCGATAAGACGAAGGACACATTTCGAACACTTTTTGTTCCTAAAGGATTTCATACGATTATCTATGAATATCAGCCTACTATATTTTATTTTGGGGGCGGTATAAGCATCAGCACGATGCTTCTGTTGATAATCTTTTGTTTACGAAAGCCACGTGCTTGATACCACCGTGTAGCGTTGACGTTTGAGATTTCTGTATCAACAAATACTGGTACATTTTTCGGCAACTTTGTTAGAAGTGCGCGAAGTAGCTGCGTACCTACTCCCTGCCGTTGATGAGATTTGTCTACGAAAAATGTAAGGATGGTGGGGTAAGGTGTCGAAAATATTTGCAATATTTGGCGTTCTGTGACGATGCGATCAAGAAGTTCTGTGATTGAAATGCGCTGTTTTACGATTGCTGAAGCGATGTTGAAAAGTACGTGTGGAGAAAAAAATACACGCAGCATCTGTTTTTGTGTTTTTTTTAAATCCTGTGTTGCGCTGATAACCCCAACAATCATTGCATCATCGACAGCGACAAGACAGAGATTTTTATCGAGCGCGTGGTATAAATCCGAAAGGTAGGGATTGCCAATCCGAGCGATAGCTGAGGGAAGTGTGCGGATGTGGAGCGCTGTGACTGCGGAAATATCAGATGATTTTATTTGCCGGATGTCCATAGGAGTCGTATGATGGTTGCAATATATCCATATCCTTGACGAAACGGCATAGTTTTTGAAACTCCAGCACGTCTAGGCGGGCTGGTGTATGGAATTTCTTGTATGCGGTATCCTGCCGCCTGTGCGCGGACCAGTAAATCTATACAATATTCTCCATAATTACCGCGAAGTGGGATATGATCAAGCACTGTTTTTCGTACCGCAAGAAATCCCGTGGTGTAATCGGTTATTTTTTTACCAAAAAAGAGCATGGCAATAGTATTGAGTAGTGCGCTTAGTCCGTGGTTATGAATACGGCTCGCGAGTGCTAAATCTGCTCCGTTATGTACTGCTGATAATAATTGCGGCAACACAAAGGCTGGATGGGAAAAGTCACAATCCATCCATGCCACCACATCAGTCTTTGTGGTTTGTATGCCATCACGTAAACTATTGGTGAGACCGCGATTGTTTCGACGCACGAGTAGGTCAACGCGAGCATTTGTTTTTACTTTTTTTGCCGTACCATCTGGGGAATTATCATCAACGACCAATATATCTGCGGTGGGAAGATACTTTTGAATATCAGCAATAAGGTCTGCAATATTTTCTGCCTCATTGTATGTGGGAAGGAGTATGGTGCATTTCATAAGATATCTTTGAGTTCTTTTGCAACTTTTTGAATTTCTTCCTTGGTGATTGCCAGACCAGACGGGAGGTAAAAGCCGTTTCGTGCGGCGAAGTTTGACACGGGAAATCGATCGTGTTTGTTTACGAAGTGTCTCAATATCGGTTGGGTATGTAACGGGTAAAAGAAATCCCGCGTGTCTATACCGCGAATCTTTAGTCTGTTTCGTAGTTCATTTTTCGTTATTTGCGAATCTTTGGTAAGGGTGATGGCATACATCCAGTACACACTCTCTGCCCATGGTTTTTCTTGTGGGAGTGTGAGGTAGGGAATACCTGCTAATGCGTTTGCGTATTCTTTAGCCATCCATTTCTTTTTGGCGATGTATGTATTGATGGATTCAAGTTGAGCCAAGCCAATAGCTGCCGATATATTGGTGAGTCGATAGTTAAATCCAATCTTGGTATGCCAAAAGCGACGTGTAGGGCTGTGGGAGAGATCTTTGAGCAGTCGTGCGGTAGTGGCAAGACGTGTTTGATTGGTGATGACCATGCCGCCCTCTCCTGTTGTGACAATTTTATTGGCGTAGAAACTAAAAGCGCCGATTGTACCGATTGTGCCTACGGGTTTCCCTTTGTACAGCGCTCCGTGTGCTTCTGCCGCGTCCTCGATGACAGCGAGTTTGTACTTTTTGGCAAGTGCCATGATGGGATCCATGTCGCAGGGATGTCCGTAGAGATGAACCACCATGATGGCGCGTGTACGTTTGGTAATTTTTGCTTCAATGCGATTTGGATCGATGGTAAAGGTAACAGGGTCGACATCGACAAATACGGGTGTGGCGCCTGTGTACATGACGGCCAAAGGACAAGAGATGATCGTAAGATCTGGCATGAGCACTTCATCGCCCGTGGTAATGCCAAGGCTTGCCACAGCAAGATGGAGGGCCGCAGTACCGTTACTGGTTGTAATAGCATGGCGGACACCTAAAAATTTTGCGTATGCTGTTTCAAACCGACCGATGTAGGTGCCTGCCGAAGAAATCCATCCGGATTGTAGGCAATCTAATACGTAGGTCGTTGCGTTTTGGGATAACAAGGGTTTGTTGACTGGGATCATAGGGTGTTGTTTGTTAGGAGAGATAGTGTTTGGCATGGCTATCGCCTGGGTATGGTCCTTGTTTGACTTCAAACACGCGTGCGTTTCCCAAAAATTCCACGCCGTGTGCTTGAGATTTAAACAGTACTGCATCGCCTACAGAGAGGAGTTTTTTTACGATCAGTTTATTGGTGCTCTGTGCTACTATGCTTATGCGAATTTTTCCTTTGATAACAAAGAGAAGTTCTTGAATTTCTCTGATGGAGAGCGGTTTTGGACAATTATGGGTGTGCGCGGGGAGCTTGATGGGGCTTTTTCGGTCATGGATGCCAATTTGAAACGCATTATCAGGGGTTGTAAGAAAACGAACGGTATCTATAGCAATTGATTTGCGATACACACACGCGACTTCTTTTTTTTGATAATAAATTGGTTCAATGCCGTCAGTCATAGATAAATGTTGGTATCAGAGTGGGGCAAGGTTATAATTAATATAGCCGATGGTGTAGAGAAATACCATCGGAAGACAAAGAAAAAGACCCACATACACTGATTTTTTTGAGAGCATATTCGCATACGCAAGAAACGCAAATGGCATCAGCGGAATGATAAATCTGGGCATGTCAGCCTGTACGAAGAGTAAAATTGGGAGAAAATATATCAGAGCAACGGTTGCGAAAAAATAGAGTTTTTCTTCAAATAATATAAGTATCGGGATAAAGTAGAGAATATAGGTATAGACAATAATTTCTTTCCATCCGGTAAAAAATCCAACGGTAAAATAAAAAATCTGAGGAGATACCAAAACCTTTAACGGCGGCCACTGGAGGGTGGGAAGTGCTTCATTTCCCAAAAATACGAAGAAATTGCCGAATTTGAAATAATATAGCGTAAATATTCCAAGAAGTGCGGTTGGGATAAGAAGATAGGGAGTAAATTCTTTCACTGTTTGTACGAGATTCACTTTTCTTGTACGTAGTAAAGAAATAAGATAGAAAAGTGCGATGCCGATAAAAAATATAATCCCTTGCGGTTTAGTAAGCTGAGCTAAACTCATTGCTATTGCAGAAGGAAGATATTGTTTTCGCAGAAAAAAAATCATAAAGAGCGTGATAAAAAAGAGCATTTGTGGCTCCGTACTGCCGACGTGGCTTACGATAAACCAGCGCGGCGTATAAAAAATAGACAGGAGTGCCACAACAAGGGCATTGGCTTTTGGATTCACTTGTTTCACCAATACATAGAGTGCTATAGAAAACAGCAGTGCGAAGAGTTGACTTACAAAAATCATAGACTCGTTGTAGCCTAAAAATGAAAATAATCGGATAGTTAGAGGGTAGAGAGGGAATTGAAATGAATAGTGGGTGGCTGCAAGAAACGGAAATGGATTTATTTTGTTTATGAGATTGACGTCATAGAGCGTTTTAGCAACGACCACATACCCTGGTCCGTCCCAATTTCGATACACGTACTCCATCCCACCTGAAGAGAAAAATCCGTAATACCCGTAGAGGATAATGGAAGCAAGAAGAAATACATTGATAATCCATGCGATATCACGTCTCATAAAATTATAGTTTTCTTTCTTCCATGAGTATATAGAGTTTTTGAGAAGAGGAGAATGTACCAACACGTGAAAATGAAGGAAAGAAAGAGTGAGAATTTGCGAAGTGGTGTTCGTGTAAATTCTATTTTTACCACCTGCGTGGGTTCTGGTAAATACAGTCCGATCGTGCCGTCTGCCTGCTTTGTGATAGGGATGATTTTGGCATCTGCACGTGCGATCCATCCGGGAAAATAAAATTGGCGAAACCGTATCGTTGCGGAGCTTTTTGTATTTACTGTACATAAAACAGATGTGGATGTTTGTGTGCATTGTCCTGATGCGCCCATAATCATGGGTTGCAGACCATAGACAGATCCATTTTGTATAAAATCTTTTGGTATGTCTTTCGGCATAAATTCTCCCCAAACATCTGTGGTGTCCAATATCTTTACTGACAGCGATTGTTCATTGTCGAAAACGTCATTGAGGTTGACGAGGGGATATTCAAAGAGAATGATGACGGCGATCATAAGAATAGCTATCCACGTACTGCGTTTTGGGATAGCCGAAACAAGCAGACCTGCACATACAGATATACAAAATGCCATCAGGCCCAAAAAACGCTGTGGGTATGTGATAAACGCGAGCAATGGGATACGATCCCAAAGAAACGTTGATGCTGGTCTTAAGAGAAATATCGCAGCGACAGCCATGCCAAGAAACACAAGTCGATAGGCACGAATTCTATCTGATACGCCATGACGTATATCTTTTATACACAAAAGCGTGCTGACAAAAGCAACGGCAATCAGTGGCCAACCGATGGATTTATAGAGATGTCCCCATGGTATGCCAAATTCTAAAAGTTTGGGTTGCGAAAGTAAGTGTTCCCACGGCACAAAGTTTTGGGTGTAGATGTTTTGATGGGATTGATAGCCTAAATAATGATGCTCAAGATAGGAAGGAAAAAGATAAAAAGACATGAGTCCCAAGCTCATGCCGAAAGCTTTGAAAGATTCGATGAGCGCTCGACGATTTTTTGTTCGTATCGTTTCAACCAAAACGATGATAAGCCAAAGCGGGGCAATCATAAGAAATAAGTCGGGATGAGAATAGAGGAGTAATGCCCAAACGATTGCCCCGATAAAAAATCCTTTCGCATACTGTTTTTGGAAAAGAAGCAGTACACTCCAAAAAATAATTGGCCAAAATACCATAGCCGTTGTCTCACCGATGGCGCCTCGATGTTGGACGATATCAAAATGATATGGTGCCCATGTATACCAAGCAGCGCTTACGAGTGCCGCAAATGGGTTGGTGAGTGCTCGTACAAAGATAAACATGGATGCAAACATTCCGATATAGGTAAACGCCGTGACGAATTTGAAGGATTCAAGAAGTGTCGCACCAAACGATAATGCAAGGGACGCGATGTAGTATGGAAACGAATAATTGAAGATGAGTACGGGCGACCCAAATCCGTATGCAAGATACGTAGACCACGAAGGAAAAATTCGATGCTCTTGTAATTGACGGTAAAATTCACTGATTCGCTCAAGATGAAAAAACATATCAAATTCATGTGGTGTATTGGGGGTTAGCAGCGGCAGAAGCAGGGGCAAAAGAATGAGGCTCGGGTAAAAGATGATAAAGAAAAACTGGCGTAGTCTCATGGGGTTTCCCCTCTCCAGTATTTGATGATACACGGGTCTTCGTCTTTCCACCATGGTGTTTGACGGGGTGTTTTGTTGTTTGTTTGATTATCAAAGATCCAAACGAGGGGAGTATTTTGTACGGATATGGTGTGGGCCGGTGTGTGAGACAAGAGATACTCGTATGCATAAAAGAAGCGATAAAAGAATGATTGTCGATTGAGTAAGACAACGAAATCCGATTCGTCATAGTTGAATTTATTAAGATTTATTAATAAGTCCGGCCGCAAGTATCGCCCAGCGACATCAGCCGCCATGACGATGTGAATTTTGGCGTTTTGTGGCGCATTTTTGTTTATCCAAGCTATTGCTTGTTTTTGTGATCCACCCCAGTAATCTAAATCATATCGGCCAAAGGCTCCCTTAACTCCGCCGACGAGTTCGTTAAAGTAGGTGATTTGAAAAGGGTGGTAGGAAACAATAATAATACCCAATACACAATACACAATGACCAATAGTAGTGTCGCAAGGCGTGTTTTTAGATGTGTAATGATGAAGTCTAAGCCAATGGCGGCGATCGCGGCGAGGGGAAACAACACTTCTTCAAAATGCCGTATACCATCAATGACGCCTGTAGTAGGCAACAGGTATCGTGAGAGTGGAACGAAAAGCCAAAGGAGAAGGAGTTTTTTTATTGGAGACGTTGTAAATAAACCTATGATAAAAAATCCCAATATTGGTAGCGGGGTTGTGATAGCAAGGTACCAGAGAGAATAATACCATGGGACGTTACTACCAGAACAATACCAGTTTCCGTTTAGCAACACTTCAATGTTGTTTGTTCCGATGCCAAAGGTTCGGTATGCGTGATCAAGTTGTGCGATTGGATTGGGCCAAAATACCCACCAAAGAAGAAAGGCTGTAAGAGGAGCGAGAAAAAAATACCAAATAAATGGTTTCACGCGTTTTATGAGTATGAGCCAGAATGCAAACACAATGGGGATGAAAACACTATTAATCTTGACATTGAATGCCACCGCAAAGCCTGCAATTGCTAAGAATAGGTCAATGGGGCGTTTGTGTTTGACTAATCTCCATAGAAGCCACATATTGATAGCAAAAATAGCGGCTGATGGTATATCTTTCATATCGTTGTGCATGTCAGAGAAAAATCTCGGCATCGTGGCTAAAAATATGGCAGCAAAAACTGCGACTCGTTTGTTTATCGCCTCTTTGAGGAATGCGTACAGCGTGAGTATGCCCCCTATACCCCAGAGAATGATAGGAAGGTGATATGCGCTATCTTGTGGTAAAAGCTGCCAGTATTTATATAACAGTAGATACGACGCGACCGGAGGGATAGACATAATGGGGCCGTATGGCAAGCTCCACGCAACTCGCGGGTCTGGTTCGACGTAGGGCAGTATTCGTGGTTCAAGCTGCTGCCACGAGTATCCTAATAATTTCCCTCCACCGAAAAAATGGAAGTGAAAATCCCATGTGAAACCATAATCGTTGATGATGAAAACATGCACCGCTAAAAGCAGTAGTGCAAGAATAATGCCTGTATATTTTTTCATGGTGCAACAGTCTCTATGTCAAGAACTCCATTTTTTTTAGTAATAATAAATTTAATGTTGTGATCGGTAAGAATTTTTTTAGATTCGTCGGAGGTCATTTTTTGAGAGAAAAATTTTGTACGTAGGTCCTCTTTGATTTCTGGATACAGCGTATGGATAGATTGACCGGTAAAACTTTTTTTTCCTGTAAAAATAGGAACGACGATATCAATGGGTATGCTGGGATCGGTAAGAACGACGCCGTTTGTTTTGTCGTTTTGTATGGCACGCAAACCATCGACATACGATGTTGGTAGGTGATTTAAAAATTTTAGCATGGGGTCAGACGCGAGGGGGATACTTCTTGATTGGACTTGAATGCCAATTGATAGCATTGTGAGAGTGAGATACGTGACAAGAAGAAGCGATTGCAGGATGCGAAATTTTGAAATACGTTGAAATCCTTCTGCGGCAAGCAGAGGAAGAAGAAGAAATGATGCTGGACTTATCCATCGTGTGGCAGAGGTATGAAGAAGAGAAGGAAGCGGAGAGAAGAATGCCAGAAGAGAGAGTGTTCCATAGAAAAGAATAATGCTTTTTAGTGGTGTAAGTGATCGAATATACGAACGAATTCCAAATGGGATAAGTACGCTTATGGGTCCAAGAGCCATACTATATTGCCATGGTGATACCGCGAGTCGCTGTGCATCTTCCCATGCTTTGGCAAGCACAAGTATCGGTTGGGTGGAAAATTCATGCGTTGTCAGTAGCGCCCCAAGAAGCGCTGGAATTGCTATGAGAAGATCAGTGTATTTTTTTGTGGAAATTATGGTATACAGCGCCATTGCAATAAATAAAAGAAACATTTGCATAGGGCTTCCGGAGCCAGAGAGAAAGGATAATACCGCAAGAAAGATCAGTCGAAATTTGAAATTTCTTTGTGTAAAAATTATTACAATGGAAAAAAGAAGTATTGTTTGAAATATCTGATGCGGGACGCCCCCTAACCGATTAAGAGCAGGAGTGGGTGAGAACCAAAAATCTCCCAAAAGACCAGATGAAAAGTTGGGAAAATTTGAAGCAGTAGTGACAAAAAGAAATGCCATGAGTGTGTTTTTGGGAAAAATTTTTGTACAAATTTTCCAAATGAGAAGAAGTACTATGCCGGAGAGTATGACAAGGCTCGCGTTGTATAGGGCAAACGGATTACCCCTGAGAAGACCGAGTGTATTGTAAAACCAGTAAATCCATGTGGGGGTAATATTTTCATTGGTATACATGTGACCGGCTTTTACAATTTGAGATATATAGAGGAAATAATCAGCATAATAATGGGCGATACCCGTAAAAACTTCATGTGGTTTGTTTATAAACCATTGTGTGATAACGTGCCATGAATTAGCAGCGATCAATACAATGGAGAGAATAGTTGCAAGATATGGCATAGGGACATTGTATGCAATTTTTCGTATCATTACAGCATGGTAGGTAGAGTGATTGGATTTTTTTGTATCGCTATTCTTCTTTGGTACACACTGCAGCTAGGATTAGTGCGTTATTTTGATGCAGATGAGTTGGCATATCTTCATTGGGCGCACAATGTATTTATTGGGTCTAGGCCTTATTATGATTTTTACTTTTACGTACCGAGTGGATTTCTCTACGTGCTCGCCCCTTTGTTTATTTTCGTACAGGGAGCTGACATCCTGACTGTTTCGCGAATATTTGCTTTTGTCGTACAAGTTGGGATCGTTGTTTCGTTGATTGCCGTGTATAAAAGGTGGCGCGGATCATGGTTTGGGCTTTTGGCGGCAATAGTTTTTTTGTTTCTCCCGCTTCCCAAAGATAAGTTTTTGGAAGTACGTCCTGATAATCTGGTGATGTTTGTAGGACTTATAGCAATGATATGTCAAATAGGATGGATGGAAAAAAATACAAAAAATTTAGCATTTTGGGCTGGAATTTATTATGGATTATCCTTGATTATATTGCCAAAGATTATGCCGCAGATCATTGTCGCATGTCTGGTGGCACTTTTTTTCCGGCGTCATCTCGGCACGTTTGTCATAGGGTTGGTGGTGCCACTCGTCGGATTTTTTCTGTTTCAAGTGGGTATTGCAAAGAACATGGGTGAAATTTCGACACTTTGGTATTCCCTTACTACGCTTCCGTTTGAAGTCAATAAGATTGCCCAGCAATTTCCTATGCAACCAGATTTATTTTTCTATCCCAACAGCACATATTATGGTGTGGGAGGGTGGAGTCTAGGGCTTATTGCCAATCATGGCATCTGGATTATTGGATTGTTGATGGGCTCTGTAGGATTGGTTACAAGTTATAGACCGAAGGATTTCCTTATTTCAGGCACGATGTTTTTGTACATACTAACATTTATGTACGGGTATCCACTGCGTCACGCGCAGTATCTTATCCCCATTGCTGTGTTTGTATCGTTGTATGTGGCTGATGGCGTTGAGCATGTATGGAATCATGTAAAAGCACACGCAATCTATAGAGGATTGTTTTTAGGGCTTTGTGTTGTGAGTGTATTTTTTGGCTGGCGTATTTTTTTGACGGTACACGTTCCCAAACTTTCTTGGACAAATGCAGAAGACAGACGAATTATCACAAAGAGTCAGTCTTTGATTTCAAAGAACGCGTATGTATTGGATTTGATCGGTGCGACGATTTATTTTCGTGATCCATATTATGTCTGCTGTCTGCCATATGGACAGCATGTGCCCTATCTTTCTCGTCCGTTGCCAGTATTTGATGCATCGCTTGTGGGTAAAGATGTGAAGTTTTATTATGAAGGACGGCTGAATCGGCTACGCACAATTCCATCCAGTGCACAGGAGTATATTCATTATCATGGAATTGTGAAATTGGAATAAACGTCGTACTATGCTCTCAATGCATACGATTGTCGATTTTTCTCTGATACTTCCGTGTTTTAATGAAGCAGCCCTGTTTCAGGGTAGTCTCAAGCACATTATAGAAGCGCTCGACGCAGGTGCGTATACCTATGAAATTATTTTTGTTGATGATGGGAGTATAGATGGTACACAGAAATTGATTGAAAAAGCGTGCAAGCGGTATACATTTTGTCATGCGATATATCACAAAACGAATATGGGGAGGGGAAGCGCTGTTATGGATGGGATCCAAAAAGCGCGTGCTGATATTGTGGGGTATATCGATATAGATTGCGAAGTATCTCCAATTTATGTGCCGTTTATGATTTCATTAATTATGAATAAAACAGCGGATGTGGTCATCGGTAAACGATTTTATCGTTCAACCCGAGGATCGATGATGCGCGAAGTATTTAGTCGAGGATATCGATGGTTAGCAGATACGATGGTAGGGACAGGAGGACTTGATACGGAGACGGGATATAAACTAATGCGCAAGGAAAAAATTGTACCCATTCTTAGCCGTATAGAGCATCAGGGATGGTTTTGGGACACCGAGATTATGGTATATGCCAAGCGCGCGAGGTTAAAAATTGTTGAGGTTCCGGTGTTGTTTCTTCGACGGTTTGATAAAGTATCGTCTGTCAATATTTTCAAAGACAGTTTTGAGTATCTGATACACTTATGGAAGTTTAGAAGGAAATTGTATTCATGAAAGCACTACAAACAATTGGTATTTGGCAGGCGATGCGTTTTGTGTGGTTTCAGTGGTATGGATGGCTTATTCATATTTCATTGCCGCCTATTCGCGTGTGGTTACTTCAATTGGTAGGAGCAAAAGTGGGGAAGGATACTGTGATCATGGATGTACGGTTTATCAATATGCATAACCATGGTTTTTCTAAATTACACATTGGAGATAGATGTTTTATTGGTGATGAAGCAATGCTTGACGTGCGTGGTGAGATTACGCTTGAAGATGACGTGACGATATCCAATAGAACGACGATTGTGACACATATAAATGTAGGGTATCCTGACCATCCTTTGCAGAAACACTACCCCATGAAGGAGTCTAGGGTTGTGATTAAACGTGGCGCGTATGTAGCGACGGGAGCTATTCTTTTGCCAAACGTTACAATTGGAAAAGAGAGTATTGTAGCAGCGGGTTCGGTCGTAACGAAATCATTTATTGATCATGTACTCGTTGCTGGCGTACCAGCGGTGATAAAGAAAAAACTGACATGATCTTGACAAATGTAATACAAATGTAATACACTATGACTAGAATTATTGTAAAAGAATTGATGTGGGATGCATATAATCTATCTCATATTCAAAAACATCGTGTAACAAAAGAACAGGTAATCATTGCAGTTGGAATGCTTAGATATCATAAGAATACATACAATAAACGATATCTACTTGTTGGTCGAAGCGGTGAAAGGATTTTGGCGGTCGTGGTGAATAGACAAAAAATGAATACGTACTATGTAGTTTCAGCTCGAGATGCAGATAAAAAAGAACGAAGGAGGCTTTATGAAAAAGAAAAAAATATCAAAAATTCCAATATTTAAGAATTATGAAGATGAAGCAATTTTTTGGGACACTCATAGTTTTGTAGATTTTGAAGATGAAACAAAAGACGTGGATATTGTATTTGAACTTCATAAACCTGCAGAAGAGACATTGATTTTGCGGATACAAAAATCATTGAAAAATCAGCTCGCAAAAATTGCTAAGAAAAAAGGTGTGAGCGTATCAAGTCTTAGTCGGATGTGGTTGACAGAGAAGGCAAGGGCGAGTGGAGCATAGTGTATAATCGGGAAACGATGAAACCGTATTTATCTGTCATCATTCCTTATTATAATGCGCCGGAGAAACTAGAGAGACTTCTTGCCTCGATAGAGAAAAGCAAAAAAGCGCCGCCATATGAAATTATCATTGTTGATGACGGCTCAATAGAAAAATTTAAAACAAAACTAAAAATTATTCGACTTCCTCACAATAAAGGTCCGGCGATAGCGCGAAACAGAGGGGTAGAGGCGGCGAGGGGAGAGTTCATCGTATTTTTAGATGGAGACGTAGAAGTATTTCCTGATACGCTTTTTCACATTGCCAAGGTGTTTAAAGATGATCCCGACGTCGTTGCACTGACTGGCGTGTGGGTAAAGGAACAAAAATCCACGGCATTTTTCCCAAATTTTAAAGCGTTACGGGATTGGAGTTATTGGATAAATGAACGGGATAAGAGTGGCTATTATTTCTTATTTTCTACACGGATTGCTGCCATAAAAAAAGCGGTGTTTGTGCGCCTTGGCGGATTTGATGAAACGTATCCTGCGCCTTTGGTTGAAGATATTGAATTAACCTATAGAATAGCGCGTCGGTATTCGATAATTTTTGCACCACAGGTGAGGGTTCATCATGAGTTTGAAAGTTTTTGGCCGATAGCAAAGAAATATTTTCTTCGTGCATATTATTGGACCAAATTATACACAACGCGCAAAAAATTTGACCCCGTAGCAACGACGCTACAGGAAGCGTTAACGACTATGAGTGGTGTTGGAATAGTTTTTGGATTTATAGGTTACCTTGGTAATGTACGTTACTTAGGTTACTTATTGGTAATAGTGTTCGTCTTGCATCTTTTGTTTGTTAGAAAATTTCTTGTATTTGTCTATCACGAAAAAGGATTAGTTTTTGCAGTAAAAAGTTTCTTTATAGGGCTTATTTTGTACTGCTTTATTTTTGCCGGAGCAGTTTCTGGCAGGATCATCCATACAAGGCGATGAAATGGAGTGATTATTTGTTTTTACGATCGTGGTCATACCACCCATTCATAAATATCGTGTAGTCGATGACAGATATTTTTCCATCGTCATTTAAATCGGTGGTGTTGAGGTTTTTTAGCCACCATCCACTCATAAATAACGTATAGTCGATAATGTTTACCTTCCCGTTATCATCAATGTCTGCATCATTTGCTGAATGGCTTATGGTTGGTGTTATGCTGGGTGAGGATGTGGGTGTGCGCAACGGTGTCGGGGTGGATGTCAGTGGGGTGGCGGTTGGGAGAGGAGTGGACGTGGGAATAGCGATTGATGTTGGAGATGGTGTTGATGTAACTGTAGGAGGAGAAATTGGTGCAATAGCAGCGGTAAAGGGTTTGGATTGATCAAAGTTGGGAAGTGTTGATAGACCTATATAAAACACTTGGTTTGCTCCTTCTTGAACAATTGGTTTACTTACTGATAATCGTTTCACTTGGTTGTCAGAACCAAGATAGGTAATATTTAACGGTATAAGCTGACCTGCTGCACCAATAGTTATGCCACTATTGTTTGTTACTACAAGGTTGCCGTTATAAATCCATACCGCAGTGATTCGATTCCCGTTGGCGTAAAATTCCATATAATCATTACGAAGTTTTTGGCGCATTACTGCATGTGCCGGAGTATATTGCCCTGTCCAGCTATATATATTATCGAAAGCTGGATTAGAGAGCATGGTGTGTTGATAAATCCAGGTAATCATTTTTGAGACATAGGGTTTGGCTGAGGTAATTTGTGATGATACACGAGTTATGTTTGACGGAGCAAAATCTGAATTTTCGGGTTGGAATGTTTCGATATTCGCCCATGCTTCACGACCAGGAAATGCTGCGGTTGAGTCGCGCAGCGCACGAAACAGCTCGACACTTTTTTCATAGGTTTTTACTTTGCCGCTTCCCATACTGTCTTGAGGTGCGATGATATCAATGAGTGTTTCTCGGTAGACATAATCGTAGGCAGATTTGATATAGGCGTAGGTATTTTCCTGTAACACATACGGAGAAATAAGAATTTTTTTATTCGGTGCCTTTGCTTTTACTAGTTGTGAAAGATATTTCCAATATGCAAGATCAGCTGGAGCCAGAAGATTGGCAGGACCTAGTTCTCCAAAATAATAGCCTTTAATGTTATTTAGCGGTATGCCTTGTGTTGTTGCTGCCGTATTTATTGCGTCCACGAGTCGAATTGAGTAGTCAATCAACCGTCCCTGATCGGTGTTTAGATTTGTCGGGGTACCGTTTGCAGGTATAACATCGTCGATCTTGGGTGGCCAATTAGATGTATACGCAGCCAACCCAATATAGATGTCCATGCCAGATTCATAGGCAAATCGCATGACATTTTTGATTGTATTATTTGGATCGTTGAAATAGGTAATCTCGTTATATACACCATTGGTTTTACCAAGATAGCCTGATGCCAATATGATGATTGTATCAATGCCCGTATCAGCCATTTCTTGTATGGCAAGCCTCAGTTGGGCAGGTGTCGCATTGGTGTCGCCCATATAAAATGTGCCAGAAATTGGAATCGTACTTCCTGCAGCTTTAGATCGCAATTCTGTATTGTTTTTCGTAATATTGAGAACAGCGAAGAATGATCCTACCATGAATACCAGTATAATGAATGATACAATGGAGCGTCTTTTCGGAAATATAGTCATAATATACCACACCTAGCGGGAGTCATACCACCCATTCATAAATATCGTGTAGTCGATGACAGATATTTTTCCATCG
>JBBTUH010000028.1:0-4696 GCA_038063875.1 Patescibacteria group bacterium | reverse complement strand
TAAATAACGTATAGTCGATAATGTTTACCTTCCCGTTATCATCAATGTCTGCATCGTTTGTTGTCGGTGAAAGAGTCGTAGTGCTTGAGTTCCAACCTGAAATTCCGGTTGGAGTGGGTGTTCTCGTCGATGTTGGTTGAGCGGGAGTTGAGGTTAATGTTATTCTTGGTGTAGCTTTCGGCAAGGAGGAACCACCCCCATATTCGTAAGCTCCCGTGCCAAGGCAAGGAGAATTGGCTTGAAGCCGGTAATCTCTGGCTGATTCGTTAACAAAAAGCGGATTTTGGCCGATGATATCTCTTGAATCTGCGGAACGTCTTCTATTAGTTTGATAATAACAGTTATTGCTGCCGGTTATGGTGGAGGATGATTCTAAGTTTTCAAAATCTCCATAGGAACCTTGAAAATAGGCAAAGATATTATTGGAAGCATGCACCGTGGTTTGCCTGACATGATGCCCGTCAGCGCCTGAGCCATTTCCCACAAAGGTATTGTTGATAAGAGTAAGATTCTTAGTATAGGTAAAAAGGGAGATTAACCCAGAGAGAGTAATGTTGTTTTTTATGGTGATGTTGTACGCCCCATCTTCTATGTTCCATATTTTTCCGTCATCAGGATAGATCATGACGTTTTTCTCAAAGAGAATGTCATGGCCGACTCCACCCATTGAACCCCAATTCCACGTTTGAAATCCGTCAATGTGGGCATCAGACGCTAGGATGCCATCATTGGAAATATCATGGCAGTAATTACCCCTGAATATGTGTCCGCTTCCAAAAAAAGTGAAACAATTTGCATCCCCTCCGCTGGAATGGGATTTTGGCTGAACTATTTTTGATACATCGTTATTTTCAATCAGATGATTCTGACCGGACACCATAAAACCGGAATTTTTACCTCTGGTGACCGTGTTGTTTTTTATAATTGAATTTGAGCCGCTCACCTCTATTCCGTAGCTTGGCGTATCGTTAACCGTAAAACCCGTCACCGTCGTATTGTTGCCGGTAATATAAAATCCCTTTGTGGTTACCGAGCCGTTGGCCTGAAAGGTTATTCCCGGGCGGGAAACAGAAACGGTTTCATTGTACGTGCCGGCAGAAACAGTTACGGTATCGCCGGAGTTGGCCGAATTAGCCGCGGATTGGATCGATTGACCGGAGGAAACAGTGATGGTAGCCGCTAAAATCGGGATAGTGCTAGACAAAAAAATGATTAGAGATAAAATAAATGAGAGAAGAAGTTTATTGTTTATCATGGTGTTGGCGTAGGAACTTTGGCTTTGATTTCATTTAGTTCCTGCGTGGCGCGGGAGAGGTCGGGACTAGCTGAATCAATGAGACCGATGGCTTTTTGCATATTTGTATAGGCAGATTGGTAGTCGCCGGCGGATTCTAGAAGTTTGGCAAAATTGTAATAGGCGCCCGCATAGTCAGGCTTGAGTTGGATGGCAGTTTGGAATTCTGTGGCTGCTCGACTCAGGTAAGTGTTTTTTTGTGTCTGATTTTTAATATTGGCAGATAATTTTACGAGAAGATTGGCAAATTCAGTTCTCAAGACAGGGTTACCAGCATCAAGTGATACTGCTTGAGCGTAAGAGGTAATAGCGTACTCATCGGCTCCGTCTACGACCGTGAGTAGATTGGCATAGATGGTACCTAGGTTTTGCCACGTTAAAGCGTCGTGTGGACGAAGTGAGGTGGCGAGCTTGCCCTCACGAATAGATTGAGAAACTAATTGATTAACGTTTTGTTTTTCGGCATCTGTCAAATCTGATTTTTGTGAAATAGCGGCAGCGAGAGAGAGATTTACCTGGGAATAAGAAAGACGATAATTGGTCATACTCGGTACTAGTTGGATAGCTTTGAGACTAGACTCGTAGACAATCTTGGTATCGTTTTTTGACAATGCGATTTTTGCTTGGTTTAGATAATACTCTGCACGTGCGACTTGTACCAAATAGAAACCTGAGTAGCCAATAAATGCAATGAGAATGAGAGACAATATATAACTTGTAGTTTTGGGAACTATAATGTTTTCATTATCATCGGACGCGATCAGACCCAGCGATACAAAGAAAAGAAGATACAGAGGTATTGATCCTGGTGTCAAAAAGAATGTGAGCGTAGAAAGTATAAAAACAACGTTTATAGGTGTAAATGTAGATTTACTTGCGGCAATTTGTCTAAAACCTATGGCAATAAGATACATAAACGTAGCCGTGCCGAGTAACCCCGTGGTGGTAATCCATTGAAAGATTTCGGTTGTGGCGGTAGCTGGGAGTATATTCCAGAATGGTGTGGTGTTTAAAAACAGTGGTTTAACTACCGTGTAGAGGGTGGAGAAGCTGGCTATCCCTACGCCAAAAAAGACGTAGTGGGTGTTTTTGAGAGTGTCAAGCATGATGTTCCAAGAGGCGCCAAAAGGAAGGATTGTGGTGGTAAAAAAACCTTCAGATACCATAAGATACGTATGGATAATTACTGTGCTCATAGAGAGAAGACTAAAGGCAATGGTGAGATATTTGATAAGAGAAGGTTTTTGACTTTTTACTTTTATGAAAGCAACAATGCTTGCGATAGTAAGTACACTAACAGTGGTGAGTGGACTGCCAGTGGGAGTAAAGCCTTCGTTTTGCATGAAGCTTGGTAGTACGCTCCAACGGTGAAGAAATGTGAGTTGGAAGATGCCGTGGATAGAAAGAAGGGCGGATGAGGCAATGATGGCGTTGATACAATATGACGCGAGTTTGGAAGATTGAGGAAGCAAGCTAATAACATAACTTAACACCGCAAGCGCGGTCAGTAGCGATCCCAAGCCGATTATGCTTTCGGTTCTGCCCTCAGGATTTATCAATACATTCGCGATGACCGCTGCTACAAAAAAGACAAGGGGGAGACGTAACGGAGAGAGACTCATTGGGAATACGCGCCGAACGAGAATGTCTACGGTGAGACCCAAAAGGAGAATGAGGGTAATGGTGACGATAAGTATCTGCTTTGGTGTCCCAAAAAAGTTACTGAAAAAGGGGAGGAATAGGAGGGGGGTAATAAAAAGGATGAGGGGGGTAAGAAATTCGACAAACGTAACAGATATGGATTTGTGTTGCATATAAATAGTTATACAGAGAAAGAGATAATTATTCAATTTTTTCTACTTTTCCTGAAAAAGTCGTGACAGGTTGAGTGAGAGCGAGGATATTTTTGGAAATATGTTTTTTGTTAGAAGTGGTGTTTTTGACGTATTTAAAATATCCAAAGATTGAGAGGGGGATAACAAGAATAAGGAGAATGAGAGGAATGATGATTTTAGTGTTCATAAGATTACTTTAGAGAGAAGTGAGGGCGATGTCAATGGATTGGAGGCTAAATAAACTTATCAAGTTCAGATAGAAGAGGTGTGGGAAAACTTTTTGCTACTGAGTTCATGCTTCTGGGCAAAAAATGTGTTAACTCATCGGCAAACTTAATTCTTTTTTGGGAAAGTACCTTTTTGACTTGAGTCAGTTGATTTTTTTGAGTAGAAGTTAAAAAGCCATTTTTTAATAGAAAATAAATATCATAAAAATGTCGAGGCTTAGATCTTGTCAGGGCCGCTTGGATTTTCTCGTCGATCATAGCATCTTTGGGAAGAAGTAGGGCGGTGTAGGTGGGAATGTATTCGTTTATGATGTCGAAGATCTCATACTTTCTGTCAATGTTCTCTTTCAAGGAAATTTGGATATCAATGGGAATTTTTTCTCCTTGGAAATTGGTAAATAATTTGGCTAGATAGCCACCCGTAGTACTTTTTGACTCTTCAATATCACAAATGAGTCCGTTGTTGGATAAATCTTCTAAGACATTTATCATAATTTTTTCTATCTCCTTTATTGATATTTGGCTTGCGGAAAAATCCAAGTCCTCGGAAAATCTGGGACTTTTATAGGCAATTCTATAGCCAGTTCCACCTTTGAAGAGAATATTTTCTGAACCGTTTGTCCGATATAGTGATGATAAGAAAAGATGCTGAACATATTCACGCAACACATTGGCTTTGAGCGTTTGAAATTTGTTTTGAATTAAGAGTAGTTGTTCTTTGGTTAGCATATTATTTAAAAACCCGTTGAATGAGTGTATTTAATTTTTTGTTGTGAAAAAACTCTGCGTAATATAAGACTTTATTTTTATCTATTTTTTCTAGATTTAATCTATCGTTTAATTGTCTATCTCCCTGGGAGACAAAATATAAATAGTCTGTGACAGCTTTTGCTGGATCGGCCCAAAGAGTGTCTCCCTCTTTGTGGTAGCCGATAAAGGCTTCTTTTTTGATGCGATAGTAGCGATAAACCGTCTGATCATCGGTAAATTCTCTGGTAGCTTTGGTCGTAATGGAGGTGAGGGTGTAGACTGTTTCGGGAATAAGATCGTATTTGCCCAAGGCACTATCGAGAGAAATATAAGAGGGAGTATAGACTTTGTTGGCTATTTTATATTTGTCCTCCACTTCGCCTGCTAGGTAATAGACACCCCTACGAGGGCTGATGAGATATCCAGCCTGTTTGTACCTAGTCAATTTGACCGAGGCAACACCACGACTAACACCAAAAATATTAATGAATTCTTGAGTGGTGAAGACCTCGAGATTATGAAGTTTGAGCTGTTGTCTAACCCACCTTACTTAGATCCCCGTCCCGTCAGGGCGAGGGATGGAGTCAGCC
>JBBTUH010000027.1:0-11714 GCA_038063875.1 Patescibacteria group bacterium | reverse complement strand
TAAATGTTTCTATTTTATCTAGAAACTTGTCTTAGTTTAAAGGGGACGGGTCAGAGATAAAACTATGAAAAACTTAGAAGTAGAAGAGGGAAGGTCGATTTTTTCAGCAAAAAAAGAGTTTAACGACGCCGTTGATAGAGAAGATAAAATACCATGGAAAGAAAGAGTATTTGGAAAATCAGATCAAGCAGAAGGAATGGATGAGCCAAAAGAGAAAAATATACTGCAAAAAATATTTCATATAGGATAGCTCCCAAAAAATTTAGAGCAGGTCATGCTTTTTAGCAAAAGCGTCTATCCTATCAAAGGCCTTGTGTATAACAGTAGGACTCGCCGCAAAGGATAATCGAACATGTCCTTTTCCAGCAGGGCCCATAGAATCACCAGGGATAGTAATAACATGTGCCTCATCTACCAAAAGCTTCGCGAAATCTAGTGCTGTTAAATCGTTAAATCCAATAATTTTTGGAAAAACATAGTAAGCTCCTTGTGGTTTAGAAAAGCTAAATAATTTTGGAAGTTTCTCTAGACGCTCACATATAACATCCCTACTTTCAGAAAATTTTTGCTTAAATTCATCGACCACTAATTCACCTCGCTTGTCAGATAGTGCTGCGATTGCAGCAACTACTGCAGGTGTAACCAAACCTATCGTGAAGTAAAAATGAATATCATTTATTTTCGAAATAAGCTCTTTGTTGGCATATAAATAACCTATTCTCCATCCAGTCAGAGCAAACTCTTTAGAAAAACTTTTGGAAACAATTAAATTATTTCGCAGCTCAGGTAACCGTAGAGGACTAAAAAGTTTATTTTCATACGTCAAAAAATCATACGCCTCATCGAGAATTAATATAAGGTTGTTTTTTAATACAATTTCCGAGAGTTCCCTAACCTCTTTCTCGGATAAAATTGTACCTGTGGGGTTATTGGGGTTTGTTAGGATAATAACTTTAGTCTTTGGTGTGATTGATGACTGAAGTTTCTCTAAATCTAATGACCAGTCATTACGTTCATCGTATGAAACAAAAATGGGTCTTGCTTCCGCAATATGAATCTGTGATAAGTGAAGAGGATAGCCCGGATCAAAATAAATAACCTCATCGTTTTTCTGTAAAAGTGCCATGATAGATGCAAAAAGCCCACCAATTCCACCTAATGTGAGATATATTTCGTCAAGTGAAGGCTTAAACGCATAGTCTTTTTCAATACGTTCGACGATAAGATTTTTTAATTCATTTTCGATTCTTACTCCCGAATACATGCCTATTTCAGGATCAGTTTTTGATCTATTATGTATATAATCGTAAATAAATGACGGAGTAGGGAAAAGTGGTGTACCGCGGCCAAGAGACACAACGTCGTCGTATTTTGATGCATAATTCACCATAAAACGAATACCCGCATCCGGTACGCCTAGTGCACGATTCGAAAAATTGTATTTCATTAAATTTTATCTATCCTCAAAGTTACACAATATCCTCCAACTTTCACTCCATCTGAAACATCCACAATCATTTTTCCAGCTTTATTCATAATATACCCTTGCTCAATAACAAATCGCGTTTTGTTGGATAATTTATGCTCTTTGATATAGCTACCCAAAGCACCAGCTGCCACGCCTGTGACCGGGTCTTCATTTATACCTGCCAGTGGGTTAAACTGCCGTGTATGAAAATCTGACTCTTTTTCTATAGTTTCAGTCGTGTACGGATACATTCCTCTTGCTTCGGTATTTTTACAATATTCCTTTATGCCTTCTAAATCAGGTTTGATTTTTTTAAGCATGTCCAGAGAAACAATTGGAACAATGAGCTTTGGAGTACCAGTGGAAACTACTTGTATTGGATTATCTAGAATATCTTTCGGTGAAATACCTAGTAGTTGCGCTATTAATGGTTTATTTGTTTCCCGCGGAAAGAAAACGGGATTTTTTTGGGTCATGACGATTAGACCATCCTTATAGCCCATCACAGGGAGAATGCCCACTGATGTTTCTTGCGTCACTGATAGTTCATCTTTCCCATCAAAGGATAGTCCACCGGACTCTACGAGTACATGAAAAGTTCCTAACGTTGCGTGTGCGCATATTGCAACTTCTTTTTCTGGTGAAAAGAATCTTACCCGGTAAGTTGCCTTCTCAGATTTTTGAACAAAAACAGATTCGGAGTATGCAAGCTTTTTTGCTATTTCGATCATCTGAGGCTCAGATAAATTATCTGAGTCCAATACAACGCCCGTTGGCGTCCCCTGATTTGGATTCTTTGTAAATGATTTTACATGTATAACGGTTTCTAACATAATCTAGCTTGAGTATAGCATATGACTATATTTAGCACATATACGCTTACAAAGCGTTCTATCGGGCAAGTCCTTGAAGAAATAATCGGTCTAGATGTATAATGGCTCTATGTTAAACAAAAAACGAACAATTTATATTATCGGAGCCGGCGTTGTGGGCTCAGCAATTGCTTATGTTCTATCTAAAAACAAAGATTTAGAGGTAGTAGTTTTAGAGAAAAATGGCAAAATACCTGATCTAAATCAATCCTCCCGTAATGCTGGTGTAATTCATTCAGGAATTTATTATTCGAAGGAAGAGGAGCCATTGAAAGTAAAGTATTGCGTTGAGGGAAATAAATTATTATACGAATTTTGTGAAAGAGAAAAGGTTCCATACAAAAAAACAGGAAAATTAATTGTCGCTACCGCTGAAGCTGAAAGAGAATATCTGGATTATTTCTATAAAAGTGCACTTAACAATAAGGTTCCTGGAGTAAAAAAAATATCAGCGGACGAAATAAAAAAACTTGAACCGAATATTTCAGCAATATACGCATTATACCTACCCACCTCCGGTCTTGTTGACGTTGATAAATTAATTCTAAAGTTTAAGGAATTAGCTGAAAAAAATGGAGTAAAATTCATTACTAATACTGATGTTACAGATATAAAAATCAGCGAAGCAGGATTTGTAATTAAGGCAAGTTCAAATAAAAGGACACAGTCATATACTTCTGATCTGGTTATTAATGCAGCCGGACTATATTCCGATATAATTTCGAAAATGATCAATAAAAAATCTACGTATGAGTTATTACCTACAAGAGGTGAATTTGCAGAATTTAAGAATACGTCAAATTTAAAAGTCCATAGAAATATTTATCCCACACCATTTGGGTTTTATAAAGCTACAGGTGAGAGAGCTCAAGTGGGTCTTAAAGAATTTCTTAAATTATATAAGGCTGGGATAGTTACTCGTACAGTCGGGGTGCACCTGACACCAATTCTTACCGCTAAATCAACTTTAGGAAAAGTTGCTATTGTTGGACCCGCAAAAACCGTAAATATTGGAAGAATAGATTACACAATAAAATTAAAACCCCCGGAAGTTTACCTTAAAAAGATCTCTGCCTTTTTAACAAACATAAAGAGAGAAGATTTGAAGTTGCATTATTCAGGCATCATGGCGTCAGAAAAGAACCATAAGGATTTTGTTATCCAGAGTGATGAAAATTTTTCCTCGTTCATTAACCTTGTAGGGATCGATTCTCCAGGAATGACTGCATGTTTATCAATTGCAAAGCATGTTGAAAAACTAGTTAATGTCCTAAACGCATCATAGAAGAATCTCTGTTCACTTTTCGGTAAAAAAATATTCGTACATTGGAGAGATAGATTTTCCGGAGTACGACTCTTTTTGTAAAGCTTTATATTTATCAACTTGACCAGGGTACCATGTTTGTCCCCGCATTAAAGGATCTTCTTTGTGTTTTTGATAGATAACTTCAAATCCGTTTGCCCAGTCCAGATACGTGGCTTTTGAAGTAATCCCATCTATTCCGAATCTTCGACAATATTCAAAAAGCACGAGAGGAATATGCATATAACCATTAGGGTATTTTCTGCCTAATTGTAAAATGAAATCCCAATCTTGGAATATTTTAGTCTTGGTATCCCATTTAATGCCATTCTTGACTACTGACCTCTTTAAGAAAATACCTGTTCCACATGGTTCAACATTACGTAGATAAAAGTCTTCTAGAGAAACAGTTGGCTTTTGTACGCAACTTGATTTAATAAAATCAACTAATTTATAATTTTTATCAAATTGCTCTAATCGACGATTGTAATTTGACGTTGCAAATATCTTTTTTGGATTTTTTTGGAAATGTTCAAGTGAAACTGAGAGAAAATTATCGTATATATAATCATCACTATCGACAAAAGCTATAATTGATCCTTTTGCACGTTTCAATCCTTCGTTACGCGCTGTCTGTGACCCTGCGTGTGGCAGTTTAACATACTTTATGCGGGGATCTTTTTGATACTCAGCAACAACTTTTTGCGTATCGTCTGTTGAACCGTCATCAATAATTAGTAGCTCCCAATAGGGGTAAATTTGTTCCTGCACGCCCTTAATAGTCTTCCATATGATATACGCCCTGTTGTATGTAGGTATAATGATAGAAAACACAACTTGCATATAAAGGGTATTATATACATAATATTGCAATTGTTAAAGTCTTGAGTTGAAATTCGGGTTATCAGAACAGTCTATGAACGTTAATACACATATCTTTTTACTATCTCAATATACTGAAATGGATAGCGCATATTGGGGATTAGGATCTTCATCGGATGGTTCGATTTATTTTGCTCTTTGCACACACCAACCCAACAAAAGCGCCATGGTATTTGCGCATAACCCCACAACAGGAATAACGCAAAAGCTTTTTTCATTAGCTGATTACATATCTAACGCAGATACATTTCTACCGCAGGGAAAAGTACATACGCCGATTTTTGAAGGGTCTGATGGATTGCTATATTTTGGGACGCATTTTGCTTATCCTCATGGTAAGCCTCAGCCTGTAACATATGAAGGCGGCCACCTTGTTTCATATGATCATAAAAATAACAGCATACATGATTTAGGTATAGCACTAGCAAAAGATGGCATTCTGTCTTTAACTATGGATAAAGAAAGAATGCTGTTATACATGCTTACCGCACCGTCTTTTCATTTTATTGCATACGATATTGGTCATAAAATATATAAAGATTATGGTCAGATCACTCAAAAAGGGAGCATTTGCCGTTCGTTGACTATGGATAATAATGGAAATGTGTATGGATCATATGAGGATAATAAAATATTTAGATTCGATTTATCGACAGCTACATTAGAATATCCTTCCGTCTTATTACGTGCTCATGGTGAAAAAATTCGTGAATGGGAAGGTGCTTCTAGAGGCGGGGTTAATAAAATTGGAAGAAACATATGGCGATCAGCATTATGGAATGAGTCCACAAAGTTAATATACGGTATACATGGAGGAACATCAAAACTATTTGAATTTGACCCAAAATCGGAAACGATAAAAGAATTGGATTTTATGGGAGCAGATATAAATAAAAATCATCCAGAAATGATTTACCCGACACTCTCATTAGCTCAGTATAAGAATATGTTATTTTACACTCCCGACTCAGGATTTTTTGATTACGCTCGGTCAGAAAAAATGAAGGAACATGCACATTTGGTCAGTTATGATATTCTCAAATTCGAACAGATTGATCGCGGTGAAATAATAGATGCATCTGGTCGTAGGGTTTACGGAGTAGCTGGATCAGTTATGGATCTTCATGGAAGATATTATCTTTTAGGGGCAGTTGAAGTGCTAAAAAATGAGGCGTATAATAGGCAAAATATACTACAAAAAAAACCTTTCCACCTGGGATTAATAGAAATTGATATAAATGAATATGTCTAATATGAACATACCAAAAAATAACACAAGAAAACGAGTTGTGCTTTTGATAGAAGAGCTTTATGAAGATTTGGAAGCATGGTATCCAAAAATTCGATTAAGTGAAGAAGACATTGAAGTTGTCACCGCTGCGCCTGAGACAAAAATATATCACGGTAAGAAGGGAATCCCAATGGAACCCGACCGGATGATCAGTCAAATAAAAGAAGAGGATTTTGACGGAATTATCATTCCTGGAGGATTCGCGCCAGATTTATTGAGAAGATATCCAGATGTTTTAAATTTAGTGCGAGCATTTGATAAAAAGAAAAAACTCATTGCTTTCATTTGTCACGCTGGTTGGGTACCTGCATCAGCGCATATTTTAAAAGGAAGAAAAGGTACGAGTTTGATGGCAATTAAAGACGACATGATAAATGCGGGCATGATATGGGAAGATGCATCTGTCGTCATAGACCAAAATTTTGTTACATCCAGAAATCCTTTGGATTTGGGAAATTTTTGTAAAGGAATTATAGAGGTTCTGCATAATTCAGGCGTTCATGTTTGATTAAACCAAGCGCTGGCGTGCGATTTTTAAAAAAATGGAAAAATTATTTTCAGAGAAGTCTGTCGTTTGTGGTAAATGGGTAGCTATAATGGATTACGCCCGTCAAGATAGGGGTATCATCCTAACGGCCTTTCGCACTCGCTGCCTTACGCAGCATGAAATTCATGAGTTTATTGTATGCGGACCTGATGTTATCCCAAATAAACCAATTGATAAGGTGGCCTATTTGGGTTTTGGTGAAATCACTGAAGGAGGGGTTGTAGAAATAGGAGACACCGTATATAGCGACAAGCGACTCATCGGAACTATTTTAGGTTTCGATGAGACACATGTGCCAAATCATTACAATGTAATTATTAAGATGGATACACCACTTTCTGGACACACACTCGGGCTTAAGCTTGCAGAATTTTTTTCGATACATTTTGGAAAAAATAATGGGTAAACATAAAGGATATTCTCATGAACGATGCCACAAAAAAAGAAATATATGGACAAGCTGATCTTCATGTACAACATGCGGCGGAAGATATAAAGTCATATCAGAATATAACAGAAGCTTCTATCAAGCGAATCAGAGTGGATCTCACCAAAGAAGAATCAGATCACGAAAACCTGATAGAAATGCTCCTTCATCGTTTGGAAACGCAGAGGCAATTGCAAATCATTTACAAATCTCCATACTTTGTCCGCTGCGATGTAGAATTTGAGGATGAAAAAGGCATTCAAACATTTTATTTTGGCCGATTTGCTTTTCGAGAAGACGCAATTTTTTCCTGGGTTGCACCGGCCGCTTCAATTCGCTTCGAGTCCCCAGGGAAATTTTCCTATATGTTGCCTAATGGCAACAAACGGACAGGTGTTTTGGTACGAAAAGACCAATACATGATTATTGATCGACAAATCTTTTTTTTATCGAGTGAAGCACTTGACTACAAACGAGAACTTGTCTACCAGAAACATTTTACAGAACAAAAACCTGGTTTTATTTTACCTGAAATAGTTGAACAGATGGAAAAGGCGCAAGATACAATAATTCGTTCACATTATTTTGGATCATTTCTTGTTTCAGGAGCCGCCGGTTCGGGAAAAACCACACTTGCACTTCATCGAGTTGCGTACCTTGTCCAATCCCCTGAGACAGAAAAAATGTTTAATCCTTCTTCAATTATCGTCTTTGTTCAAGATGTATCCACAAAAAAATATTTTAGCAGTCTGCTTCCTGAGCTTGGTATATACCGAGTAAAAATAACAACATTTGATGAATGGGCAATGAGAATTCTTGGCATATCCTCAATGAGCTTTATAAAAAGGTATGGGAAAACTGAATTGGAAAAGGATGCCTATGAATATAGTAAGAACGCTGCATTGTTGTCTATAAAAATTTCTTCCTCAGAAAATAAAATAGAGGAAAAACTTAAAAAAGTTTACGGCAACTTTTTATCGTCTGAGCAAAAAAAATTATTTAATCAACAATTAAACGAATGTTACCTTGATCGTTTTGATCTCACAATTCTCTTGAAATTGAAGTTTTTACAAGACAAGATTATTTTGGAAGATGTTGAAAAATTCAAAAAGATAAAAAATAGCAGTAAATATTCCAAAAAAATAGTTAAGCAACCAATTAATTATTCGCTTATTGTTCTTGATGAAGCTGAAAATTACCTAAAAGAGCAGGTTAGTCTCATAAAAACATGTATTAGCACTAAAACAAATGCAGTTATATATGTGGGAGATTTGATTCAGCAAACTATGTTATTAACATTAAAAGACTGGTCCGAGGTACACGAAAAGTTTGAAGAAGAGCGTAAGGTGGTTTTGAATAAAGTATATCGCAATACAAGACAAATTTTGAAATATATTCAAGATACCGGATTTAAAACCGAAATCCCGATTAACATTAAAAACGGTGAGCTGGTAATAGAGAAAATTTTTTCTAATAAACCAGAGGAAATGTCCTTCGTGGAAGAATTATTGAAGAAAAATTTGCATAAAACAGTCGGTATATTAGCAAAAACAGAAGAATACCTTGAGGAATACAAAAAACAACTTTCTACAAGTGACAAATTATTTGTCATGACAATAAACGAAGCGCAGGGAGTCGAATTTGACACGGTAATTCTAGTTGGAATGAATCACGAATTATTTAAAAATCACGATCAAAACACGGAATTAATTAAAGAAAGGCAAAAGGTAAACAGGGATCTTGTATATGTGGCTCTAACTCGTGCAATAAATAGCCTTTATGTCTGTGGAAATAGGAGCTTACAAAGTCTCCTAGCTGCTTAGTTACATTTTATTTTAATTAAATGAGTAAAAGTGGTAGAATCAAATAACTTATGCAAAAAGTTTTGTTGATAGGAGGTTCAGGAAAACAGTCAGGGGCTGTATATCTCCCTATTTTATTAGATACTGCTCGCAATGATCTACAATTAGTAGCAATAGCAGATCCTCTAGATCCCCTTAAAAGTAAATTCGCTTCAAAATATTCTGATTTATTGCAATCCGCGAAGACTCGTTGGTTACCTCTTAAAAATGATCCAACAGAAGATTTACGTGTGTTAAGTGATTTTTTTAAACAAGAACCGTTTGATACACTCGCCATAAGTTGTCCCCCGTTATATCATGCGATGTATGTAGCATGGGGATTGAAACACGGAACAGATGTTATAGTGGATAAACCATTTGTTTGTCTGAAAAATCAATTTGGCGACGCGAGTGCGGCAAAAAAATTACGTAAAGAATATACGGAATTACAACAACTACGCGATTCTTCACACCATAGAACGCATAAAAGGAAATGTATGGTGGCTGTCCCACTTATGCGCCGAGCTGCGGCTCCTTACACCACTATATTACAAAATATTCGTGAAGTTTATGAAATGACCGGTCAACACATTACTCATATGCAGGCTTTACGAAGCGATGGTTGTTTCCGATTTGCAGATGAGTTTGATAGACCAGGAGCTCATGGATATAGAGAGGGCTTGGGAACTTTAACTATGAGTGGATATCATTATCTAGATTATATTGCAGCATGTGTAATGGCTGCTCCGCCTGAAGGAAACGTACTTGAAGCGCACATGGTGAAGCAAACTATCGTTGGAGATGTACGTAAAACGTCACAGGATGTTCCATATGCTCGATTTTTGAAACGTGCGAACGTTGAAGTAGATGGTTCTTTTCAAGGGGACAACGCGGAATTAGATTTTTCTGTAAGCTTTAGTGTGAAAAAGCCAAAGGCTATATTACCAGAGTGCGACCTTCAGTTCTCCTTTATTCAACGAGGCTGTACAAGACGCATAAGCCCTTCATATTCTTTACAGACTACTCATGATGAGGGATTAACTAACGATTGTGTTATGGTTGTCCATCAGGGTCCACTGCAAAGTTTTCACACCTTAGTCGCACAGGACTCTACAACCAACGGACGTATTTCTGTTGTACGTCGCATCAATCCAACCCTCGCGGAAAAATTGGGTATTCCGCCGTTGACCATAACAGACTACGAATTAAAAAATAATGAGAATATCCAAAGAAATCAAACGATCATCAATGGGTTATTGGATAAATTTTCTGGCAAAGATAACAGTGGACTCTTTGATCAGTTAGATGCTAAATATCAAAGCTTTACCATGGAATTGTATGCAGCGACTATCGGAGCAAGTGTAAAAAACTACAGAGTCTCGTTTGATCCAAAACTATGGAATACCGCTCGTTAGGGCGTACAGGAGTAAAAGTTAGTACTCTCTGTTTCGGAGTGATGAGCTTCGGAAGAAAAACTAATCAATCTGAAGCGAATAAAATGGTTGATCACTTCATAAGTGAGGGAGGTAACTTCATTGACACAGCTGACGCGTATGGACAAGGTCTTTGCGAAGAAATGCTTGGAAAAGCATTAGTAGGCAAAAAACGAGATCAATTAATTATTGCAACAAAGTTTGGCAGATCAATGAATGATAATGATGTGAATGCCTGGGGCACTCATCGCCGCCACATTATTTCCGCCTGTGAAGATTCACTACGACGCCTCGGACTAGACTATATTGATTTATACCAGGTTCATCGTCCACAAGCAGATGTCCCAATTGATGAAACCTTACGAGCGTTGGATGACCTTATACATGCTGGTAAAATCAGGTATATAGGATCAAGCACCTTCCCATCATGGCAGATAATAGAGTCTCTTTGGGCATCAAACGAATGGAAGCTTAACCGGTTTGTTACTGAACAACCTTCATACAATATTCTTGATCGCCGAATTGAAAGAGAACTACTTCCTGCATGCATAAAGTATGGTATCGGTATAATGACATGGAGTCCTCTAGCAGGAGGACGTTTAACAGGTAAATATGAGCAAGATAAACCGTTTCCCCAAAATGCTCGATTAGATAAAACACGATTTAATAAAGATATATGGCGAGTTTTAGAGGGTTTAGCTATTTTGTGTAAAGAAAAGAAATGCTCAATGTCAGCATTTTCACTTGCGTGGATATTATCTACCCCAGGTATAATGAGTGCTATTATTGGTCCGATTGATGTTCAACAATTAAGTGAAAATTTAAAGGCACTAAATGTCGTAATTACACCTGAAGATCGAAAGAGAGTAGACGCTCTTATCCCACCCGCATCCTTCGTAGAGGATTACTATAACCTAAATGTTTCTTAATAAAAAGAAAGTTTATTTATTTTATTCCCAGATTACTAGTAAAATAGATTTTATAGGTTGAGAGTATTAAATATGATCGTAGACCTTCATAATCTTGTAAATGCATATAATAAATATGCTAAGTTAAAATATCGGCGAAAATATTGGCGTAATCTAAAGCTAGAGGAAGTTGCTTCTTACCCTGTTCTTCGAGAGACAGTTATCAAATGGGCTTGTGAAGAAAAGATATTACCTACATCGGAAAAAGAAACATTAGATTCTTCCTTGAAAGAAAAGAGTTCAAAGCCGTTTATACAAAGATCATTAAAAATATTTCATAAGAAAGGCGTTGATAAAATTGTGACTGTTTTGCTAAATGGTGGTCTGGTTGTAATCCCAAACGGCAAAATCTACGTTATATTTGGTGTAGATGACGAGAATTCTTCAAACGAAACTACTAAAAAAATTAACATAGAGAAGCTACGACATCGTTCTATGCCGATAGTTAAACTCTCCTCTGCTCACATAGTTCCATTGGACTATGTTCAGAGCAATAACATTAAAAAATTTCTTGTTATGCTTGTTGCTCGCTTTCAACCAATTGGATTACTATTGCCTACAAGTAGTTCAGTAAATAAGGAAATGTTTGTTTTTTATGGTGGAATTTTTTTTGAAAATCTTATTGAAAAAATGAAACTCACACGGGCTGAAGCCCGTGGTTTCTAAGCGGATGCAAGCACAG
>JBBTUH010000026.1:729-1088 GCA_038063875.1 Patescibacteria group bacterium | reverse complement strand
CATAGGACATTTTCGCGTGGGAATGCCGTAGGACAGAATCGCTTGGGAACTACATATCTATCTGGTATATTGAAATTTGATATAAATATACTTACAATAATTATTGTCTATATAAATATAGCTATAATTAAGGCGTAGACGGTATTCACAAAAAACAAATATATACCTATGATTTTAAAACGCAGGTTGTTAATTCATCCAATTAGCATATTCATACTACTTCTTATCGGTGCCTTCTCAATTTATCTTGCAATTACTTTAGAATCGATCAACACAGAAGATCGGTCCAAAGCTACTGGAATTGCTGCTCCCATGTACTTCTACAACCTCCCAACGTCATCCTGTGCCACAACATCATC
>JBBTUH010000026.1:0-629 GCA_038063875.1 Patescibacteria group bacterium | reverse complement strand
TGCCTACCTTCCGGGAAAAACAACTGGTGTCTGCTACACAACACTGAGTGCTTGTGAAGCAGTTTCTCCTGCTCCCATGTACTTCTACAACCTCCCAACGTCATCCTGTGCCACAACATCATCTTCATATACCGATGTTGCAACCTGTCAAGCAAACCTTGCTGCCTACCTTCCGGGAAAAACAACTGGTGTCTGCTACACAACACTGAGTGCTTGTCTGGCATCACGCAAACGGTCTGACTTAAATTTTGATGGATTAATCGATATATTTGATTACAATATACTTGTCGAAAACTTCGAACTCACGGGTAACCCAGGGTTTGTCACCGCTGATATCGATATAAATGGAGTTGTAGACATATTTGATTACAATCTCCTCGTGACAGATTTTCCTACTGTTGTAACCAGCAAAAATAAACCAATACTCATTGGTGTATAAATAAAAATAATGACTTCAGTATTTGGTAATACCAACAATGCTGACCCAACTATAAACAGCGCGCTTTGCAAAAAGACCCGAAACCATGAAATCCCCAAAAACGTTCTCCGTTTATACGGCAAATACACAAGAGTAATGGAGTTAAGTGACGTTTCGTGTTGGTAAAAGTAGTAGTTTAGGTTATCAAAAC
>JBBTUH010000025.1:0-56254 GCA_038063875.1 Patescibacteria group bacterium | reverse complement strand
TGGCAGAAGCATTGCAGTATAAACAGCTGACTTGAATTATTTACACGGCTCGTTCAAATTTTTCTGTACTCGACTCCCGCAAGCGGGGTCCGGCTCCGTGCAGAAAATTTGAACTCACCAATTATGAAACAGTTTAATCGTCAGACAGGTAGAGCGGGAGAGGGGTATGCAGCTACCTATTTAGAGAAAAAGGGGTATATCATTCTCGAGCAGAATTTTTCCAATAAATTTGGTGAAATAGATATTATTGCGCGAGATAAACATATTTTGGTTTTTGTAGAAGTAAAAACAAAAATCGGCAGTGATTTTGGAATACCGGAAGAAATGATTAATTCAGGAAAACTCCAACGAGTTCGCAATATGGCCACGATGTATATGAAGGGAGAGTTACGGCAGTGCCGCATCGACGTAGTCGCCATTGTGTTGGATGAGGAAAACGGTATAAAAAGATTGACACATTACGAGAATGTCTATTGACAAGATGTACATTGAGGTCTAATATGAGCGTATATGAATACTATACGAGTATCGGCAACCGCCGCACGGAATAATTTTTTTGAACTGCTTGATAAGGTGGCAGCTGGCATGTTGGTAGTGATTGAAAAAGATAACAAAACAGTTGCCCAAATGCAGCCAGCGGGTATGTCAGATATGAAATATAAAGGGTTAACAAAAGCCTTGTATAAAGCAGCGAAAGGGTATACGTATTCGAAAAATGATAACCCGTTAAGAAAAAAGGGAGCAATGAGGTTTTTGGAACAAAGAGAAATATCATGAAACTGGTGTTTGATACGAACATTTTTATTGACGCATTACGGCTTCAGCCTAAAGGGATCGCCCTGATGAAGTCTTTTGAAAAATCTGAGCACGAATTATATGTCTCTTCGGTCGTAGGATTTGAGTTATTTGCCGGAAAAAGTTCAAAAAATGAAGATCAACAAAAAGCCATGCAGGAGCTTCTTTCATATTTTGATGTAGTTGATGTGACATGGAAAATAGCAAAACGTGCAGGAGAGATATATAGAAATGGAATACAACACCTGGAGTTTCCAGATTATATTATCGCGGCAACCGCAATCACTCTCGGGGCAGAAATAGTGACATTGAACAAAAAGCATTTCGAAAAACTTCCAGGAGTCAGAATATACGGTTTTGACAACGAAATTTGACACATATGGTATACTACGTATTCACAAGTAAATAAAAGCGTTGATCCGGAGGGTTGGAACCGGGTCTACTCAGAAAATTAATTCCTATTAATTGTTCTGAGGTAGCTGACTCTTAAATCAAGTCCAGAAGCTAAACTGTAAAAATATAGCACCATGTGTCGCCATAAGCGGAGCATGTAAAGATATTTCTTACATACTCCTCCATTTCGGAGGATTTTTTGTAAGCGATAAGCAAGGTGGTACCGTTCTCTTCTGAGAGCCCTTGCAGATTCATGAGTTTCATCTCATGGGTTTGCAAGGGCTTTTTTGATGGTCACTTATTGAGCGAATTCTTATTCGCGAGATTAGAAACCATCAATCCCGCTACCTGCGCCCCTCCGACGCGAGGACGTAGCCCTCGGGAGGAGAAAAGCACGGTGTGGGATAGTGCGAAATTTGAAAGGAGGTGAAAATATGAAAACAGTATAAGCTAAAGATACTAAAAATAAGAAGGTTAATAAATTCTTTCGATATTTGAGAATCGTACCAAAGTTATTTGAAAGATCAATGCGAGTGCAAGAAAAAGATAGGCAGAGATTTGCGAATAATGTTGGAACATTTGGTCTCTGGCATTAAACACTCGGCGAAAGCCGAGAAAGAAATTTTGGGTTCATGGTGTAACGGTAGCACAAGTGTCTCCAGAACACTTTGTTCAGGTTCGAATCCTGATGATCCCACCTATGAAGATATTAAAAAAATATAACAACATGATTCATAGCTACTTCCCTTCAAAACGGGAGGTGTTTGACGTGTTCAACAAAGACAACGTAAAAATTCTGTATGGGGAAACGTATGACCTGTTGGGAATCACGATAGATTCTTTGAAATATTATTTGTTTGTGGGGTTATTTCCTGATTCAACTATTCTCATTGCGGATACCGCGTCTGCAATTAATCAGTCTTCGGGGGATACACAAACGATTTTTGATGAAGGCAAGAAGCGCCTGAGTCATATACAGGAAATTATTCAAACATATCATCTTCCGATACACGTGACGTTGATGAGTGAGTTGTTTAAGGAGCCTCATGTGCAAGAGCTGATTAAACAAATGCAGGATGTTGTGATACAGTCGCCAAAAATTCAAACAATGCTTCAAAAAACGGTGTTGCAAAATCGTATCAAACAAGAAGATAAATCCACGTACAAATATGCTGTAGAAGCTATTGCAACGTCACTCTCATTCGATCTAAAAGTCGGGCCACCGCGAGAGCGGTTTTATGATGAAGCAGCTCAACTTGTTGCGAAAGAATTGAAAAGAGAATGTTACAAGAGTATTTATTTAACGCCAACGTATCCATTGGGAATGGATTTTTTGTATTTTCTCCAACACCCCGAAATAGAAAGGTTTGGTCTCACTCCATATAAAGCAGGGAGTAATAAATTACAAGATCACCGGATTATTTTAGGGAAAACATCCTTTGAACGCACGCAAGAACTTATCAAGATATCTTTTATGCCAAAACAAACAGGTTTACCCGATCCAGTAGGGGATGTAGAGAATATTTTGAGATTGGCACAGCATTTTAGAAAGGAGACAACGTATGAAACACTATTCTGAAGAATATCAACAAAAGACACAAATAGCGCAAAAGCTCCGCTCGTACTATAAGAAGGAAGCGCAGAAAAATGGATTATCAAGCCTTGACCGCGTGAAGGCGTATTTGCCAGATGAATATATTTTCCGCTCGATTCGGCGGGGGTTTGCATTTGCACATCTTGATATAGAGCCAATTATTGAGTGCATTGTGCGGCACAAGCCATTCACCGTCGTATCTGGGCTTAACCCCTCATCACCTTTACACCTGGGTCACAAAGCGCTTTTTGATGTGCTCATTGACCTCCAAAAGCTTGGCGCAGATGTGCAAATACCGCTGACCAATGATGAGTCGTATATTGATGGGAAAGCCGAATCTATAGAGGCAAGTAAGAAAATAGCGATGGAGCAGATTTTGCCGGATATTAACGCGTTTGGATTTATTCCGGAGAAAACGAATATATATCTTATTACAGAAACGCCGATCATTTATCGATTTGCAATGAGTATAAGCAGACTCGTCACCTACGATATGGTAGAGGCGGTGTTTGGCAAAGAGTCGCTCGTAAACGTAGGGCAGATATTTTATCGCGGGGTGGTGCAACTTGCGCAAATTCTTTTGCCGCAGCTCCCGGAATTTGGTGGACCTAAACCAACACTTATTCCTGTGGGTATCGATCAGCATCCATACATACTCCTCGCCCGCGATGTTGCAAAAAAACTTGGCATGATCCCACCGAGTGAACTCGTCGTAAAGTTTCAGCCAAGCCTCATGGATCCCGAGCAAAAAATGTCTGGATCCAAACCCAATACCGCAATTTATTTGAGTGATACCGAAGAAGTGATCAGAAAAAAGATCAATAGAGCGTATACGGGTGCTGTGAGTTCGCTTGAAGACCATAGAAAATTTGGCGGGATTCCAGAAATATGTTCGGTGTTTTCGCTACTTCAAAATCATCATCCTGATGATGGATTTGTTGAAAAAATGAGAAATGAATACATCACTGGTCGCATGACGACAAGTGAATTAAAAAATATTACTGCTGATTTTATTGTCGGATTGGTAGACGAACAACAAAGGAATAGGAGTGTTGTATGAAGAAACTAGGTGAATATTTGTTGCGACACATCGAGTTTAATAAAAAGCAAATTGAGGCAATAGGAGAGCAGTCGTATCACTTAGGGACTAGACATAGGCAATTATTTAGACCCGAACGATATCCCAAAGCAACTATTATGACAGACAATGCATCAAATTGTTTGGCAGGAGTCGGTAGAACGAAAAAGGGATTATTTGTGCTTCATGACCCGCCCTTCCAAGCGCTGCTTAATGAGTTGCCAATAGCAAAAAGAGATCGAGGTACGGGAATTATTGGCGGGTCGTTGAGTCACTGGGAAGCAACGCAAGATATATATCATAAAAGCGGTATTGAATTTGTTTATGTACCAAAACCAGAAGGAGAAGAAGGGAATATAGATTTTAGCTTTGCTTTTGTTATTAATATTGCAAAAAAGATTATTGAATATGGATATTATCGTAATCCAAAAGGGCCATCTGGCGACGGATGGTTGTGGTGATACGTTTTTCGATACTCGCCGAGAGCATATTAAAACGGTATTATAGAAAGGTAGACCTATGAATCTAAAAGATAAAATTGAAAAAATATTGAAAGAAAAAAAAGTAGATTATAAATTTATTCCGTTGTCGGAAGATTTGCCGCCGGACGTGGCGTCGCACGCTGTGTTTCATGGAATCAAGATGGCCAACGCAATGGTTACGATTTTGTATCGTACAGAAAAGGGGATAGTTGCAGCAACGAAACGCGCAGATACACAGATAGATGAAGAAAAGCTTAAGAAGGTTTCTAATTTGAAACAATTAGTGTTTGCTTCAAAAGAAGATTTGAAATCGTTAGGAGCTGAATCGGGGTTAGTTCCGTATCTCGGGCTGGATATTCCATACTATGTTGACGAGAAAGTGTTCTCTCTTGGAAAGGTGTATGGAATCGCAGCGGACAAAAGAGTAGGCATGTCAATGAATGCATCTGATTTATTGAATGTGAATAATGGAGAAGTTGGCGATTTTACTTCTTTTGGAAAAAAAGTTTTACCAATTGGTAAACGTATCGTTTCAGGAATTACACCATCAGGCGACGGAAGTCTGCATATCGGCAACTATTTAGGTGCCGTACGGCAGTTTATTGAGATGGCAAAAACGAATGAGACATATTTGATGGTTGCTGATCTTCATGGGCTTACGACGATTCAAGATAAAAAACAGTTGCAGCATAATATCGAAACATTAATTCTCAATGAGTTGGCGCTTCTTAAAGGATTTTTAACGAAAGAAGAGTTTGAAAAGATTATATTTTTTCGTCAATCTGATGTGCCCATGCACACCGAGTGTCAGTCGATATTAAATAACGTGACTCCATTAGGATTACTTAAACGCGCACATGCGTACAAAGATAAATTACAAAAAGATGTGATGGAGGATGATATAAATGTTGGGCTTTTTAGTTATCCCATGTTGATGGCGGCAGACATCCTTTTGTATCAACCGGATTTCGTACCGGTCGGGAAAGATCAAAAGCAGCATATAGAAATTACTCGTGATATCGCAGAACGGTTTAATAAAATTTTTAAAAAACAGGTATTTAAATTGCCAGAGCCGTTTATTCCAGAAGAAGTAGAGTCAGTGCTCGGCACAGATGGACAACGAAAGATGAGTAAAAGCCTTGGGAACGTGGTTTCGATGTTTGAGTCTGAAGAGGTGATACGAAAACAAGTGATGGGGATCTATACCGATCCGACACGTAAACACGCAACTGATCAGGGACACATTGAGGGGAACATGGTGTTTGTATATCTAGATTTCTTCGGTGAGAAAAGTAAAGTAGAGAGTTTAAAAAATCTCTACACGCAAGGAAAAGTTGGTGATGTCGAAGTAAAAGAATATTTATTTGAATCGCTGATGACGTTTTTTGCTCCTGCTCGTGCAGCGTACGATGAGTTACAAAATAATCCAGCATTGGTGAAGCAAATATTGCAAAAAGGACAATCGGGGGCAATGGTAATCGCGACCAAGACTATGGTGTCAGTGCGTGATGCTATAGGGCTCACGACGAAATATAGTCTGCAAGGGGCCCCCTTGCAGAACACGATAACGATTGATGATTTTGCAAGGGTGGAGGTTCGTGTTGGAAAAGTATTAGAAGCTACAAATAAAGAGGGGAGTGAGAAGTTGATACGATTAGTTGTGGATTTTGGAGTCATAGACCCTTCGACAGGCTCAGGGTTGAGGACAATTTTTACTGGGGTTCGTGGATACGGATATACACCTGAAGATTTTTTGAATAAACAATTTTTCTTTATCACTAATCTTGCGTATCGAAAAATGATGGATGAATATTCACAAGGTATGATTATGGCGGTAGACGGACCTGATAAGAAACCACAATTTATATCCGCAGAGGGGATGACGGTTGGAGCGAAGATTAGATAATTATTTTGCCTTCTTTTTTCTTTGACGTCGTGGTAAAACTAAATAGTTTATTTGAACAGGCTCACGAGTTTTGAGTATTCTTTCAAGCCCTTCCTTGTACAGTTCGAGAAATACATCTCCGGGAATTTCTGATTTACCGGCTGTAGCTGCGAGCGCAAATATGCGCCCATCAGATGCTTCTATCTTTCCAGGACTTGATGATGTCTTTTTGGCCATATGATTAATCCTGCCTGAGATTTTCGCAGAGAGAGAGAGAGAGGAAAGTCAAACAGGTCTTGAAATGAGACCTGTTTAGTGATAGTATTTACTTATATGAATACAACGTCGATCTCGCAGCTGAAAGTGAATCCTTCTGCTATCATTTCTATGGCAGCCGACTACCCTGTGGCGGTTGAAAATAGAAACAAGGTGCAGGCATATGTGATTGGGAAATTGTTGTATGAAAAGATGATAGCTATGTTGGAGGACAAGATAGATAGACAAGCGATAGCAGATGCAGATTTTTCCAAAGGGAAAGATTTTGAAACTGTTGCAAAAAGTCTTGGACTATGAAGATAGTCATCTCGCCGCGGGCCGAGAAGCAATTTAGGAAACTTCAAAAGTTCGATCAAATCGCAATTACTCAAAAAATAAGAAGCCGTCTAGAATCAATATCCAATGAAGAAAAACTTTCCGGATATAAGGATATCTATCGGGTGAGGGTGGGGAATTACCGGATTATATATCGACGAGGAAATTTCGCATATATCATTCTTATCGGTCATCGGAAAGAAGTGTACAGACTCCTCAAAGACGTTTTGCGGTAATCCGTGCTATACTTCAAGCTCGTATGGCAGAGAAACATCCACACCCAGTAAAAAGAAATGGAAACGGAAAAGGTTCGAAGAAACTTTTCCAGATGCAGTTTCAATTTAATCTTAAAAATATTTTTATTGGGCTTTTTGTCGTCTTCATGATTTTTTCCCTTATAGGGAGTTTTTCAAATCCATCAACGCTTTTTGATAAAAAACCGCTCACTTCTTTGATATCTGATATTAAAGATCAAAAAGTGTCAAAGATCGAAGTAGAAGAATCTAAAATTGTCGCAATATATAAAGATGACAAGAAATTTATTTCTCAAAAAGAACCACAGGATTCATTTATTAAACTTTTGGAAGCGTCGGGCGTTGATCCTAAATCTGTAGAAATCTCAGTAAAAGATTTAAGCGGTATGCAATTGTGGGCGGGGATTATTTCTAATTTATTGCCATTTATACTTACTGTCGTATTTTTTCTTTTTATTTTTCGTCAGGCAAGAGGCGCACAAGATAGCGTATTTTCATTTGGTCAATCGAAAGCGCGCGTGTTTAATAAAGATTTACCCAAGGTCACATTTGCGGATGTGGCAGGAGTCGATGAAGCGAAAAAAGAATTAGAAGAGGTGGTTGATTTCCTCAAAAATCCAGCCAAATACAAAGCGCTCGGCGCCAGAACGCCAAAAGGAGTGATCCTCGTGGGGCCATCAGGAACAGGGAAAACGCTTCTTGCTAAAGCCATGGCGGGGGAAGCCAAGACGGCGTTTTACTCAATTGCAGGTAGCGAGTTTATGGAAATGCTTGTGGGCGTTGGCGCTTCTCGTGCACGAGATTTATTTGCGCAAGCCAAAAAGAACGCACCGGCAATTATTTTTATCGATGAAATAGATGCTATTGGGAGAATGCGAAGTTCTGGCGTGATGGGTGGGCATGACGAGCGCGAGCAAACATTAAACCAAATACTCGTAGAAATGGATGGATTCGAACCAAACACTGCGGTACTCGTCGTTGCCGCCACCAACCGTGGGGATTTACTCGATCCTGCACTCACGCGTCCTGGGCGGTTTGATCGACGCGTCACTCTTGATCTTCCTGATTTAGAAGGAAGAAAAGATATCCTCAAAATTCATGCGAAAGGTAAGCCATACGCGACGGCAGTCGATTGGGATAAGGTGGCCAAACGAACAGTTGGATTTTCCGGCGCTGATATCGAAAACATGTTAAACGAGTCGGCTATTATGGCAGCGCGTGGCGAGAAAAAAGAAATAGATATGGCAGATATAGAAGAAGCGGCTACGAAAGTAAAATTAGGGCCGGAGAAAAAAAGGTTGCAAAGTGATTTGGATAGAAAAATGACCGCGTATCATGAAGCGGGACATGCAGTTGTCAATTATTACAGTCCGTATTTGGATATGGTGCACAGAATTTCTATAGTTTCCCGAGGTATGGCATTAGGGTACACGATGTCTCCCCCAGAAAAAGATCGCCTCCATGAAACAAAATCACAGCTTCTTCAGGAAATGGCAATGACTATGGGCGGAAGAGCCGCAGAGCAAGTGATATTTAAAGAGATGACTAGTGGTGCCGCAAATGATATAGATCAAGCAACACGCATAGCCCGATACATGGTGATGGAGTTTGGGATGAGTGATTTGGGTCCAATTAATTTTGGCCCACAGCAAGATATCACTGCATGGGGGAAAGGGTATTATGAACAAGCACAAATTTCTCAAGAGATGCAGGGAGCAATTGATCGCGAGGTGAAGAAATTTCTCGACACCGCATACCAGGACGCATTAACCATTGTAAAAAAGCACGTAAAAGATATGGATAAAGTAGCAGCAGCGCTTATCAAAAAAGAAACGGTTGAGTTTGATGAGTTTGAACAACTCATGGGTGGGCCAAAGAAGAAAATAGCATGAATCGAATGATTCTTATCGATGGCAATGCCATTATGCATCGAGCATACCACGCGATGCCACCTCTAACTTCTCCTGACGGGAAATCGGTAAGTGTGGTATATGGGTTTCTCTCCATGCTTATAAAAATTTATCACGACTTTCATCCCTCTCATATGGCTGTGGCATTTGATAGGCCGGGGCCCACATTTCGTGATCAACTGTATGCACAATATCAAAAGCAGAGGCCAAAGATTGATGACGATTTCATTGGTCAAATTTCAATGGTCCATGATGCTGTGAAAGCCTTTGGTGTCTCAGCATACGAGTGTGATGGATTTGAGGCAGATGATGTGATTGGAACAATTACTAAACAAACAAAGAGCAAGAAAGAGATTGATCAGGTAATTATTATTACAGGAGATCGGGACATCTTGCAGTTAGTGGAAGATGAGAAGGTGTTATTATTTATGCCGACCAAGGGATTGTCGGAGGGAAAGATTTATCATGAAGCGGACGTTGTCACGCGATTAGGTATACCCCCAAAATTAATACCCGAATTTAAAGCTTTGGCTGGTGATCAGTCGGATAATTATCCTGGGGTGCCTGGAATAGGGCCGAAAACTGCCGTGTCGATACTCACACCCTATAGATCAATTGATGCCCTTTATGCGGCACTTGAGGACTCTAAAACCACATTATCCAAAGGAGTCATCGAAAAACTTACAAAAGGAAAAGAGAGCGCGTATCTTAGTTTACAATTAGCTACTATTCGCCGTGACGCACCTGTTACATTTTCTCAAAGCGCTGCGCACATCAAAACACTGGATAGTATGTCCGCGCGAAAAGAGCTTGAGAAATACGGATTTCAATCGCTGCTTCGGAGATTGATTGGTATCGAACAGAATAAAGACGTAAAAGTTGTGATTAAAGCTAAAACAGAAAATGAAGAAACGAGACAACAGTCGTTATTTTAACAACATCATCTTGACATCAAAGCATTTTGATGCTATCATACGTATATGAATCTAGTAAGGACAACAATCACAATACCCAGTGATACGCACGAATTTCTTATGTTACAGTCTTTTTCTAAAAAGAAAACATTAGGAGAGCTTGTCGATGGTTTGGTGAAAAACAATAATTATCTTAAGAGTGATGATGAAGTTGAAAAAAATCTTATTGCATTTCGTAATTTATGCAAAAAAATGGCAAAAAAAGCAGGAAAAACGGATTGGATGAAACTGATACGAGAAGAGAGGGATAGGGATGAATGAGCAATATTATTGTTGACGCAAGTATTATCCTGCAAATGTTTGATGAGGCAGAGGCGGGTAAGAAAGCCTGGAAATTTTTTGATCAAATACAAAAAGGACATATTGTGGCTTCTGCACCTTCTTTTCTTTTGATTGAAGTCCTCAATGTGCTGTTGAAAAAGAAAAAAATACCCACCAAGAAGGTCAAAGAGTTTATTGAATTACTTGGGAAAAGCGGCATCAACTTCATTGATTTTTCATTTCGTAGTATTGGTGCATTGTCAGAAGTCGCCATACGCGAACGTATTACTGTCTATGATGCGTTGTACGTTTCACTTGCTCGTGGGCTTGAACAAAGGTTGATAACGAATGATAAAGAGCTTTTGATGATTCCTAATATTAGCGTGAGCTTAGATGAATTTATCACTATATGAACGTTGCACTTGTTCATGATTATCTTCGCGAGTATGGGGGGGCGGAACGCGTTTTGGAGGTGTTTCATGAAATATATCCGGAGGCGCCCTTGTACACGGCGTTTGTGGATTTTAGGGCAATGGGAAAGCATAGTGTACGGTTTAAAGGCTGGGATATTCGGTCAAGCTGGGTGCAAAAATATTGGTTTATCAAAAAATTTATTTCCCCGCTTCGTTTTCTTGCTCCTAAAATTTGGGAAAGTTTCGATTTATCAGCATTTGACGTCGTGATTACTTCGAGTGGTTGGTTTATGTGCCGCGGAGTAAAAGCTCCGTTACAAATCTGTTATATTCATCATCCGCCACGTAATTTATACGGCTACGCGACAGGCGGCACATGGCAACGATACTGGCCAGTGCGTGTATACACAAGCGTGATTAATTTTTTCCTTAGACATTACGACTTTGAAACAGCGCAAAAAGTGGATTATTTTATAGCGAATTCGAAAGAGACGGCACGAAGAGTAGAAAAGTTTTATCGACGTGAATCAACAGTTATATACCCTCCTGCCACGCTAGGCAAGCCTGCGAAGGCGTTGCGGGCAGGTCCACCGAGAACGCACTTTTTAAGTGTTGGTCGATTAGCGTGGTCGAAGCAAACGAACATTATTATTGAAGCGGCCAACAGATTACAGATCCCATTAAAGATAGTAGGCACGGGTTCAGAAGAAGAGCGCTTGAAAGCACTGGCCGGTCCGACTGTTGAATTTCTTGGAGGAGTGGGCGATGAACAATTATCACAGTTATATCGTGGTGCGAAAGCGACGATATTTGCAGCCCTTGATGAAGATTTTGGTATCGTACCTGTTGAATCTATGGCAGCAGGAACGCCTGTCATCGGATTATCACAAGGAGGAGTTGTGGAGACTGTAGTGGATGGGAAAACTGGCGTTTTGTTTCGTGAGGCCACCGTAGAATCTTTGGTTGAGGCAATCAAGAAAAGTAATACAATAGACTTGTCTCCTGAGGAATGTAGGAAACAAGCAAAAAAGTTTAGCAAAGAACGATTTGTCAAAGAAATACAATCGTTTGTAGAAAAATATGGACGTCCTAACGGTAAAAAATCTTCATAAACAATTTGGCACGTTTACTGCGGTCAACAATGTTTCCTTTTCTATAGGAGAAGGAGAAATAGTTGGATTGTTGGGACCTAATGGCGCTGGGAAGACGACGACCATCCAGATGCTTTTATCTCTCATGTCGCCAACATCTGGGTCAATAGCATTTTTCGGAAAATCATTTTTTTCACATCATGAAGAAATTTTGCAACGAATAAACACTTCATCAGGGTATGCGCGTCTCCCATGGAGACTTACGGTTTGGGAAAATTTAAATGTTTATGCGTATATGTATAAGGTGGCTAATCGTAAAGAAAAAATTTATTCTCTGTCTGATAGGTTTGAAGTGTTGGATTTATTGCCAAAAAAATTTCAAGATCTTTCGGCAGGACAAATGACACGAATACTTTTGGTCAAAGCATTTTTAAACGATCCAGAGGTGTTACTTTTGGATGAACCAACGGCGAGTTTAGACCCTGATATAGCAGAAAAAATTCGAAACTTTATTTTAGAAGAACGAAGTCGCCGTAATATGTCTATGCTTATTACATCTCACAATATGAGCGAAGTCGAGGAAATGTGCGATCGCGTAGTATTTCTCAATCATGGAAAGGTATTTGCTGTAGATACCCCAGCAGGATTAGCACATAGAAACGATAAGGCTGAGTTAAGCCTTATGATAAAAGATGGGTTAAAAAGATTGGTAAAAAGCGCTATTCGTGACAATTTTTCGTATGTGGAAAAGAATAGATTTATAACAATAACTATTCCTGAAAGTAAAATTGCTCCTTTTCTTTTGGACATTGGGAAGCAGGGTATTGAATATGATGAGATAGAGATTACAAGACCCTCACTAGAAAATTTTTTCTTATCGGTAAGTAAAGGAGCTGTATGAAACCAATCGCGTGGCATCGAGTTTGGGCTGTAGTATTGCGTCATTTATATAACTTCTATCATTCTTGGGATAGAATTGTCGATGCATTTTATTGGCCATCATTGGATATTATTATATGGGGATTAACGATTTCTGCACTGACAAAACAGGGACAGGGCGCCATCATTCAGATAAGCATGGTTGTTTCTGGCATTATTCTTTGGTACGTTTTATGGCGGGGACAATATGAGATCACCGTAAATTTATTAGAAGAATTATGGAGTGAAAATTTAGGCAATCTGTTTAGTTCTCCGTTAACGCTTCCTGAGTGGACAATTGCACTATGTGCTCTTGGATTTCTTAAATTAATTTTGACAATTGCGTTTACGGCATTGGTTGCATATTTTCTGTATGCTGTAAATATATTTCACTTAGGATTTGCTCTTATCCCATTTATTGTGGGTTTGCTTATTATGGGGTGGGGATTTGGGTTGTTTATTGCAGGGTTATTTTTGCGATTTGGTACAAATATACAAACTCTTGCATGGGCGGGCGGGTTTGCTCTTATGCCTTTTTCTGCCACATACTATCCTTTGGATTCCTTGCCGAATTGGGTGCAAGCAGTTGCACATTTTTTGCCATCTTCTTATATATTTGAGGGTATGCGATCAGTCCTATTAACTGGGTCATTTCAGACAGACATGATGATAAAAAGTTATTTATTGAACGCAGTATTTCTTATGTTGGCATTAGCATTTTTTATTCGATCGTTTCGATTGGCAAGAATAAATGGCTTGGCGCATTTAAAATAATGGTTCATTTGCACGACTTGAGGGATAATGATAGCATTAGATTTGTCCCATGCAACAATCTACATCAGCATTTGTGCTCTCACTTGGCGGATCCCTCGTCGTTCCTGAGGGTGGTATTGATACCGACTTTCTCATCAAATTTCATGATTTTATCCGCAACCAAGTCTCCGAACATAAGCGGAGATTTTTTATTGTGGTGGGTGGCGGTGTGATAACGAGACATTATCAAAAAGCTGCAAGTACTGTACGAGGGCAAGAGCTCACAGACTCTGACGCTGATTGGCTCGGTGTCCACGCCACGCGACTCAATGCACAGCTTGTACGCACTGTATTTCAAGATATCGCCGATCTGCGGGTGATTAAGCATTATGAGGTGATATTAAAAATTGACGCGCCTGTGGCAATTGCTGCGGGTTGGAAGCCAGGATGGAGTACTGATTATTGTGCGGTAACCCTGTGTCAGGATTACGGTATGCGTGAGGTTATCAATATGACCAATGTTGATCAGGTGTATACCAAGGATCCCAAGAAATTTCCAGATGCGAAGCCTTTGAGCGAAATAAGCTGGTCAACATATCGAGAAATGGCGGGTAACCAGTGGAGTCCTGGGTTGAATGCGCCCTTTGATCCTATTGCAAGTAAGCTAGCTGAACAATTTGCTGTGACGGTGAAAATAGTAAATGGAAAGAATTTGGACAACCTCGCACGAGCACTTGATAACAAGGCGTTTGTCGGAACCACCATCTCATAGCCCCAACATGCAACTACAATCGTTAGTACTCTCTGATTTTCGAAGCTATAAGAAGCATACATTTTCTTTTTCAGAGAGGGTCACATTGATCGTTGGGGAAAACGCGACAGGGAAGACTAATGTGCTTGAGGCTATTATGTTGTTGGCTACTGGGAAAAGCTTTCGCGCGATTGCTGATCGTGACGTAGTCCGATTTGGTCAAGAGATTGGAAAAGTTACTGCGCAGGTTATACACGGTAAAGAAAAAGTTTCTGTGGCAATGTATGTGACACAAGGAATACTGCAGGATCAGAGAGCACCGATCAAGAAGTTTTTTGTTAATGGCATCAGCCGAAGATCAAGTGATATGACTGGAAATCTTAAAGTTGTGTTGTTTTGGCCGCAAGATCTTGATTTAGTCACCGATAGTCCGAGTATGCGTCGGCGGTATCTTGATACGGTGTTATCGCAAACAGATATCGAATACCGTCGATTTTTAGTGTCGTACGAGAAAGGGTTGCGGCAGCGGAATATGCTTCTAGAGAGGATCAATAAACGCCAAGCGACCAGAAATCAGCTATTGTTTTGGGATCAGCTGCTTATAAAAGCAGGGGATTATATTACCAAAAAGCGAGAAGCCTATATAGACTTTACGAGAAACGCACCTGATGTGGATATAAAAATATTTCGTGTTTTTTATGAGCCAAGCCGGATTACAGAAGCACGGCTACTCCAGTACGCCAGTGAAGAAGTTGCTGCCAAGTCGACCTTGGTAGGTCCACAGAGAGATGATTTTCGCATTATGATGACCATTCCTAAAAAAGAGATGATGGTCAACGTGCGAGAGTTTGGTTCTCGGGGTGAGCAACGGTCAGCCGTGTTGTGGCTCAAGTGTGTGGAAGCAGCATATATAGAAGCGGTATACGGAGAACGCCCAGTGGTATTATTGGATGACGTCTTTTCTGAATTTGATCGTAAACATAGAGATGTTGTGCGGTCGCTTATGAGAAAACAACAAACAATTTTAACTACTGCAGATACGCATATAGAAAAAGAGTTGGGAGATATAGACGTGATACGATTGCCTTTATGAAACATATTAATGTTCCTCTTGCGGGCTCACACAAAGGACAAAATGGTAGGCTCCTTCTTATCGGGGGCAGCTCATTATTTCATGCGGCAAGTATTTGGTCTCTCACTGTCGCGTCACGCATTGTAGACCTCGTTCACTATGCGTCAGTACCTGAGAATAATGAGCTTGTCCGTGAAGCCAAAAAAGAATTTCGAAACGGCATCGTGATTCGTAGGGATGATATCGAAAGTTATATAGAGGAAGATGATTGTGTCCTGATCGGTCCTGGAATGACCCGAGATGAAGAAACAAAAACGCTCACGAATCGATTACTGAAGGCTTATCCGAATAAACAGTGGGTGATTGATGCGGGGGCGCTTCAGATGATGGATATTTCTTTGATTCCAAAGAATGCAATTTTGACGCCACATCATGGGGAATATACACGGATATTCGACGAAGCTACTATTGAGAGTGTTGCTAAAAAACATCAGTGCATAGTTCTTCTTAAGGGGGAAAAAGATATAGTTTCCGATGGAGAGAAGACTGAAATTATTACTGGGGGAAATGCGGGGATGACCAAGGGGGGGACAGGGGACGTGTTAGCAGGACTTATCGCGGCATTAGCCTGTATGAACGACCCGTTTACTTCAGCGGTTATTGGAAGCACTATTAATAAAAAAGCAGGGGATGAATTATATAAAACCGTCGGACCATTTATTAATGCGACGGATTTAGCAAATCAGATTCCAAAAACCATGAGAAGATTATTTATAGAAAGTAAGGTAATTGACAAAAAGTAAGGTAAATGATATAAAGTAAGGTATGCAAACAGTATTGACACTTACTTCAAAAAATCAGCTCACGCTCCCTGTCTCTATAGTTTCTCTTTTGGGTCTTAATAAGGGTAGCAAATTTTGGACGAGTGTAAAAGACAATACAGTCGTGTTGGAAAAGGTAGACGATACATGGGAAGACCTACAAGGACTTTTGGCCGATCATCCAATGTCTAAAAAATATACGACGTTACAAATCATCGAGATTGCAAGGAAAAAAGAAGGGAAGCGATTAGGAAAAAAGTATGAACGCATGCTTCGTTGACACGAATATTTTTATTGAGATATTTACACGATTTGGTAAAAAATCAGATTCGTGTAAAAAACTTCTAGAATCAGAGAATAATTTAGTGACTACCAGCTTGGTTATTTCTGAAATTGAATGGGTGCTTCGATCATTTTACGAATTGCCAAAAAAAGATGTTGTGAGATGTCTTGAAAAAATATTGATGCTTGATATTGATATAGATAATAAAAATATCGTATTACATACATTGCAATATTATAAAAACTATTTAGTTGATTGGACTGATTGTCTTAATATGTTTTTGATGAAAGAGAACAATATTACCGAGGTGTATTCATATGATAAAGGATTAAAAAATTTTGATTGGATCAAAAGAATAGAGCCGTAGAGCGCGGCGTCTTGGAAGTTCGGGCAGTTTGTTTTATACCACGTCATCGCTTCAGTGGTGTGCAGATTAGAGTGGGGGAAATGAGGGAATTTGGGGGGATTAGGGGGTCTTGCAAAACAGTATTACATTATTCTTTTAACTTTTCTATGAGTTTACTAAGTTGATAGGTAATGGTGACGGCGAGGATGGTAATAAGGATTGCGTAAATAAAAAGTGAAACAAGGCCGCCTGACGGGATAAATGGCTTTATTTTTGTATTAACGAATTCTTGAATGACATTATTCCATGCAAGGGCTGCAACAAGTCCAAATCCAGAGGTGGCCAGTGTGAGCATTTGGGTAAGAATGGTGATGTGGAGTTGTTTTTTTGTCGCCATGCGGTTATTATACAGTAATAGTGCGGGAATTACTATTCACTCATGTACCAGCCTCAATTTACCATCACGAACAAAATAGTAAAGCACATTGGTGTCATCGAAGCCTCCAAAGAGGTTATTGAAAATAGCCCACTCGTACCGGCTTGGGAAGCAAAGTTTCGAGAAGACGCGATAGTGCGTACGGTTCACCACGGCACACACATAGAAGGCAACGATTTGACGCTTACTGAGGCGGAAAAAGTCTTGGCGGGCCATAAAATTATTGGACGCGAGCGAGATATCCAAGAAGTATTAAATTATAGAAATGTCTTACGATTTATAGAGGATTATAAAGGGAACACTCTTACAGAAGAGGTTATAAAGCACGTGCACGCACTTGTGGCGCATCGAATACTTGCAGACGCAAATGTCGGCGAATACAGAAAGACGCAAGTGGTCGTAAAAAATGCCCAAACAGGTGAAGTGACATTTCGTCCACCACCATCTGTAGAGATACCATTTTTGTTCATTGATTTTCTTTCATGGCTTGACGGAGTCGGAGACGAGGATATGCACCCAGCGTTGAAAGCCGGCATCGTACATTATGAACTCGTACGAATACACCCATTTTTGGATGGTAATGGTCGAGTTGCCAGAGCCATTGCTATGTTAGTACTTTTTATCCATGGCTATGACATCAAGCGATTTTTCTCTCTCGAAGAGCATTATGATCGCGAACCTTTAGCTTACTATGAGGCGCTGCAAGGGGTTGAGAAGGAGAAGGGTAACCTTACTCATTGGCTCGAATATTTTATTGAAGGTCTAGCCATAGAGCTCACGCGAGTGAAAGAAAAAGTGAAGTCTCTCTCCACTGATCTAAAAATAAAAAAATCTTTTGGAGGTCAGCAAATGACGCTCACTGAGCGACAAATAAAAATTGTTGAATTTGTACAAGAGAATGGTTTTTTACAAAATAAAGCATTTTTTGAATTATTCCCCATGGTGTCTGAAGACACGGTACTTCGTGATTTGAAGGATCTCTTGAAAAAAGGTATAGTCAAAAAAGAGGGAACTACCAAAGGGGCACGCTACGTGCTCTGTACATAAAGATTATGGATTTTTCATCACAAGCGATCACGTATGCGATGCTTCTTATACCATCATTCTTTGCGATGACCGTCATAGCACAGGGTATTATCAAGATGACGCGGGAAGAGGCTGATGGAATCGTCGCTGTTGGTATCGGCATTTTTCTTCTGATCCTTATAGCAGGAGCATATTGGTTTTTCATCCGATGAAATTTTCATTATTATCCGTATACATTTCCTCTATTGAGAACACAACACTACGCAATGAAATGACACGTCTGTTAAGCGAAGTGTTTTTAAAGGCGGATGTTTCAGAAATCAGCGAGCTTTGTTATTTGCTACAGGGTAGAGTGACCCCTATCTATGAACCGCTTGAATTTGGGATGGCAGACAAGTTTATTATCCGTGCGATAGCAAAGGCGTACGATGTGCCTATCGACACCGTTTTGCGTGAATTTAAGAAGCATGGTGATTTAGGGATTGTTTCACAGGCTGTTTATAACGGCACGGATAAAAAACTGAGCATTACCCACGTGTATCGTGCACTCCGTGATATAGCAGAGTGTAGTGGTGCTGGCTCTCAAGAACAAAAGATAGAACAGATTGCAAAACTTCTCCAAAAGGTAGACAAGTTAAGCGCTCGGTACATCGTGCGTATTCCTTTGGATAAACTGCGGCTTGGATTCTCTGATGTTACCATCATCGATGCCTTATCCATGATGCTTGCGGGTGATAAATCATTGAGAGACAAAATAGAATCGTCGTTTAATGTGTATCCTGACATGGGATTTATCGCTGTCGAGCTGAAAAAATATGGGGTACAGGGTTTGACTCATGTACGAGCAAAAGTCGGTGCTCCTATATTGTCTGCGCTCTGTTCTCGGTTACCAACGGCTGATGAAATGATAGAAAAAATGAACACTGTATCGGTTGAGCCTAAATATGATGGAATACGCGTACAAATCCATTACCAAAGACATGGTGGTCCTGACAGAAAACCCAAAGTCACGTCGTACTCGCGTAATTTAGAACAAACGACAGGAATGTTTCCTGAACTATTAGAGATTGGCAATCAACTTAATGCTGATGATGTCATTTTAGACACAGAAGCAGTCGGCATGGATCCAAAAACAGGTGCACGATTATCATTTCAAGACACAATCACACGAAAAAGAAAACATGGTATAGAAAAGGCTCAGTCAGAAATTCCTCTCACATTTTTTGTTTTTGATATTTTATATCGTGATGGGAAAGATCTCATTGCACGAAGGCTTGACCAGCGACGAACTATACTCGAGCAAACTATTAAAAGGGGCGCGGTGCTTACCATTTCTCCTCATATCGTTACCAACAATCCACAGGAGCTTCGTGACTATCATGAGGCACAGATTAAAGAGGGATTAGAAGGTGTGGTAGTAAAAAAAATTGATAGTCCGTATGAGACGGGTCGTAAAGGGTTCTCATGGGTAAAGTTTAAAGAAGAAGAGGGAAAGACGGGGAAATTAACCGATACCATAGATGCAGTGGTGATGGGATATTATAAAGGAGAAGGGAAGCGATCAGGATTTGGCATTGGTGCGTTTCTCGTCGGGGTCCCCACTTCGCCAAGGCTACGCGGGGCAAGCCATAACGATGAGATCGTGACCCTCACGAAAATCGGTACTGGGGTGACTGATGAGAAGTGGGGGATTTTAAAAACACTTTTTACCACGTTTGAAACACACCAAAAACCGAAAGAATACGGCGAAGTATCAGATATGCTTGTTCCCGATGTTTGGGTCTCACCACGGGTGGTCGTTGAGATTGCTGGTGATGATCTTACGAGGTCACCGTTTCATAGTGCCGGCTATGCTGTACGATTTCCAAGACTTGTTCGTGTACGAGAGGACAAGGGTGTGTCCAATGCGACAACGACAAAAGAAATTGCTTCTATGTACGCACTGCAGAAAAGTACCCATAAAAAATAGACTATGCAATACTTTTTACAAATCGTAGCATTACTAGGTCTTGGTATATTTTTAACCAGTGGCGCGCGTATTGTGTCTCGGTCTGTCGCTCATATTTCTCGTGTCATGGGGATTACAGGATTTTCGCTTTCGTTTCTCCTTCTGGGTTTTTGTACATCGGCGCCAGAAATGTTTGTGGCGTATCGATCAGTGGTAGAAGGCGTGCCACAACTGTCCGTTGGTAATCTTATAGGTGGATCAATACTCCTTTTGTCTCTTGTCATGGGATTAAGTAGTGTTCTGTATGGCAAAATAACGCTTGATCACGGCATGACATTTGGCGAAATTGTCCTCTCTAGTCTTGTCGTTGTAGCGCCCGTTACTGTTTTGTGGGATGGATCGCTTACTCGTATAGAAGGAGCGCTCCTTATTGGCACCTACATAATCCACGCACTGCTTTTGCGTAATGAAACGAAAATAAATAGACACGCAGCACACACGTCTAACCACCCATCAGCGTTGTGGAAGTCTTTTATGTTTTTAGCACTCGGGCTTGTCACAATGTTTGTTGCTTCATATTTTATCGTCGAATTTGCGACGAAATTAATAGCATTTTTTAACATTCCTGCATTTGTATTTGGATTAGTACTTTTGTCACTTGGTACTAATTTACCTGAATTCGCACTCGCGTGGCAGGCTGGCAAATCAAAAACCAAATCAATAGCCTTTGGGGATTTATTGGGGAGCGCTGCTGCAAATACACCAATTTTAGGCGTGCTTGGATTAGTCGCACCATTTCGAGTAGAAAATTCAGAACGTATGCTTTTTTCGTTGGTGCTTCTTTGTACCGTTACATTATTTTTTGTGTGGGCGATTTCATCACGCAGAGATATAACACGCAAAGAAGGGTTGGGGCTTTTACTCTTTTATGGCATGTTTGTGTTTTTTGAGTTTCTCAGGCAATGATGAGAGTCTAAATGGTATAATTGGTGCATGAGAAAGCCGTTGTTCTCTGTTATTATTCCAGCACTAAACGAAGAGAAATTTCTTCCAACCCTTCTTTCTTCCCTTGCCGCACAAACGATGAAGTCTTTTGAGGTGATCGTCGTTGATGGAAAATCGAAAGATGATACCGTGAAAGTGGCAAAATCATATGCGAAAAAATTACCCTCGTTGGCTGTGGTAACAAGTCCAAAAGCAAGCCTTCCGTATCAGAGAAATTACGGAGCCAAATACGCAAAAGGTGAATGGCTCGTGTTTGTTGATGCAGATGGGATTTTTTTACCATATGCACTAAAACGTTGTGAAGTATTTATATTGACTACTAAGCCTACGGTATTCACGTCATGGTTTATGCCGGATAGCCCTATATCAGGCGACGCTTTGTTTACACTTGTAACAAATTTGACCATAGAGATGTCTCTTGTCGTAAAACGACAATTAACACCTGGTCCACTTACATTCGTATCAAGAATTGCCTATGACAGTGTCGGTGGATATGATGAAGAGCATGCATTTAATGAGGATGTAGATTTCGGATTGCGCTTAGCAAAAACTGGATATACATTGTCTGTTTTGCGTGAAACTATCTGTGTGTATTCATTACGAAGATATAGAAAGCAGGGGACTTTAAAAGTAGTTCAGCAGTATATTACTGCCGGATTAGTCGCACTTTTTACCAAAAGTGCTTTGAAAAAAATGCCTGGGTACATTATGGGCGGACATTTGTATGAAAAGAGAAAGCTCGTAAAGCAGTCTGTGCTAAAAAAGTATGAACGGAAACTTAAAAATTTTACAAAAGAATTATTTTCTTGAGGATGGTATAAACGGTAATTTTTTGGCAAAATAGAGTTGCCCCAAAAAATCTTTAATTCCTAAGAATCGAATATACCGAATCATCCATGGTATGTCTTTTAGAAAGACTGCGCCTATTCCTGATTTTTGTTCTTTCCAAAATTGTCCGACTCCATAAAGAAGCACTCTCCCAACTTTTTTTTGTTTAAAAAATAGTTTATTGATCGCTGATTCTATTAAGTATCCTTCCGCTTTAAAGAGCTCCATGTGGTCTAATAGTAATTGTTTTTTGATGATTCTTTCTCCCGCAAGTGTCGTTGCCATACCAGTGTATCGTGCGAAGATCCACTCCCTTTCTCGTTCACCAATAACCATATCATATCCTCCATCAAAAAATGCTTCGACCATCTGGTCAATATTTTCTGGCGTAAGATTTTTAAGATCACTATCCACAAACATTACAGTATCTGTATGTGCATTTAAGACGCCGATTTTAAGTGCCAACGCTTTGCCTTTATTCTCTTTGAGGGTAATGAGTGTGATATTTTTTAGAGATCTGAGTAGTTGTATAGTTTTTTCTTCTGAAGAGTCGTCAACGACGATAATTTCTTCAACGTAGGACGATTTTTTGATGCTCTCAAGAACTGGGAGTATGCGTTCTCGTTCGTTATAGCAAGGGACGATGACAGAGACTTTTGGATAAATCTGATCGTATATTTTTTTATTCACGTTCGAGATAGATTGCTAGTACTCGCGTATTATATCATGAAATAAAATGTAGTCTTGACATACTAATCATACTATAGTATGTTTCATACTATATGAAACAATCGATGGTCGTTACTAATCTTCGTATGCCCCGATCAGACTACTTGCAAGTGAAAGCAATGGCAGGGGAGCTTGGTATGAGTGTGAACGAATATATTCATACGCTCGTCACCAGCTCTGCCACCAAACGCAGCATGGCAAAAGACAATCAACCAACGCGTACAGAAAAAAGACATGTCTTCTTTGACGCTATGCTCGCTATCTCAAAAATGAAAAATACTGGAAAAAAATATGAGCTTTCAGAGGATGATAAAATCATTTACGATTCATGAATGTATCACACGCTATATATCTCGATACAAGCTTTTTTAAGGCTTTATTAGATTCCAAAGACGACTTTCATAATCAAGCAAAAATACAATGGGATTTATTCCGTCAACAAGACACGGAGCTTGTTACTACAAATTACATCATCGATGAGTCTCTGACCCTTATTCGTTTTCGATGTGGTTTCCCAGTTGCCAAAAAACTTCGCGATCTTCTGTATGAGAATGCTGAATATATAAAAATAATTCGTGTGATGGTAGATGACGATGCGGGGGCGTGGGAATGGTTTGAGATGGATTGGAGCAAACTTTCTTTTACGGACTGTGTATCATTTGCCGTCATGAAGCGTCTGGGGCTTACTGATGTGGCGACGTTTGATGAGCATTTTACGAGAGCGAAATTTATCGTCCACCCCACGCGCTCGTAGGTATACTCCAAGGAAAGAATAATCGCGTCGTTGACGTTATAAAAACTGGCGTGGTATTGTGGATATAGGAAAGGTGGTGAAGAAAAATGGCAGTATCAACAACAAAAGGCAATGAAAATATGATGGCAGCAGCCTCATATTTGTTGGGATTTGTGACTGGAATTATTATGCTTCTTATTGAGAAGCAGAGTAAATTCGTCCGATTTCATGCAATGCAATCAACGCTCCTTTTTGGAGGAGTGTTTGTGGCAAACATCGCTCTCGGGTTCATCCCAATATTAGGATGGCTCGTCGGGCTTTTATTAAGTTTCGCTACGTTTATCCTCTGGATTTTGTGTATGTGGAAAGCATTCCAAGGCGAAATGTATAAAGTTCCGTACGTGGGCGTTATGGCAGAAAAGCAGTTGGCAAAGATGGGTAAGTAATTGGTTACGTAATCAATAAACGTGAACAACCCATAGAGAAAGCGTCGTTGTTCACGTTTCCTTGATTAGGTAGCAGGGAAGAGTAACGGTTGCCTATGAAAATAATAGTTGGACTGGGAAACCCAGGTGAAAAATATGATGGCACTCGGCATAATATAGGGTTTATGGTTGTTGATAAACTTGCGTTAGAGTTAGGCATTGGAAAAACTGATGGGTGGAAAAAAAGTAAAGCACTTGTATCTGAAACGATAAAATTTGGTGATGTGATTCTTGTGAAACCACAGACGTTTGTAAATGGCAGCGGCACAGCTGCACAAAAAATTCTCAATTTTTATAAAGCGAAGCCTGACGACTTATGGGTAGTCCATGATGATCTTGATTTACCCATGGGAAAAATACGCATACGCGCTGGAGGTGGTACAGCAGGACACAATGGTATCGAATCAATTATTGCGTCTTTAAAAACCGATTCATTTATTCGCTTTCGACTAGGCATTGGAAGAGGAACATCTGAAACAGAAGGACAAACAGAGCCAAAGATGCATAAATCATCGGTGATTAAATATGTATTGTCCAGATTCGGAAGAAGTGAAGCGGGAGATCTGCGACACCTTGTCAAACGTGGCATGGAGGCTGTGAGAACTGGGCTTATTGAAGGCATTGATAAAGCGATGAATAAATTTAACTAATATGCAAACCATAGGTTCAATTCTGAAAACGTTTAACCCGATTGAAGATAAATACATCTCTCGTGAATTTCAAGCGTATGGGGTGTTTTTGTCAGAAACACTTGATGACTACAAGCATAAATCGCTCTATATTCGCCTAGCAAAAACTATCCCACGCGCAATTCTTGAGAAAGCACTTTCCTTTGTAAAGGATAGTAAAGCAAGAAACAAAGCACGACTTTTTATGTGGAAGATGAAGGAATTGCGAAAGATACCGTAAACCTCTATGGATAAAATCCGAACCATAATAAAAAAGAAGCCCTTGTTTTTTCTTATTGGATCACTGACGTACCTTTTGGTCGTTACACTTTTGAAGTGGGGTATACATCCTATTTTCGATACGGCATGGTTTATGGTCGGCGGGATTGTCGGTATCTATTTTTTGGATGTGGCAGAAGATTTTTTTGCACTTACGCCTTCACCATTTCGTTCGATCGTATTTATGAGTGTCTACGTTTTTGTGAGTTTTTTTGTGACGACATCATCAAGTGTCGCGTTAGCAAGAGGCCTTGTTCTCTCTTTATTTTTACAACTTTTGTTCTGGCAAGTCGGGGAGTGGAGACTGACAGGGAGTAACGCCTCGTGGTACCGAATGACTGCAGACATGGTGCACGTGCGGATACAGCAGTGGATCCTTATTGGATTTGTTGTAGTATTTATTATCGAAACGTATGTATTTATCCGATAAAGAAAACGGGATAATAGCTCTTGCAAGGGAGTGAAAACGAGCGTATCGTACAAGTATGTCTAAAAAATCCGTTGTGAAAAAAACACCCCCTTCAACACTTGACGCTCTCTATCATTTATGGGGGTGGATAGTCATCGTGTGGGCTCTGTACCGATATTTTTTCCACCTGCCTGAGTGGGCTGATGAATTTGTGTTTAAGCCACTGGTGTTTGCCCTTCCCGTGTTGTGGTATGTACGCGTTCGTGAGAAGCGATCGTTTGAATCGCTCGGGCTGACGACAAAAAATATATTCACCAGCATCTATATTGGATTAGGTTTTGGATTGGTCTTTGCGCTCGAGGGAATTGCGGCAAATGCCATAAAATACGGCAAGATACAACTTTTGCCCAATACGCCATTTGAAGAGCTAGGGATTGGTCTTATGATTCTTTTATCCTTGGCGACTGCGTTTTCAGAGGAGCTTCTCAGTAGGGGGTTTGTCTTTACAAGGATATATGAGAAAACAAAGAATTTGCCCTATGCCGCTTTCCTGTCGAGTATTATGTTCGTGTTTTTACATGTGCCAATTTTGGTTACAGGATTAAAGCTTCATGGTGTAACACTCGCACTTTTCTTTGTTACAGACTTTGTCCTCGCGTTTGCCAATAGTTTACTTTTGTATAACACGCGCTCATTAGTCGCGCCAATTCTCGTGCATATTTTTTGGAATATGACGGTGGCGTTGTATTTGTAAGAACAAATTAGGTCGCCAGCCAGCCGCCGTCCACATAGAGTGTGGCCCCTGTCGTATAGGAAGCTTCATCTGATGCAAAATAGACGACCGCTGCGGCGATTTCTTCAGCTTTACCAGCACGTTTGAGTGGCGCACGAGAGAGTAGTTGAGCCGCTTGTGTTGGGTCTTTGAGCATCCCTGTGGTCATGTCTGTTTCTATGACTCCTGGACCGATGGCATTAACGAGTATTCCCATAGGGGCTAGTTCATCAGCTAGCGCCTCGGTAAGACCGATCACGCCGCCCTTACTGGCACAGTACTGGGCTATCTGGGGGAAACCAACACCGACACCTGCAGAAGCAATTGAGGAAATATTGATGATACGTCCCCATTTATTTTTCGCCATTTCTCGGGCAGCCGTTTGTGCGACGAAGAAATATCCCTTAAGGTTTGTATCGAGCGTTTTGTCCCATTGGGCCTCGGTCATGTCGAGAAATGGGGCAAATTCTGCAACACCTGCATTATTTAAGAGTATATCTAATCGCCCGAATTCACTCACTGCCTTTGTTATCGCACTATCTATCTCAGATTTTTTCGTCACATCCATGGCAATCGCAAGTGCTTGGTGACCATGGGACTTTATTTCCGCGGCAAGGGCTACCAGTTTATCCATACGACGTGCGGTAACGACGACCTTTGCACCTTGATTGGCAAGTGCGAGAGCGCTCGCTCTACCAATACCGCTTGAAGCACCTGTAACGAAGGCGACCTTATTGGTTAAATCGAACATAGCATTTTTCTTTCTTTTACTATTTTACGCTGGTAGTTGCCGTTTCTACAATAGCAATCAAGTCTTGTGGACTATTTATATTTTTGAGTAATGCGCCGTTGAGGAAAAAGGTTGGCGTACCAGAAAAATTGAGTGCGGTAGCCTGCGCTAAATCTTGATCAATGGAAGATTTTCCTGTTTGGGCTTTCACATCTTTGGTAAACTGTGCTGTATCAAGCGAGAGGTCTCTGGCCATGGTATCCCAAAGCGTGTCTGAAAATGTGTTTTGATGCGTAAATAAGTATGTTGATGCTTCCCAAAATTTCCCTTGTACTCCTGCGGCTTCCGCGGCTATTGCCGCAGGAAGAGCAAATTGATGCTTAGGGAGAGGAAAGTGACGATACGCAAAAAACAACGTGTCAGAGTTTTTTGCAACAAGAGCATCAACTACAGGCGCAAATACGGCGCATGCGGGACATTGGAAATCAGAAAATTCGACCAGATATACGTTCGCATCTTTATTTCCCTTCGTGTGTGCCGATGGAGGAATAAGGGACTCTTTGGGTATAGTGAGTGTGGCAACAGGACGGGATACATACAGCATCCCAAGTCCTAAGATGATAATGCTGGTACAAATAATACCCAAGAAAAATTTCGTTTCTGATGATAGGGTCATACTTTTGGCTCCTTCATTAATAATGCGAAGATTATTACCATGTTTACCGCGGATATTGCACACCACATGCAAATACCTTTGATGATGGTAATTTCTGTATAGGTAAACCATGATACAAAGCCAACGCCAAAGAGCGCGACACCTAGCATGATTTTTGTCAGGGTTGACTGCCATTTCTTGCCTCTCTCAAGCGTTTTGAGAAATGCACTGAGAGCCAAGATACTATAGCCGACGAGACCAAACGCAGGAACGGGTATGCCAAAAGGATAACTTGCTGGATGTTTTCTGACTATTTCACATCCATTCGAGACACATACAATCGGCGCTTGACGTACGAAGCTTTGCAATACATAGACTGCCATCACGATACCAAGCAGTGAGAGAACAAAAATAGTACGATTTATCCAAGGTTTTGATACGTTCATACTATCCGTATTCTATGTCAGTTTACATGAAAAATAAAGTGAGGTATATTACGAAAGAAACAATATGAGATATATATTGTGGGGTATATCCTATGAAAACAGATGAAAAAATACTCAAAAGTATAGATGCATACTTTGGGAGTGCACAAGTTTTACGATATACCAAGGGACAAAGTGTTCTACGGGCTGAAGATGTGCCCTATGGCGTATATTATCTCAAAGAGGGGTATGTGCGACAGTATTTATTGTCACCGTCAGGAGATACATTTATTGTTCATATCTATAAACCGGGATCATTTTTTCCCTTGACGTGGATATTAAACGATACACCGAATCAACATCACTTTGAGGCGATGACTCCCGTTGTTCTTGCGCGTGGTAAGAAGGAGCAGTTTATTCATTTTTTACAAGAAAATCCTTCAGTACTTTATTACGCAGCGCAAAAATTAGCGGCAGGCATGTGTGGGTTTGTCAGTAGAGTGGGGCAGCTGGTGCTTGCCGACGCGTATACCAATACTGTGTTATTGCTTCTGTATTTTGCAGACACCTTTGGTGAAAAAACAAACGAAGGCATCGTGTTGACTGTGCCACTTACCCATAGAGAAATAGCATCATGGATCGGAACAACCCGTGAGACGGCAAGCTTACAAGTGGAGGGACTTATAAAAAAAGGACTGGTAAAAACACGAGGAAGACAGATCATCCTTCCTGATCTTAATAAACTTCGTTCGATAATTGTGCGCTAGTTTACCTTGCGATTTCAATCAGGTACACTCGAGTAACGATGAAAAAAACACCGATACTATTTGGCGGAGTTATTCTTGTCGTAAGTTTGTGGATTGTGCGTATCGCACTAACGCCAGCGCCAGGTAATCGTATGGAAGATCAAGGGCGCGAACACGTGAGTCCACAAGAAGTCGAGAATACTACGTATAATAGTAATCCTCCGACTTCCGGACAACACATCGTGACATGGGTCAAACCCGGCATTTATAAAATACCGCAATCTGAGGGTGAGCTTCTCCACTCACTAGAACATGGATATGTTGTCATTCATTATAATTGTGCAGTCAATGAAAGTGAAGCGTGCAAAACTCTTATAACAGAACTTGAAAGTATAGCAACCAAGAAAAAACTATTTAAGCTCATCGTTGTTCCTCGACCGCAACTGGATACCACCATCGCGTTGACGGCTTGGAATTATATCGACAAATTTGATTCTTTTGACAAGAAAAGGATCGAGAAATTTATCGATTATGATAGGGATCATGGGCCTGAGCAGACCATGGAATAATAGAGTACTGTCGAAAAACGAAGAAGAGTGATAGACTAAAAATCCTAAGAAAGGGGATGATACATTATGGTAGGTATAATTTTCACAGACGCAAATTTTGATGCTGAAGTTACACAGTCTTCAATCCCAACCCTTGTTGATTTTTGGGCGACGTGGTGTGGTCCGTGTCGAGTGCAAGGACCGATTGTAGAAGAAGTAGCAGTTGCCATGGAGGGGAAGGCAAAGGTGGGGAAAATAGATGTGGATCAGAATCCAGCTACTGCACAAAAATACGGCATTATGAGTATCCCAACACTGCTTATATTTAAAAGCGGTCAGGTCGTAAAGCAGTTTGTTGGTGTCCAAAGTAAAGATACGTTAGTCGGCGAACTTCAAAGGCTTTCGTAAGGAGAATATCTTTATATGTATGATGTGGTGATAATAGGATCTGGACCGGCAGGATATACCGCAGCGCTGTATACCTCACGTGCGTTTTTAAAGACAGTACTTTTTACTGGTATTCAAATAGGTGGACAACTCACGACTACCACAGACGTAGATAACTATCCTGGCTTCCCCAAGGGCATTGATGGCACACAATTGATGATGGATATGAAGGTGCAAGTTGAACGGTTTGGGACAGAAGTGGTCAGTGACACAATATCCAATATCCAATCATCAATACCCAATACGGAAAAACAAAAAGCTTTTGTATTAAAAGGAGAAAAAGGAATCTACGAAGCAAAAACAGTGATTGTTGCGACTGGCGCAACGGCGATGTATTTGGGACTTCCTTCTGAGAACATGTTTGCTGGGAAAGGCGTGTCGGCGTGTGCCACCTGTGATGGGTTTTTCTTTCGTGGGAAAGAAGTGGTCGTTGTTGGAGGTGGGGACACCGCCATGGAAGAAGCGACATTTCTTACCAAATTTGCCACAAAAGTAACGATTATCCATAGGCGTGATGAATTCCGTGCAAGCGCTATTATGCTGGATCGCGCCAAAAAAGATCCAAAGATTTCATTTCTTTTAAATAAAGAAATTATTGAAATATATGGTGATCCTGTGGTTCAAGGATTGAAATTAAAAAGTGGGGAAGATATAAAAACAGACGGAGTATTTTTGGCCATTGGACATAGGCCGAACACGGATTTTTTGAAAAATGTTGTAGAACTTGACGCAAAGGGATATGTGGTGACAAAGAAGAATACTGAAACAAGTATGCTGGGAATTTTTGCTGCTGGCGACTGTGTGGATCATCGATATCGCCAAGCGATTGTCGCGGCAGGACAAGGCTGTATGGCTGCCATGGATGCAGAAAAATATCTTGAGGAACAAAAATAATGGCGCAAAAATATTCAGCAGTAGTCATTCAAAAGCAAAAAGTAAGTAGTAAAGTCTACTGCGTGACGTTTAAACTTATTTCTCCCCAAACAATCGAATTTATGTCGGGTCAAAATATGATGGTCATGATGGGCGAGGGGGTTAATCGTACGATGTCAATTGCGTCACCACCTATTGAAAATACGACGCTTCTTATGGCACATGATATATCGCCCCATGGATTGGGTTCACAATGGACAGAGAAATTAATCATTGGTGACAAGGCGACATTGGTAGCACCGACGGGGGGCGTGTTGTCACTGCTTGCTACAAAAAAAAGAAAAGTGTTGATTGCCACTGGGACTGGGATCGCACCGTTTCGGTCAATAATTTTAGACAAGCCATCAGACTGTTCGATAGTTTTGTATTGGGGATTGAGACATGAAGAAGATTTATTTTGGAGTGAAGAATTTGATTTGCTTCAAAAAAAATTCAGCAATTTTTCGTGGAAGCTTATATATTCCAAACCTCCTGATGGATGGACAGGAGACAGGGGACATGTGACAGAATATGTGATGGATAATGAAAAAGAAATGGAAAATAGTGAGTTTTATCTTTGCGGAAACAAAGCAATGGTTTCTGAGGTAAGCGCGAAACTTTTAGAGAGAAATGTTCCAAAAGAACAGATCAAGACGGAGCTATTTTATTAAACAAATAGTAATTATTGAGGATAAAAATTATTTATTAGGTTTTTATTGATTTTAGTTATTTCAAACTCCTTTCTACAGTGTAAATCTCATGAGATATTGATAGATTGACATAACGCGTTATGTATTGTACCATCATGTACATGAAGCCGAAGGGATTTGAATGGGATAGTGGAAATCAAGAGAAAAATCGAACGAAACACGATGTCACAGAAAAAGAATGTGAAGAGGTGTTTGGTGATCAATTGCTTAGAATAGGAAATGATTCAAAACATTCGGCAATAGAGGAGAGATTTTCAGCACTTGGACAAACACAACGAGGAAGAAGATTGGTAGTATTTTTTACGTATCGAAAAAAAATGATACGAATCATTTCTGCTCGGGATCAAAGTAAAAAAGAAAGGAGTCAGTATGAAGAAAAATAAACAAATGATTAAATCAATTCCTCATTTTAAATCTGAGGATGATGAACGAGATTTTTGGGCGACACACGACGCAACAGATTATTTTGATTTCTCAAAGCCAATGAAGCTTGATATTTCGGAGCTCAAATTTTCTACGTTTCCTGTGACGATTCGGTTGCCGCAATCGTTAGTTGATGATCTTAAGATTCAAGCAAATCGGCGCGACGTGCCGTATCAGAGTTTGATGAAAATATTTTTGGCAGAAAAGGTGCGGGAAGAGGAGCTGATGTGGAAGAAGCTCCAAAATTAGAGTAGGATAATGAATATATGAAAGCAATAAATCCATTTGAGAGTGCGATGAAACAGCTGGAAAACGCTGCAAGCGTTTTAGTAAATAGTAAAGACCTGCCTGCCGGCGAGGCAGGGTTAACAGAAAATAGAAAGAAAGAATTACGTCAAAAATTAGAAGTATTAAAACAGCCGCAAAGACAGGTGAATGTGTCGATTCCTGTAAAAATGGATGATGGAACACAAAAGATTTTTGAGGGTTATAGAATTCAATTTAATAACGCGAGAGGTCCGTATAAAGGTGGGATTCGTTATCATCCAAACGTATCTCTTGATGAAGTGAAGGCGTTATCTTTTTGGATGGCGATAAAATGCGCTGTGGCAGATTTGCCATTGGGGGGTGGTAAGGGCGGGATTATTGTGGATCCAAAAAAGCTTTCCACCGGAGAACTTGAACGATTATCTCGTGGATATGCACGACTCATAGCAGATGTGATTGGGCCAGATAAAGACGTGCCTGCTCCCGATGTAAATACTACCGGACAAATTATGGGGTGGATGGTGGATGAGTTTGTTAAGTCTTCAGCTATCAGTCGCTCGCCTCGCTCAAGCTCCGGCGAAGCGGGTCAGCTATCAGACAAAGAAAAAAAGAAATTACGGGCGACGTTTACGGGGAAACGGATTGAGGATGGAGGGAGTGAGGGGCGGGAAGAAGCCACAGGGTTAGGTGGACTGTATGTATTACAAAGTGTGCTTGAGCAGTTGCCCCACTTCGCCAAGCCTGCCTGCGCAGGCAGGGCTTCGCGGGGTGCCGCTCCACTGCGTGTCGCTATACAAGGCTTTGGCAATGTGGGGTATAACATGGCAAAGTTTTTGTTTGAGAATAACTTTACAGTTGTTGCTGTATCAGATAGTAAGGGTGGCATATACGTAGAAGAAGGGATTAACCCAGAATTAACACTTGAGTGTAAGAAGAAAAATGGTCCGCCAGCTGGCGGATTGGCTGGATGCTACTGTTCTGGATCTGTCTGTGACTTCAAAAAAGGTAAACAAATAACAAACGACGAGCTATTAGAGCTTCCTGTGGATATTTTGATTCCGTCAGCGCTTGAGAATGTGTTGACGTTAGAAAATGCTCATAAGGTGAAGGCAAAAGTAATCCTTGAGATGGCTAATGGGCCGACTGCTCCTGAAGCGGATGAAATATTTTTCAAAAAGGGAATCCCTGTTATTCCAGATGTTTTGAGTAATTCAGGTGGCGTTACCGTTTCAGCCTTTGAATGGGAGCAGAACTTAAAAGGTGAACATTGGACCAAAGAGGATGTGAATAAAAAATTGAAAACGAAAATGGCAAAAGCCACAAAAGAAGTATGGGATGCATCAGTGAAATACAAAGTGAACTTGCGGACAGCGGCATATGTGGTGGCGCTGGAGAGAATTTTGAAGGCGATGAAATAAGGCTTACTAGAATAGGCTAAATGGCGTATCAACATGTTAGTATGATGATACACTATTTGAAATAAGGATCTTGACACATACACATACACATGTGTATACTATCTCTATACCAAAAGCAATAAGAATTGCACTGGGTATAACTCTTTCTAAACCGAGTTAATAACATTTAAATAAAAAAGTTATTAACTCGGTAAGAAAGGTATATATGTTAACGAAGCGAACCAATATTTTATTTGATGAAGAGCTCTGGAATATCCTCGTGGCTGAGGCCGCAAAGCGAAAAACTTCTGTAGGAGACTTGGTGCGATTTGCTGCAAGAAAGATATATTCTGATGGGGGAAAGGTCGTCATAAAAAAGAAAAAAGAGAAAAGCATACTGGATTTAGCAGGGAAATATAAGGCAATTGCAGCGCATAAAAAGATTGATATTGATAATATTCGTGATTATATCGATTATTCTGATTTATGAGATTATTTTTGGATTCGAATATATGGCTTCGATTTATCATGGCTGATGATCCAAAAATGTTTGATACATGTGCCGCATTATTTCAATCTATAAATAGAGGAGAAATAACTCCGTACAGTTCTTCAATTGTTTTATTGGAAGTTGGTTATGTATTACGATCAGTGTATAAGATTGGAAAACTGGATGTAATTTCTGATTTAGAAACGGTGGTAACAACACAAGGGCTCGTTCTTATAGAAAAAACCAATTTTCGCGAGGCATTGATTCTTCATAAACAAACAGGGATAAAACTGGCGGATTGTCTGATTGCAACGCAGATACCAAAAGGAGTAGGGTTGTGTACATACGATATGGAATTTAAAAAATTGCCGAATTTGACCATCGTGCAACCGTCCGATGTGATAGATACAGCAAAGGAGTCTAAAGGAATTTAGAGGATTTTACAGGATGTTAGAATTTAGCCTCAAAAGGCCAGGCCTTTCGAGGCTAAAAAGTGAAAAAGATAAATCCATTGCTTGACAGGTGTGGCAACGTTTCCATACTATAGTTACATACGAGACTGCCTGAAAGGGGAGAGTTATGAGTGAAATGTCTGAACAACCAACACCACAAGAAGTGAAATATGAAAATCCAGCAGTAGAAGCTGCTCGTGGGGCGGTGCGGAAAGTATTGGAGGGGAATGACGCGTTTACTAAAATGCGTGATAAGTTATCGGTAAAAGATAAGAATTTAAGGATCTCTGTTTATAAAAAATGGATGATGGCCACAGATGCCTATATTGGGCAAATGACAAAAGCAGACAGAGACAAGTTGAGCACAAAGCTTTACAGAGTAAAATCTTCACTTGTTGCCGCGGGTGTTCATGCAAGCGCTGGACTTATTGATACAACAATTCGAATCGCCACGTGGCCTGGACGCGTGTTAGGAAAAACGATAGGGCTTGGAATGATACCATTTTCTGGCGGTACTAGTATCGGCGTCTATGGATTTTTTAAAGGCCTAGATGTCGTGACAAAAGCTGGAATAGTACGAACATATGAAGCACAGGCAGCAGAAAAGTTTATGGCTAAAAAGATAGTGGGATATAAGGCCAAAGAAGCAGTAGTCATCGCAGGAAGCGCAGTGAAAAATGTTGGGTCGATAACAAAAGGTATTCTTGAGGGATTTGCGTATCCTGACGGAAAACCAAAACCGCCAACATTTGGTGAAAAAATAAAGAACGTTTTTAGAAAGTCATAAGGCCATAAGCCGGAAAGGAATAGTATGGAAGAGAAATTAAAAGCAATTGTAACGCGTATTGAACAGTCTAAACTTTCTGACGAGGACAAGGCAGAGCTGTATGCAACGATTTCTGAAGGTCTGCAGGCGACGGTGTGGCCGGTGCTCCTTAAGTACATGCCGAAGGAACAGTTAGAGTTTCTTTCTGCCGACCCAAAGAGCAGGGTAACGGTGGAAAGCTACGCCAAACTCATCGAAGACACCATCAAAGATGGTGAGGCTTTGAAGGAAATTGAGGGACTGATGAATGAAGTGTTGAGTGAAGTGGACAAGGCGTTGGCGGAAGAAAATGTTTAATAAAACTATGGCAGAAACAGGTGGAATAGTATTTGAGGGGATGGGGAGGCCTAAAGAAGGTGTATTATCAAAGCTAAAGCGTTTTTTTTCACGAGCGTTATACTTCGAGTGGAGTTGTAGAAAAGCAAATGCGCAATGTAGAGAAAATTTCTGGTGAATTAACACAAGATCAACGAGAGCAAGCAATGAAAAAGTTACAAGAGAGGGTGGGTTGGTCGATTGGTCGAAATGTTGCGCACGATGCTGTTATTACCGCAGCTAGTGGAGTACTCATATATAAAGGAGTTAAATCAGAACGGTTTCAAAATGTCTTGAGAGCAGGTAGCGAACGATGGAGGACTATGGCTGCAGCAGGTGGTGTTGCAGGGTGGGTTGAGAAGCAGCGCAGTGGAATAGCTAGTGTAGTAGATAAATCGAAGAATTGGGTTGCTACAAAAATCGTACGAGATAGCACGTTTAAGAAAGCGGTAGAAGCGCCTTTTGATCAAGGTGGGACAGTAAGAGAAGTAGCAAAAAAAGTTGGTAAAAAAATAGTTGAAAATACCCCCCCCCCATCGATCTAGCTGATTTTTATAATAAGCTTACGGATAATCCACTTGCGAAGATGGATATTGCTGCGCCGTATTCTACTGTCGCTCTAGAGTTACAAGGAAAATTAAACAAAACGCTACAAAGTGCGTTTGGTCATGTTGAATCAGAAGAGATTGTGGGTGCGATGTTTGATCTTGCTCAAGAAAAAGGTAAATGGACGCCTATCCATGTTGCTGCAGGGCAGTTACAAGATGGCGTGAGAGTGGGTATTACTACTGCGAGACGTTTTCGTCCAGAGGCGGACGAGTTGGCTAAAAAAGGATTGGTTGTGGTACGAGAATTAGGAGGCAATAATTTTGCCGTAGAACCAACGGCGGCTTTGGTGGAGCTTATGAGGAAACACCTTTCCTAATAAGTGGTGGCGGGGTAGAGAACGGTAGTATGCTATACTACTGGTATGAAAATCCATCATTACACTGCGGTATTTCAAAAAGAGCCTGAGGGTGGGTATACGGTTATAATCCCTGCGCTCAAAGGATGTGTGACCTACGGTAAATCTGTGGAAACAGCGTCCGATGCAGCTAAAGAGGCGATCGAATCGTACCTCGGAAGCCTCGCAAAAGACGGTGAATCAGCTCCTTCTGATATAAGTTTTGTCTCAACGATAGATATATCGACCCTTTCTCCTCACGCTGCATATGCCTAAGTTGCCTAGCTATACTCCTCGTGATGTGGTAAAAAAACTTAAGAAACTCGGATTTGTAACGCATCATCAGGTCGGAAGTCATTTGACCATGAAACATCCGATACACCAAACACGTGCAGTTATTCCCATCCATTTGAAAGACTTGAAAAAAGGGACACTCTTGGCGATACTGCGCGAAAGCGGGATTGAAAAAGAGGAATTTGTTCAAGCTTGAGAGAAAGCCGAAGTGGTGGCGGGGTAGAGAACTTTTAACGCAAAAACATTCGCGATATAGTGGGAGTATGAAGAAGAAAAAGAAACTTTTGTGGAATAGGAAAAGACTCCTCGCTTTAGGAATCCCCATGGTGATGATCCCTGGCCTCCTTTTGGCCATCGCTCTCGGGTGGAATCCTGCAAAACTCATTACTCCTGCAAATTATTATACGAATACCAACGTGTTTCCTGTGGTTGGACGCGTAGATGTTGTAGAAGATGGAGATACGTTTACACTGAAAAGTGGTGCGACGGTTCGGCTACTCTGGGTGAATGCGCAGGGACCCTCCTTCGCTAAAGCTACGGCGGGCAAGTCGGTATCAAGATGACAACGCCGTATCAAAAAATCTTGTTTTTATTTGAAGATACGGCATAAAGGGTCGTAACTGTAAATATTTAAGAAATTATTTACAGACGAACCCTTAATACAGCGAATTTTTGCGTGGGTGTGGGTGGATTGTGAAAGCACACCGACGTTTCTCCCTGCCGACTATATGCATTTGTCTAATAATCAGTCGAAAGAAGGCTTGGTAGAAAATCCGAAAGGGTGTACGAAGGGCGCGTTGGTGAATGAAGAACTCGTGAAAAGTGGGAATGGGGAAGTGGTGACATATAAGGATAGAGGAGCGTTGAAGTATGAAGCCCGCCTTCTCCGCCAGCCGGCGGATTCGGCGAGGTAAAAGGAGATAAGGGAGATTAGGGTGATATAATGAAAAATATATGACAGAGAATGTGGTGTTTACAGGTATGGCGAAGGCTCCTGAGAAGCGGACACTCGTGGCGTGGGGCAAGGAGAAACTTCGAAAATCATTTACCTTCAAGGGTGCGGAAGAAGTGTGGCGTGAGAAACATGCCAAAGAAATTCAAGAAATGATCGCAATAAACTCCTCGTTGTCCGATGAAGATCGAGGGAAGGCGATGGAGAAGCTGGAGAAAGATATTGCTACTGCTGCCAAGATCAAAGTGGTGGGAAACTATGGGGCGGCAGCATTGGTGACAGGGACGATTACGTATGGAGGGTTATTAGTTGGGAATGAAACTGTTCGGAAATGGACAGGTGAAGTTCCATTTGTTGGAAAAGGCTTAGAGGCATTTGGGCAGGGGGGAGCTGACTTTTTGACAAGAATTGGTGAACGAATGAGAAATGTACGCAAGAAAACCCCTATAGCTGATCCAGAGAAGAAATTATCCAGTGGGGAAAACAAATCTCGGGCAGAGCAGTTCCCAATACCTAATATGTTCACGGTGATGATGAATGCTGATAAAGATGAGATAGAGGAGCTGATTGCGGGATTTGATAGGTTAGATAAACAGTTCAATGTAAAGAATATTTTACCTAAGGGATTAAATTTCTCTTTTGGAAGTCATGATTTAAATAATCAGCAAGCAGAGGCTATTGCAAACGCAGTTGTCACGAGGGCGCTTAATGCAGATGGTCAATGGCAGCCACTTTTTATAAAGTCTTATACAGACGGATCAGTAGCGTGGATTGATAAAGATATTGCCTTAAAGCCCGGGTGGTGGCGTAAGGGTTTTGCCGTGTTTACGGACAAAAAAATGGGGGATATTGTTGATCTTGGAAAGGGTATCGGTGCGTTTGTGATAACGGAAAAATTTGGCGAGTATTTAAAGAAAATTGCTGGTGAACGTAGTTGAAAAATATGACATGCATATATATTCCTAGTTCCTAGTATATTAGGAACCCTTAGGTTATGTTTGCGCACTATAACCTCCATGGTACAATACAATCATGAGCAATGAAGAGCGCGTGAAATATTGGCTTGATTCGGCGGTAGAAACGCGTGAAGTTGCAAACGAATCGTATACATCTAAACATTATGATTGGGCATTTTTTCAGTGGCATTTAGCGATAGAAAAACTATTTAAAGGAATAATTTCAAAAAAAGATGATACTCCTATATTTACTCATGATCTGTTAAAGCTTGCAAAGCAAGCGGGAATACCACTGTCTCAACTTCAACAAGATTGGCTTAATGAAATAACTACATATAGTATTGATGCCCGGTATGATGATTACAAGAGAAGTTTTTATAAAAAAGTAACTGAAAAAGTATATCGAGAAAAATGGCAGGCGTTGTGTGAGGAGGTTTTTGTATGGCTGCAAAACAAGTTTTAAATACGCACGTTACAGACATAGTTCGTTTGTATGGAAAAGAGCTTCGTGATAAGGGGGTGCAGTTTACCCAACTTATCGTTTTTGGCTCACAAGCCAAAGGTACTGCTAAACAGTGGAGTGATATCGATGTCTGCGTGGTGTCTCCAGCCTTTGGAAATAATAGACATACGGAAAGAGTGGGACTGATGCGGGCGCGTGATGACCGGTTGTTTGATATCGAACCGCATCCGTATAACCCAATTGATTTGGCTGATAAATATGATCCATTGGCGTCTGAAATCCGTAAATACGGGATACAGGTGATATAATAAGAACATGACTGAAAAACCATCCATGGGCGAGATGCGGCCGAAGATGAAAGAGTTGCCGTTTACGCCGTTGCAAATAAAGGAGTTGGCAGACCTCATTCCTAAGCCTGAGAATCATTTCCACTACGAAGTGAAAGGCGAGTGGCAGCCAAATCGTGAGGTGTATAGAGTGAACGAAGGCGATAAAGTCATCAGCGACTACAGTTTTCCCGAGAAAAGTGACATGACCAAAGTGCAATTTGCGACGCGAAAAACGTATACCAAGGAACTCAATATGTGGGGGAAATTGGCAGACAAACCAGTGAAGTACGATCGCAAATCAGGAGAATGGAAGAAGTTGAATTTATTTGAAACGATAAAGAGTAAGTTTCATAAAGAAATCAATATTCCGGCGCAAGTCATTGATGACAAAACTCTGCATACCCTCGAAAATAAGCGTCCGGTGGGGGAACATGTGAAAGAAGCAAAATTGGATACGGTGAAAGATGCGCAGATTGAGTTGGCCTTGAAATATAAGCATGTGGATCATACGTTGGTGGTGTTGAAAGCGGAGAAAAGGCAGTTGGAAAAAGAAGTCTCTGTGAGTGGTGCGACAATTGTGGTGCTTGAGCGGGAGCTTCTTCGAGCGCGGCAAGAAATACGAAATCTTCAGGCGCAGGCTTTACAAAAAGAACAAGCAGCTGCGCAGGCGGCGCGAGAGGCACAACCTCATTACGAAGGCCCGATCTACACCAAGCCAAATCCTGCAGACGTGGTGGAAGGGAAGATTGTAGGGTAACTATTTATACACCCCTTGGCGGTGATTATTTTCGAAAAAGATCGATTGATAAAAGTGATTGACGTACGATGCTGCGAAGTGTGCCTACTGGAATAGTTTTTGAATGAAACGGGACAGTTGTGTGGGCCTTGGTGGCGGCGTTGAAATACTGGCGATGACTGCTTTTGCTGGTGTTCATAACAAAACCATTATGAAGAAGAATGCGCTCAATTTCTAGAGGCTTTCGTGGCACAAGTTTAGGCATAGCAATTAGATAGCAAAGCGGATGGGATAGGGCAGCGTGATATTTGTTTGACTAAGGTATACATCTCCACTGTCGGGTGCTGGCACGTCTGTGTTTGTTTTTATAAGTCCTTCAATGTGACAAATGATAGCGTTTTCTGTGTTTTTTTGGGTTTCTTCAATAGTTTTACCAAAGTCAGAAATACCCAAGGTTGGGACATAGGAAATATAGTTTTTTTCTTCCCGTTTGATGAGCACTTGGTATTGAAGCAGTGTCGTTTGCATACAAAGTTATTATAACACAGGGAGTAAAATCATAGTTTGCGGTATAATAGGCGTATGGGAGCAGAGGCGATCAAACAGCCAGTAAAGACGCGCGTGAAGGGGCCGGAGCTGCATGCAGTGACAGAGGCGTTTCGGGTGTCCGAAAAGACTTTGGAGGCGGCAAATGATGTGGTCAATGATGTAATAGCCGAGGGAAATGTATCAGTGTCTCATGAGAAAAAGTTAGCCGAGGCGATAGCCAAAGATTTTGCGAAAGAAGGACTGATATTAACGCCTGAGGGTGAGAAAAAGTGGGTGGAAGAAGTGCACGATATCATCACACCCGAAGAACCTCCAAAAGTTGAATCTCTGAAAGGAAAAGAAGTCGATGTAGATCCGTTTGATTTTGGACGGTTAAGCTCAACGCTTAAAGATTTAGATAAAACATACGGGCAAGAAAAGGCGGGGTGGAATACAGTAGCTAAAATTTTTGGCTTGGATGATGGATTTAGAAATGTTACAGACGGATTGTGGGGCGTCTTTTTTAGCTTTAAAGGGGGAGCACTTAGAAAAAACGTGTGGAAGCAAGTGCAGGATCTTGGTATTACAAGACTAAAATTTAATAAAGTAACAGATAAAGACTTTAAATCTATTGCTCTTAAGACTTCTCCTGTATGGGCGCCATTTTTATTTAAATATCCGATGTCAATTCTTCGAAATAGAGCTGCCAGCTTATTTGATCGCGCATACATAGGCTTGCAAGAAAAGATAAATAAACGTGTTAGCGACTCTGTCGTCATGGGGCGCTTTACTAAGTATCAAGATATTCCAGCTTCCGAAGTGTTGTCTGCGGTTGAGCGTGGAAAAAAGGCGACGCTAGAATTTTATCGCACAATGCATCTTGAGCTGTATCCGTTATTGGCTGATATGGGAACATATCCAGCGACACTCGTTGGAAGAGGGCTTCCTGATTTTGCCTTGGGTGCCGCCAAGATAAAGCCTCTTATAAACATGTCTCGTAGACAAGCGAAAGAATTATTGGCTGACAATCGTAGAGAACTAGAGCAGTGGAATAAGGTAAATGCGAAAGTGTTGACGACGCTTTCTAATATTGAAAATATACAAACATCTCCTGCGATGGATACAGCAAGCCAAAAATTATCCGAGCAAATGGAGATGAAAGACGTCATACGAAGTGGTGGGTTGCGACAAGGATTACGTGAAGAAGAGCCAGAGCAAAAATGGTTTAGAGCATTAAACATTGGAGTGCCCGCAGTAGTTGAGCTTTTTGCGCTTTGGAAAACTGTGATGGGAGATGTAAAAAAAGGAGATATTGGACAATTTAAACGAGACGAAGCGTTATTAGCGAAAACAAAAAGTTGGTTTTTGCAGGATAACAAAAAGGTTGATTCGATAATGCAGGATGGCAAACTCAAAATAGGAACGTTGGGCGATTTATTTGAAGATAAAAAATTTATTAAATATCATACGAATCAAAATACTTTAGTTCGTACAGTGCCAGTTGAAAAAAAGGAGTTAATTGATCAGTTAGATGCTTATTTAAATCCGATGCGAGGTGTATATACTCAAGGATTTTTGTCATTTGCATTATGGCAAGATTCTAAGCGCGTACAAGAAGGGATAGAGGCTAAATTTGGACAGCTCACAGGACTTTATGTAAATCGTATTTTGCCTCTGCTCGACGATATCCAAAAGATGGAGGATCTATTGGGGCCGTATGATGAGTTGGATCGGCCGGAAGGGCTGAAGGAAGCCAAGCGCATACCAGTAAGTGACGTCAAAGACTTTTCATTGTCTGTGTCGAATCTTAATTATAAAAATATCTTGACTGATGTGTCTGTGGATATCCCGCAAGGCACATTTGTGACGATAAAGGGGACGTCTGGCATAGGGAAAACGACGTTTATGCGGTCGCTTCTCAACCTCTATGATTTGCCACAAGATACCGTAAAAATTGGTGGGATTCCTTTGGAAAATATAAAAAAATATGGGGATGAGTCGTTGTTTACGAAAATTGGGTATGCGAATCAGGATGTGAAGTTTTTTGAAAGCTTGACACTTCGCGAAAATCTCACGCAGTGGGTGCGGCGAGATGTGCCTGATCAAGAAGTACGACAAACATTGTCTGACTTAAACCTTGATCATTTGGCTGAACGGTTGGATTCGGAAAATAAACATCTCTCTGGTGGTGAAAGGGTACGCATCGGCATTGCGCGGGCGTTACTTCAGAATCCTTCTATTTTATTTTTGGATGAGCCGACGGCGAGCTTGGATGAACGGTCCGCGCAACAGGTGATCGACATTATTTCCTCGCTTCGAAAAAAGAGGCCGGAGATGACAGTGATAGCCATAACCCATGATCTACAGTTTGAGAAAATTGCTGAGCAGATGATAGATTTTTCAGAGCTTAATAAGAAAAATGAACGAGTGAAAGAATTAGGGCCACATCAGGTGCTTCAGGGGATGGCGAGGCCGAATTAACCCCACGTCGTCTGGCTGAGCCAGACTATGCAGGGCACAGCGAAAACAACGAGAATACGTACGTACTCTTTATAAGATTAAAGAATTTTAGAGGAATCTAAAGGAGTTTATGGGAGGCTAGAGATTGTGTTGTATTGACAGAAAGTGGTGTATGGTGTATGGTGTATATATGATGATACGAACACAGCTTTTGCTTCCAGAAGAATTGCTTGCTAATTTACGAGCGTTGGCTGTGGCCCAAAAAACGAGCGTGTCTTCTATAGCGCGTCAAAAATTAGCAAAAGATCTTCCTGCACTCATAAAAAAACGTCCAGCTGCCGAGGTGATGCTTGAGATGGCAAAACATGCGTATAAGGGGAAGGTGCCGAAGGACTTCAGCACTAACGATGATTATTTATATAAACTTCCATGATATTTATAGATTCTGATGCGTATCTTGCGCTTAATTTGAAAGAAGATTCAAATCAGGTAAAGGCGTTACGTGTGGCTAAAATGTTAGAGTTGTCGCATGAGTCTACGGTGACTTCATGGGAGGTTGTCGATGAGGTCACAACCAAGTTGAGTTACTATTACAGTCGGGATATGGCGCGGGCATTTATTGCGAATCTTCAATCTTCTGATACGATTATTCAATATATGGTCGAAACATTAGCTGCTGATGTATTTACGTTCTTTTTAAAACAAACTTCAAAGAAAGTATCTTTAACGGATTGTACGAACATGGTAATCGCACGAAATTTGGGAATTAAAACATTTTTCTCCTTTGATCATCACTACGAGCAGAATGGGTTTAGACTCCTCAAGTAGTTGATTTTCCTGTGTGTGTGTGATACATTCTTCTTAGAATGGCAGAAAATATCTCACATCCTCAATACGTCGGTAAAGCCGAAGCCCCGAAGCCAGCTGAATTTGTGCTCAATCCCGAACAACAGCAGGTCGTGGATGTGATGAACGAGAGTGGGAAAAAGCTTCAAGAGCAAGTCGCTGGTGCTCGTGAAAGTGCGGGAAAGAAGCTCGTTGCTGCAGGAATAAAGCAATATAAGGTCGGACTCGAAGAAACTGTAAAAAATGAAGTAGGTGTTGGAATACAGGGAGCATTGATTGGTGGAGCAATCGGAGCCATAACTCATGGTAATGAAAATATTTTTACTAGTGCAGGCAAAGGTGCTTTAGGTGCTGGACAACTTGGTGCAGCGTTAGGGTTTGAATCAGTATGGCAACCATATAATAAACGGGCGGCCGTGGAAAATTTACTTCCAACCGGAACACTTGATTGGATCATGTCTATGGTTGCTGGATGGGGAATTGCTGACATACCAAATCCAAACAACAAGTTGCTCATCACAGGTGGCAAGTGGGTTGCTGCGACGCTTCTGAGTACGCCAGCTATGGGTGCAATTCGAAATATTGGAACTGGATTATCTATGATGGCGATGGGGAAATAATATATGCAAAATTTAAAGCAAAAAATTAAAGAGACGGCGCTGTTTTCTGATGAAGATAAGATCGCGATCTTAGCGGCTGTGGATACGTATAGTGAGGAAGATACGAAGGCTTTAGAGACGATTATTGATGAATTTGATGGGAAATACAAAGCGTCTATTTCTGAATATAAAAAATCTGTGTATGAGGTGCTGGATCAAATAGTCGGTAAGGCTAAGCTTCAAGAGAAAAAGAGAATGGAGACCGCCGCGTCTACCATAAAAGCGGGAGTGGATGGGATATTGAGTTAGTTTGTCGCTTCATAAACATTTTTATATATTTTTTGCATTTGTAACATTGCTCATGCTTTCTTTGTTCACCCAAAAGAAACGATATGAAAAATCTTCAGGCGGGAATACAATATTCGATGGAAATTGTGATATGCTTTTTGTATGAAAGCAAAAATTATCGATAAATTAAAACGACGAATTACATATCGCGGATGGCATAGGAATATTGGTCGAAATAAACGTATTCATTTTGAAGAGAGTAGAAAAAAGAATGTTATAGTTATTTAGGAAACTTGGTGGATTAAGGAAAATGGGGGAAATAAGGGGATTTAGAGATTGCTTCGTTGAAGACTTCTCGCAATGACAATGTTGTTGCAAAATGAGGGTAATTTCCGTATACTAGAGGTATGAGTGAGATGGGAGAACGACCACCACAACCAATGCCGGAGGATATGTCGCGTCAAACGCGATTAGAAGACTTACCGGAGTTTTTAAAGTTGGCGCCGGAACAGCAGGAAAAGGTGTTGGCGGCCCGCGAACGGATGATGGCAGAGGCGATGAGTCCTCAACACGTCGTCACCCGAAGTATCGAGGATATGGGATTTTGGAAGGGGATGGGGGAGACGATCAAGCCACATCTAAAAAAGCAAAAAGAAATAATGTTTAAAGAGTTGAAAGCAAACGCCTCGCTGGCCCTGAGTTTAATTCCGGTGATTGGAGAGGGGAAGGGCTTGGGGACGGGGCTGTTGGGGATAACAAAAAATGCGGATCTTGCTTGGAAAGATGTAAGTGCAGCAGCATTCGCATCGAAAGCCATTAAATTTGAGCCAGCAGTGAGATTGTCGAAAGCTGCTCGATACGCAAAGACTGCATTTAATTCAGGGCGTTCCGTAAATGCTATTGTGCATGTAAAAGGAAGTGTAGAAGCGTTGAAAGCCGCTGAAGAAGTGTATAAAAACATGCCAAAGGTGGGGTGGGCAAAGGATTTGTTGTATCGATCCAAAACTGCAGCTCGAGATATATTCAGCATAGTAACATCTCCATTTAATGTAAAAAATGTGGGAGCGGCATCGCTTGCAAAAGATTATAGTATGGCCTCAGAAAAGGGTACAAGATTGCTAGCAAAGAATATGATGGAAAAGGCGGGTGTTCGGGGTGTATCTGTGTTACAGAAGCGAGCTGAATTGGGTGCAAAGGTGGCATACATAGGTAAATTAACGGAAGCTGGTTTAACACACGATGTAAAATGGTATAACCTTGTCGATAAATGGAAATATCGAGGTGCTTTGCGATCCGCAAAGACAGCCGCAAAGGAAGTGACAGATAAAACAACTTTATTATTAGATGCTCATTTAGCTGATAGGATGCTTGGAAAAAATATAATCCAGAAAGGAATAGAATCTCGGGTGTTAAAAGCAGCTCCAAAGGCTATTGAGAAAACTGCATCTATCTCTAAAAGTATCGTATTTAAGAATTTTTTTGAACGATGGCTTAATTTGACCCCAGATGTGCCACATTGGATAAGCTATACGACTGGTATTGCCGAATTTTTGGGTGCACATGGCATAGATGCGGTCCCCGCTGTGATGCAGATGGGAATTAATCGATATAAAAGTGTGATGGTATCCAAAGATATGGCGTTGGATGTATTGGGATATACAGTGAAACGAGGTTTGGGGAAAATTGCGGAGAGACAACAGGCGGCTGCGGTGTTTTCACCAACAGCGTAAGAAGGGGTGATAGGGGAACTAAGGGAGATTGGGGAAATATGAAAACAATGAAAGATAAGCAGAATGCATTGATGATACTCATAGAAGACAGTATTTTACTTTCTTATGAGCAAAAATTGGATATCATCGATGAATTCCCGCGGCTTTCGGAAGAGCAAATTGATGCACTGGGTGCATTTCTAGCCGCCGAAGAAAAAATACGGGAGGAATTCCCAGAGGATATACAAAAAGGAGTGGAGAGTGTGCTGAGTGAGATAGTGGGAGAGAAGATTGAGATGCCCATAGATGATAATAAAGTGTATATTGGCATTGGAAAACCCGTGTAATATGGCTGAAGTAGGGATGCAACAGGCAATAGGGAGAAAACAAATTCTCGTGGGGGAAGCGCGCTACGTGCCGATGGTGCCGAAAAAAGAGATAGATCCTTCGGAGAAAAAATATACGCAATTCTTAAAAGAAGTCTTTGATGTGGCAGAGCCCGTGCTGTATCAAGAAATAGGGGAACAGGCGGCAGTGCAAGGAGAATTGACACTTCTCACCGGCGCGGAACTTGCGAAAAAAATGAAGCCGTGGGAAGCGTTTGAAACGCACAAAGATTGGAAGCGACTGGTACGTGAAGTGGATTTTGCATGGCGTGGGAAAGATGTACCACACCGATTGGGCCGTGTGTTTATGAATGGCCTGATCCAAGGCGGTTCGTTTGCGATAGATTATGTGGCAGATAGTGGAGTGGATAGATTTTTGCATGATGGAAAAAAAGAAATAAAAGATCCGATTTTTAAAAAAACACTTATAGAATTATCCGATGAGAATAGATATGTATTACGAGACGGTTTGGAATTTGCGGCGGATAAAATAGTAGGGTATGGTGCCAATGTGGCGGTGAAAGGATTGACGCACGAGACGGACGTGCGGTATCCGTCGCAACTGGCCAATACGATAAGTGAAATGGGGAATCTGGCAACTGCCATAGGTGGGTGGAATACGGCAGGTGGGCCACTGCACAGAAAGATATTTAGCTCTATGATAAATCCGGGATTTATCGAAGGATCACTGCGAAGCATGGCAGCGATCCCTGTCTTTGGTGCAGGGGTTGAAAAGATATATACCGCGCTCAATGATAAATTGAAAAACCAAGATGGAGGATTGTATCTTTCGTATCTTACGGTGGCGCGGATGCTTTATACGAAATTTGGGTATTTGCCGGTGGGAACTACAAAGCCAGCTAGTGGGACGTCGTCACTGTCGACAAGTTTTTAGAATGATCCACATAGATCATTTTTTGATTAAAAATAGATGCGTATTAACGTGTTAGCATGATGATATAAACAATACGATCAAGGCTAAGCCTTTTCTAGAAATATTGCCCAACAAGGCTTAGCCTTGGTAAATACATATGAAAGCTAGGAATTTTACAAAAGTAGTAGAACATAGTCGGGCGCTAAATACTGAAGAAAAGCGGGATTTGGTGGCTGTAGTTGATGCGTTGCCGGAGGAGTATAAGGAGAAAGTGAGTGCATTACTTGAGACGTTTGATGAGCATTCGAACGCTCGGCAGGAGTATTTGAGAGAAAAGTTGGAAGAGGTGTATAAAAATTTAGAATATGAATTGGAAACAGATGGGGTGGGGGAAGAAAAGAAAAAAGAGCTACTCGCCAAAGCGAGAGAGCAGATTGGAAAGTTTGTATACATATTCTAATACATATTCTAATACATATTCTAATACTTGACAAAATACATATCAAGGCTCTAGCATAGGGGTATGAATATAAAAATATTGCCGATTAGTGATTTTATACGAAAGTTTGGCATGTATGCAGATATGCTTCCTATTATAGATGAGTTAATTCTTACGAGAGACGGGAGGCCATATGCCAGTGTCCGAGCTATGCCTGAAGTGAAAAATCAGCAACTCATGAAAGCCATTGGTGGTTGGAAGGGGACGGACCTGGATGATGATGCATTTTGGAAGAAAGTGTTGAAGCGGAAAAACAAGAAGAATCTTGGGATTATTCTATGACATATTTTTTGGATACCTCGGTGCTTATTGATCTGTTACGAAAAACAGAGCCAAGTGCTTCGTTTGTTCAACGTCATCAAGTAGAAACGTTGATAACTAGTGCGGTATGTGTCTTTGAATTAACAAGCGGCATTGAGCGAAGCGATGCACGCATTATTGAAAAAAAGAGAAATGCGATGAATGCATTACTAACTTCTTTGTCACGGGTGTTACCGTTTACCTCAGAAGATGCCGCTATTGCTGGAAATATTTGTGCAGAGTTAGCAAAAAAAGGGGAGCAAATTGATGATATGGATATTTTGATTGCCGCTTCGGCCATGAATGCAGGGGCCGTTATAGTAACAGGCAATCCAAAGCATTTTAAACGAGTGAAGGGGTTAGAGGTACTGACGATTTAAGGGAAATTAGAGGAGGTTAAGGGGATTTGGAGGAAGTATTGCTTGGTGTGCGTTGACCCTATCTTCTTTAGCATCTACACTGGTAGATAGTGGATAGCGCGGTTCTGATACATACATAGAAATTCAAATTGCCTTTCACACAGTATGCAGCACCACTTCTTCGCCTGTTGGCGGATTCGTGGGGCGCAATACATATATGGTGCACAATGAACGAGGACCGGCACATCAATCTCCAATACCCAATGCACAACCTCCCATAGCGGAGCGTGTGGCGAGGGGCTCAGAGAAAGGGAAAGAAAAACCGTGGGTCGAAAAAGTCGGTACTAAATTGGCAGACATTGTTCGAGACATAGATACTGCAAGTAAGATGGCCGAAGATACGTTTGATGGGGACAGTGCGCTGATGCGGACGGCACGAGGTGTCGTAAATGTGGGAGTGGGAGCGGGGATGGAAAAAGCAACTGATGCGCTTTGGACAAATATTTGGCAAGGAAAAAGCGAACTTGTTGAGCGATTTAGAATGGGTGGAGACGTAGGAGAGAAGCTTAATAATTTTGCGCTACAAGATTCTAAGTTTAATTGGAAGGCTAGATCTGCGTATTTTGTAAAAGAAGGGGTGCAAGATCTTGCAATCGGCGGATTTTATAATATGATACTTGGATTTAGACTTCAGCCAATGTTTGTAAAAGCTGAAGCCAAACATTTACTCGCTTCGTTAGCTATTGATGCAGGAGAAGCATTGTTTGCTCCTGATTTACCAAAACAAGTGCAATATGATGCAAAAATGGGAAATAAAGCGCTATATGAAGGGCAATTAGATGAGGTATTTGATAAATTAGATTGGCTTGGATCGAAACAACCGCGTTCATCGAAAGAGAATGATAGATCTGCTGATTTTTCAAGAACGGCCTCAAGACTTCAGGAAAAAAGAGCGATAATAGAAGATAAGCTTAAAAAATATGAAAATATTGGTGATAAGCCTATTGCAAATCCAATCGAGGATTTTATTCGGAAAGGGTTAAATTTATCCAATCCAGTCTCTATTCTTGGCGTCGACATGATATGGAGTGGACTTGGAGAATTGAAAAAGAATTGGAAAGAAGTGCGGCAGGTGAGAAATGAAAAGGGAATTGTGGGAAAGAAAGTGGAGATGCCCCACTTCGTCCCGCACGGCGTGACTTCGCGGGGTAAAGATGGTAGGTGGCAGGGGAACAAAGACAAAGTGTACTACGGAAAATCAAATTGGAAAAGTGCTGACCAAAAGGCACAGGAGGAATATGAACTTAAAGCAGCTTCGTAACACCATACAAACGACGCGCCTTTTTTCTGATGCACAGAAGGTCGATCTTCTCGTGAAGCTTGATGAGGCGAGCTTAGAAGATCAAACAAAACTTGAGGCTGGAATTGACGTATTTGATCGTGAATACGAAAAACGAATGGCCAAGCGCAAAGAGGAAATGCAGGCGTTACTTGGGGAAATGGTTGAGGGTATGACCGAGGAAGAAGCGACCCTTAATCAGCAGGCAATTGCAGAGATTGTGGTGGGAATGGGACTGTTGACTACAAAGTAAGTATTTCAAGGCTGAGCCTTTTCTAGAAATATTTCCCAATAAGGCTCAGCCTTGGATATAACTTCATTATTGTATAGAGAGATCTCTCAACTTCGCTCGGGACGACTGAAGACAGTCGCTTGCTATAGGATAGTTTATGTGGTATACTCCCCAAACTATGTCAGCAGAAGTACAATCATTTTCTCCAGAGCAAATTCGATATCAAAAACTATTTGATGTGAAACCTCGCGGCGTTCAATTTTCAGTAATTGAGGGTGAAGCTGGGGGCATAGAGAAGGCAGGGGCTAATGCCATAGCATTGGGGGCAGGGTTAGCCGTTGATTTGATTGAGAGTCATGCGGTGCATCATTTAGAACATGCAACCTTCGGGAAATGGATGCATGATTTAAAGGAAGATCCAATTACAAATGAGTCAAAAATTAAGGAAATGAAGGGTGCGTTTGGTGCCTTTAAATTTGCGGAAGAATATGTTTCTGATAACGCATACTCTTTGTTAATGAATTCGTGGCTTCGTAAGGCGACTGGCGTTGAAGACGCGAAGTATGCCTCTGAGGCGTCAACATTTGCTTCTGAATGGATGAATGCAATTGCGCAAGTATGGCTTAATAGTAGGGTGTTTGGGCTTGTTGAAAAAGATTTAACTTCGAAAAAGCCGATTACTAATGAAAAAGGAGAAATGTCTCCAATCACAAAGTTAAACGGATGGGTAATTCTTGCACATCCTATGGAAAACTTTATCAATCCTGTGACAGTAGAAGCGTCCGTGCGTATCTTTGAGCAAGTTCCACTTGTAGGCAATGCAGTAACATGGGGGAAAGAGAAATTAAACCACGCGCTTGAGCATTCATCAAATTTTAAATATGGGAACGCCATCGCTGCAAAAGCAGTGACTGGATACCATATCGCAAAAAATATTATGAAATAAGGCTGCGGCTGCAGTAGCTTCAAAGACTGGGTAAATTTCGTTAGAGGATTTTAGAGGAGTCTAAGGGAATTTAACACAACGCACCTCTTGCTATAGGCTTCTTTGTTTGGTATACTTCCGTTTGTAATGCCCAAATAGAGGGCTTTTTTTATGAGTAAAGAATTTCACTATACACGCATCGAATACCCAGCCACGGAGAAGGTGGTGGGAGCTCCTGTCAATCCAAATGTCGGTGTCGTGGCGGGATTGAAGAGTGGGGAAGAGGAAAAGGTGGAAGCTACAAAAGAAACCCCAGTTGTCATCCCTGAATCATTTTTTGAAGCGTTACAGCGAGAGAAACCAGATGGGCTCAATTGGGATCGGGTAGATTTAGTTGTCTCTGTGTTGAAAGGCGAGAAAGACGCGGTCGCGCCTAAAGCTCCTGAGCCGGAACCGACAGAATGGCAGGCATTTTTTAGAGAAATGTATCAGACTGGTGATCGATCTCCATATAAACAAAAGCGCGGGCCTGTGAAGTTCGATGCATTAAAAGATGTGTTTACAAATCCAACTTCAAAAACTATTGGTGAACACATCATGGCGATTGATAAAGACTTTCGTGGTGGGGTGGAAATTGGAGACATGAAAACACGTGGTATGCGCGCTGCGGTGATGGTAGGCAACATGGTGCCAAATATTGCACTTGATATTTTGACGAGTTTGCCACCAAATCTTATAGAAAAAATATTAAAAAATCCATTAAAGGATGAGTTAAAAACAAAACATAAACAAGCAGAGGGTGAACAGATGAAGTCTATTTCAGAAGCTAATCCTTTAGGAGAAGTAAGCGATGAGACGCAGCAAGCAATCAAGAAATTAAATTCTAAGATTGATTATATAAACGCAGGAGGAAAATTATTTGAAGTTATGAATGATAAAAATATAACAGCTGTAGGGAATACAATTATGCGACAGGCTACCGGAGATAAGGGGTGGTTTACGAGTGAGGCATCAGATAAATTGAACGATTTATTGACCTATGGATTTAAAGATAAGATTGAAGACGTTTCAAACGGTCCTACTTTAGAAAGCGTATTTCGTATTGTTTATCAAGTTCCGGTTATTGGGGCACTAGTCGAGCAGGGGTGGACGCGATGGTCAAATTTTCAATCTTTTAACGAATATAGTAAAGGAAATTTGAAGGCTGCATATGTGGCCGTCGGCTTGTTGATTGGCGCGTATAGAGACGTTGATAATCAAAAAAATAATAGTCTATCGTGGAAGGTAACCAATAAAGTCTATGATGGAGGAAAAATATTATTTAATTGGATTAAAGGTCGTAATAATACCGCAGTGAAAGAATAATTTTCCCCGCTTGCACGAGAGAATAGTCTGCGCTACAATAGCATTTGCCTTTGCCCCATATCTAGTATGGGGGGAATGCGGAGGCGCTCACTTTTTCTATACATGAGAATCAACACATCAGACAAACTAACCGTAATTTGGACCCGTTTGCGTGGTGACTGAAGTTTCTTTTCTAGAGGACTGTGACAACCCCGCATAAAGGCGGGGATTTTTTTTGGAAAATAAGGGAAATTGGGGACCTAAGAGAGCTAAAAAATCAAACCAGTCAAGGGCCGTTAGCTTAGCTGGTAGAGCGCAGCATTTGCAATGCTGAGGTCGGGAGTTCGAATCTCCCACGGTCCACTTTTAGTAAAGAGTATATAGTGAGGAGTAAATATATGATTGTTTACTGTTCACTGTTTACTTGAATTTGCGCGTCGCACTTTAACAACAAAATAATTTTGAGCAACTAATAAAAAGGTGAAATTCCTCTTTTATTAGTATTTTATAAGTGTAAATTGTAGGTAATTGCCGCGTAAGGGGGAGTGATCTCTCTTAGTGACGGCCATTTCGTCGAAGAAAATAAAGAGCTGTCTCGACTTTAGTCGGACAGATATCTTTTGTTCTCCGCAACGCTACAAGTTGACAATGGATGCCTAGGGCTAGTGTGCCGAAGAAGGACGCAGTTGGCAGCGATATTCACCGGGGAGGAGTCAACATCCTTTGATCCGGTGGTTTCCGAATGGAGCAATCCAACCGTAAAGGTTATTGTGCCGCAAAGATAATCGAAAGATTAAGATAGCGGTATGAAGGATACCATCTGAACTGAAACATCTAAGTAAGATGAGGAAAATAAAACAATTGTGATTCCGTCAGTAGCGGCGAGCGAAAGCGGAAAAGTCCAAACCCGAGATTTATCTCGGGGGTTGTGGGGCTTTCAATATGAGAGAAAAAACGATAGCAGAACTGTCCGGAATGGCAGATCAGAGAGGGTGAAAATCCCGTATGCGAAATTGTTTTTTCCTCTAGAGAGTACCCGAGTACCATGGGACACGAAGGTCCTGTGGGAAGCTGGGGGAACCATCCTCCAAGACTAAATACACATTAGCACCGATAGTGAACGAGTACCGTGAGGGAAAGGTGAAAAGCACCCCGGAAGGGGAATGAAATAGTACCTGAAATTGTCGACTAACAAACAGCGAGAGTCCCGCTCTGCGGGATGATCGCGTGCCTATTGAAGAATGAGCCGGTGAGTTATTATTTGCTGCATTAGGTTAACCATAGAGATATGGGGAGCCGAAGCGAAAGCGAGTCCTAACAGGGCGACCAATCGTAGCAGGTAATAGACCCGAAACCGGGTGAGCTAACCATGAGCAGGGTGAGTTCCAGAGAAATCTGGAAGGAGGCCCGAACTCGTCAGAGTTACAAATCTGTGAGATGACTTGTGGTTAGGGGTAATATGCCTATCGAACCCGGAGATAGCTGGTTCTCCCCGAAATATATTTAGGTATAGCGTCTGGTATAAATTGTTGCTGGGGTAGAGCACTCAAAGAAATGTCAAGGGAAACTGAGTTATTTCTATGAAACTCCGAATACAGACAACAGTATCCAGGCAGTCAGTCATGCGGGGCTAAGCTCGTGTGGCTAAAGGGAAACACCCCAGATTTTCGTCTAAGGCCTCCAAATCCATACTCAGTGGGAAAGGAAGTCGTGGTTTTAAGACACCCAGGAAGTTGGCTTAGAAGCAGCCATCTTTTAAAGAAAGCGTAACAGCTCACTGGATGAAAGCCGCGGCGCCGAAAATGATCGAGGCTTAAGTATGGTGCCGAAGACAAAGAATTCAGTATGTATTTATACATACTGATTTGGTAGGGGAGCGTTCTGTGTGCAGTGAAGCATACGGTGGAAACCGGTGTGGAGCGCACAGAAGTGAGAATGCCGGCATGAGTAGCGTTAGAAAGTGAGAATCTTTTTTACCGAATGCGCAAGGTTTCCGAAGCAACGTTCGTCGTCTTCGGGTAAGTCGGAACTAAGGCGAGTCCCGCGATGCGGGAGTAGCTCGATGTATAACTGGTTGATATTCCAGTACCGAATATGTGCTGATTAAGACTCAAAGGGGTGACAGTGTGGGATGTGTATATTGGTTGGAACACCACTAAGCTTTCACGTAGTAGGAATTGGTAAATCCGTTCTTACGTTTTAAACTGAAGAAGCGATGGGGAGTCCAAGGCGCAAGCTGCGGGCAACATATATAGTTTCGTACTCGAGAAAAGCCTCGTTGAGGAGCATGTAATCGTCCGTACCGCAAACCGACACAGGTGCGCTGGCGCAAGAATGCCAAGGTAAGCGGGTGATCGTGGTTCAAGGAACTCGGCAACAAAAGCTAGGCGTAACTTATTGGAGATGCCTTGCCCGTCGTTATTGGCGGGCCACAGTAAATGATGCTATGCAACTGTTTAACTAAAACACAGGTCTCTGCGAAACCGAAAGGTGACGTATAGGGGCTGACACCTGCCCAGTGCCGGTAAGTTAAAAATGGTTGGTGACCTCGCAAGAGGAAGCTAGCTTTTTAAGCTCCGGTGAACGGCAGCAGTAACTATAACTGTTCTATGGTGGAAAATATCGCGCTGCCATAGTGGGGTAGTCAAACCTCTTCATTCGTGCGTAATAAATAGAATGAAAAAATTTAGCTATATGCTGGAACACCTGAAATATGTGTGCTACTATGGTTTATATGTACCATAGTGACAAAGCTACACAAGCAGGCAATCAGCAGGAAAGACTAGATCCGTGGTGGATCGTTGGATTTGTCGATGGTGAAGGATGTTTTTCTGTTAGTAGATTTAAAAACGCAACTTGCAAAAGTGGCTATCAAACTCTATATGAATTTGTAGTTACGCAAGGAGAGCGGAGTAGACCTGCTATAGAAGCAATCAAAACATATTTTGGTTGCGGATCGATTTATATCAATCGCCGACATGACAATCACAACTTTAACTTGCTTCGCTACTGTGTACGAAGACAAGATGATTTGAAAAACAAAATTATACCATTTTTCAAAAAATATCCACTACAAACAACAAAAAATGAACAATTTAATGTATTTTGTACACGATTGTTGGGTCTAGAATCCTCAGAGACTACACGCTAGATAACCGATTGGTTAATCAATCGGGAAAGATATAGTCCAGACATCAAGGTGATGTAGAGCGAAATTCCTTGTCGGGCAAGTTCCGACCCGCACGAAAGGTAGAATGACATAGCAACTGTCTTGAACCATTACCCGGCGAAATTGAAATGGCTGTGAAGATGCGGCCTACCCACACTTGGACAAAAAGACCCCGTGAAGCTTTACTGTAATTTGGCACTGAGGACCTAGTGTTGATTGTCGAGTATAGGAGGGAGTCCGGCGCAAGCCGAACAACAATGGAATACCTCTCTTCGGCATTGGGAAATCTTACTTATTCCGGCATAAAAATCCCGGAACAGAACACTGTCAGATGGGCAGTTTAACTGGGGAGGTTGCCTCCAAAAATGTAACGGAGGCGTACAAAGGTTGGCTAATCC
>JBBTUH010000024.1:2990-19320 GCA_038063875.1 Patescibacteria group bacterium | reverse complement strand
TTACCGTTTGAAGTCCACATAAAACCCCGTCCCGTGAGGGCGTGGGTTTTTTATCTTGTTGGTAATTCATTATTTAAACATAAATGTTAAATATATGAATTAATAGTAAAACTAATTATTCGCTTTTGTCAAGAAGATGTTTGGACGGGGGAGATTATTTGGCGTTGATCAATTCTCGTAGCTCGTCGATTTGCTGTTGTTGGGAATTTAATTTGGAAGTTAGATCATCAATTTTGGATTGTTGTTGCTGGATTCCCTGAACAACGTAAGGTATAAACCCCTCATAACTAAGTCCGAGTGGGTTAGCTATTGTTTCTTGTGAGCCATCTGATAAAGTTATTGTTATAGGATCTCCTTGGCTAACTAGGTTTGGGTATATTTTTTCTACGTCTTGAGCTATGAAACCTGTTTGAAGTGATCGGTTACCATGAGCGTTGCGCCAGTAATAATTGACAGGATTGAGTTGTAGAAGTGAGGCAAGGCCTTTTTCTTGCGGGAGCACAGCAACGTCTGTTTTGAGTCTCTGGTCGGAAATATAAGTCCACGTGCTGTTGCCAGATGCAGACGTTAGATATGCGCCTCCATTTTGGAAGGTAGCGCCATTATACTCTGCGATGGCAAAGTTGCCAGAAGCCGCCATACCCATATCCCATCGTAGACCAGCAGTCACATTTGATGTATTTCTCATAGCAATTTGATAAACACTCGACGCATTTGTTCCGATGCTCAGGGTGCCACCACTGTAATATCCCATGATAACGTTGTTCGTGTCGGGAGGGATTGTAATGGCCCATTGACCCAGATTACTCAGGAGACCAAATCCACTTGAATCTGAGTATAAATATCCCCTGATAGTTGATTGATAGGTGTCCCTAAACATAAGGTATGGATAAGTTGAACCTCCTGTGAGTGTCCAACCAGTAGCGCCATGTGAGTAGAAGTGAGTTCCGTTTGTTTCATTGTAGAGTCCAGTTAGATTATTTTGGTTGCGGAGCCAGCTATTTGAATAAAACTCTGTTCCTGTAATATTACCCGCCACTGTTAATTTTGACCCCGGTGTCGTCGTCCCGATGCCGACGTTGCCGTTATATGTTCCACCAAGCCCCACATACATCGTCGTTGCCGCACCGGTATTTGTTTGAAAATAATATCCGTTTGTCGTGGCGGCAGAAACGATGGAACGATAAGCGCCGTTTATAGTATCCTGATAATATCCAGCCGCTCCGCCAGTTGATAAAAGAGCGCTCGTCCCAGCCCGAATGGTTCCATTAACATCAAGCGCATATCCTGGTGTCGTCGTCCCGATGCCGACGGAGCCGGCGACGATGAGGGAGGGGTCAGCAGCAGGATCCAGATAATACGAAGCGTTTGCGCTATCCGTCACTCTTCCTGTCAATACTGCCGTTCCGACAATAGAACCTCCTGCCGAGAGATCAAGCTGTACGTCTCCAGCGACCGCCAACGCGGTCTTAAGCGGCAGAAACATCAAAAAAAATAAGAGGAATAGTGTACGGATCATATTATTTACATCGTTTGGATACATCATCGCATATATTTAAGCATTTCGGGTCGGCAAAGGTTACGGGGCATCCTGCTTTTCCTTTATCATCAGCAAGATTACAAAATCCCAAGGGATCACATACATAATTTCCGGAGCCTTTGTCCGGCGTGGGAGTGGGAGCATCGACATCTGGAGCATTGTTCACGGTAGTATCTGCCGATTGGATTGTTTGACTCTTTCGCAGTATGACCGCGGTAGAGGGAGGATACACAGAGGTATAGAGAAAATATCCTAGAACACTACTGATTCCTATCAAGATGAGCATGAGTATTGGTACAATTCTATCGGATTTTTTCTGTGGTATTGGACTTTCTGTGTATGATGAAGGGGATGCAGTATCGATCATAGGAACATATCTTTTGTACATACTAAGCATCTGATGTTATGTACCCTCATGTCAAGAGGTCAGTTGCGGATAATCAAAAGGCAGAAATTAGAGTGAGAGAAAGGGAATGGCAGGATGCTGAGTGATACCAGAAATCTGAAAAGACTCCTTGGCGTTGGTGAGCAAAAAGCAGCTGGCTATTGTATCAGGAATTTCGCGCTTGAGTCGTAAGAGAGAGGTGGCATGAGTGGGGGTGATGGTGGAACCTGATTTACTTTCGATTAAATACAGTTTTTGATTGTCTTCAATCACGAGATCGACTTCAAGCCCGTCACGGGTGCGTAAATAATATAGGAAAGGATCATGAAGGTGGTTATATGCGCGTTTGAAAAAGTCGGAGACAATCATGGTTTCAAAGAGAGCGCCATATTGTGGACTGGCATTGAGAGTTTCTGAATCATTAATTCCCATCAGATGAGCAGCGAGACCAGTGTCGGTAAAGTAAAGCTTAGGGCGTTTGACAAGGCGTTTGCCCAGATTTTGAAAATAGGGAGCAAGGAGAATGACTTGATAATTGGCTACTAAGATCGAAAGCCATGATTTGGCAGTAGTAAAGGAGACGCCAATATCACGGGCTAAGGCAGAGAGATCGAGAATTTGTCCCGTGCGAATAGCACAAGACTTGAGAAATGTTTGAAATTGAAGGAGATTGCCAATATTTTTGAGATCACGCACATCGCGTTCTAGATAGGTTTGAATGTATGAACGCGCCCATGTGCGATAAGATAGTGATGTATTGTCGAGTGGTTCTGGATATCCTCCAGTGAGAATATACTCATTAGTACGATTGATCTGGTGAGAGAGTGGTGCGTGTGTTTTTGAGAGAAGTGTGTGAATGTCTTGTGACATTTTCCCCTTTCCTTGACGCTCAGAAAGAGAGAGGGGAAGAAGCGTCAGGATGGCGGCGCGGCCAGCAAGCGATTCGGTGACGCCTTGCATAAGCGTAAAATTTTGTGAGCCAGTTAGCAGCCATTGCCCCGGTGTGCGATCGCTATCAATGCGTTCTTTGATATAAGGAAGGAGAATGGGGGCATATTGAATTTCGTCCAAGATGGTTGGTTTACGAATGCTACCCAAAAAACCAATAGGATCGGCAATCGCACGAGACTGAACATCTGGATTTTCTAGGTTAATGTACTGATGTGTCGAGCCAAACTCACTTTGAAGGAGCGTAGTTTTTCCAGACTGACGTGGGCCAGTCATGACGATAGCCGCAAAGGTTTTGACGGTTTGGTGGAGCTTTTTTGTTATGGTTCGCGCAACGATCATGCTCCCATATTAACCCTTCATTTACATTTTGTCAAGTTGAAATTGCAGGGTATTAAAGGGGCGTAGTTGCAATTTATCGATGCGTATTCCATACTAGAATTTAGATATGGAGAGATTGCGTAAATACGGTAGTAGTAATGGGTTTACTCTCGCAGAGCTTCTTATCGTCGTTGTAATTATAGGTGTCATCGCGCTTATCTTTCTTCTTATGAATTGGCGTAAAAGCATTTATGCAGGCAATGACGTGAAGCGAAAAACGGATATTGTAAACATTAGGCGTGCGTTTGAAGAATACTATAATGATACGAATTGTTATCCCTCAACAGACATTATGTTGACCTGTGGTGGTAGCGGATTAGCCCCATATATCGATAAAATTCCCTGCGATCCTATTACGGGAAAGCCATATTTATATGTGCCTGCAAATGCGAGCAATGTGTGTTTGGGAAATAGATTGTGTACGCAGCTTCAAGATTGGAGTGATCCTGACATCACCAAGTTAGGGTGCGATCCTGAGGCTGGCTGTGGATGGGGTGCGAAATGGAATTATTGCATATCTACAGGTACGACTGTCCTGCCTATGGATAGTGTTGGAATAAATATATCGCCATCGCCATCACCCACACCAACACCCTCGTGGTATGGGTCGTATGCGTGTAGACCAGGGATACAGGTTGGCGGTGTCATTATTATGAATGGACAATGTAATAATGTCGGAGACCCGGGGGCGTATGGATGCCAGTATTCTTTTGTAGAAACTGATTGTCAAGGGCTTTGTAATCAAATACCATATTGGTGTGCACAATAATATGAAAAAATATTCACGACGCGGGTTTACCCTCATGGAGCTTCTGATTGTTATGGTGCTTTTAGGAATTTTGGTGGCATTAGGAACAGGAAGTTATGCGTCATCAATCAGACGCGGACGTGATAATCGTAGAAAAAGCGATTTGAGAAATATAGCGACAGCCCTCGAATCATATTACAACGACAAAGGAGCGTATCCTACTAATAATAGTAACGGCGAGATGGTTGGATGTGGTATTGGAGATCTCGGTGTATGTAGTTGGGGTGGGCAGTTTAGCGATAAAAACAATACGTTATATATGGTGATGATACCAGACGATCCTGCAAGTAAATATAAATATTTTTATATCGGTACATCATCGACATATAAAATATATACGAAATTAGAAAATGTTCGTGATGAAGGAAGTGGTGTGGATCAAGCAGGATATGCAAACACAAGTTGTGCAGATGATGGCACGACACTTTGCACATACGGCATAGCGAGTCTCAACGCTGTGCCATAATAGTAGTTTATATTTTAATATAGTTTTATATGATAAAGAGTATTACGAAACATAATGATGCATTTAGTTTAATAGAGCTTTTGGTATCGATTGCGGTAATTGCGACCATCATAGGTCTTGCGTTGCCGAACTTCTTGGGTGCTCGTACGCGCGCCCGTGATGTTCGAAGAAAAAGTGAAGTCCAACAGTTTAAAACCGCGTTACAATTATATTATAGCGATTACGGCGCATATCCTGCAGATAGCGGCGGACCGTTGTATGGCACAATCAAAGGGTGCGGTGTCTTGGGGACTGAAAGTTGTCCATGTACAGCTACTATTGATTTTGCTGCTGGTGGGAGCGGATGCCAAACGATATACATGAGTAGGCTTCCGGATGAGTTTGGTACGAGTATGTTTTATTATCAAAAAAATAGCGGTGGAGATTTTTGTCTGAAAGTTCCTCTGGAGAACACGTCAGATGGAGATTCGGCAGAGTCGCAAGGCAGGTGCGATGCAGTATGTCCCTTTATGTCTTCAGGAACCGATTACATCGTGTGTTCTGAGTGAGTTAGTTGATTATCCACCAATTAAACCGTGCAGCGGCGGATAATGGCTGATCCATGCCGACGATGAAGCCGACACCTGACAATTTTTGTTTGACAAACAATACTTGATTACTTGTGGATGATAATGGGGTGAGATAAATAAGCGAGTTATCACGCGTTTCACTCGAGAGTACAGTGATCTCACTGTAGTTGGCTGGTAAAACACTCGTACCCACAGTGTCGTTTGGAATAGCTGATTGCGTGGATTCAAATGGATTAGAGAGCGCGATATTTAACTTTTTTACGGTGGCACTGCCAGAAAATATGGCGCTTCCTGATGCATCAATAGAAGCCACGACTGACTGGTCAGCGCCGCGAACGAGTAATGAGGCAAAGGTTGATGAAGGAGTAGCAGAGCCTGATGCCTCGAGTGTCGGGAGTGGAGCAGAGAGGTCAAACGTAAGACCATTGCTGTTTGGTTTTATGGTCGATGCGCCAAGGACGCCATCCACTGTGGCGTTATTTGAGACAAACAGATCGCCTTTCACAAAGATACGATTGTATATATCGACGATGAACGTACCGTCAAGAAGGTCGACATTGGCGAGTTTATTTTTTTGGATATAGAGCGTCTCACCAACGGTCTCGATTATGTTTTGGGTAAAGTGGATGATGCCATCAACCAGAAGTGAGCCTGTGATCGATGTTTGCGAGAGCGCTGTTTCGCCTAAGACAAAAAGATTTGTGTTGACGACAAGATCACCATTGTTTACGCTTACGGCATGGGCGAGTTCGGCACTTTCACTACTTTCTACAATAATGAATGATGGTGTACTGCTTACAGAGGCTACTGCATCATCGAGAGATTGTAGTTTTTGTGACAAGTTACCAAATGTTCCAACGATTGTGTCTGCGTGTAGTGTGCCACTGATGGTAGCATCTTTTTCTACCGTAAGACTGCCAGAAAGCGTTGCATTGCCTGCATTATCAAATGTTGTGACTCGATTATTGTGATCATTTACTATATCAAAGAGTTGATTATCTGTAAGTTTGACTGATACATTACCTGTGTCTAGCGGGGAGATCGTGTCGGTTTTGAGTGTGTTAATTTCAGCAATTGGTGATGTGATAGATTGTGTACTGAGCGAATCTATCGTCGCTTGTATTGCAGTGAATAGTCCTGTTTGTAGATTTGCAATAATACTTTGGCTTAGGGCAAGTGTTTCTTCTATGGTGGTATTTGTCGCAGTGTTACGGATACGGAATAATCGGCCTGATTCAGATGCAGTGATTGGTTCTATGAGTACACTTGCAAGTGAGTCTTCAAAAAGTACCTCAGATCCAGAGGTTGTCCACCAATCAGATTGGTAATCAACAATGAACCCTTTTCGATCATTTGGATCTCTGATATTTGCCCATTCTTGCCAGTCAAATCGAGGGGCAGTCAATCGGTAGGAAACAGTTGCGGGTTTTGCAGTAAATAGTGAAAGTGTTAATGCTGTTTTGTCAAACGAATACCATGCGCGCGTATTTGTTTGTGGCGACAACAGGACGACCAATTGATCACTGTTTTGTTTCAGATTTGCTACCCGAGAGAAAAGCCACAAATCTGATCCGTCGGCAACAGTAGAGAAATCAATAACAGCGCGGTATCCGACGTTGGGAACGTATTGACGTGTCACAATGGTTCCTGTGGTTTCTTCTTTGACACCCGTCATACTGGATACATAGGTTGCGTAATTTTTGCCATCAATCGTGTACGGAGGATCTACTGTACCTGCGTCAATTTTTCCGGTACACGTAGAGCCGTCAATACTCACACAGACCTCGGCTCCTGTGCTGTTAGCGCCTCCTAATATGATGTCGCCAGTTCCTGCGGTGATCAAAATATTTTGATTACTGGTTGATTGGATGGAAAATGAAGAGTTATCACTGATAATATCTCCTGCTATATAGAGTGAGGTTGTACTACTAGCCGGATCTAAGTAGTATGTGTTGCTAGAGTTGCCAATATCTATAAATTTTTCAAAATACATATTGCCTGCTGTATCAAGTTTCATTTTGGTAACCCCTGATGCTGATGCAGTCATGATGTCTTGTGTTTCAAATTGGTCTACTATTAAAACAGACTTTCCAGAAAGATTTCCTGGGCCGAAAGATCGAATAGATACGTTTCCCGTTGTGCCATTGAGATTTATCAATGCGCTTGCTGTCGACGTGGTTGATTGATCTGGTCCTGATGTACTCCCAAAAAGAAGTGATCGACCCACGGTGGGATAGGTGAATATTTGAAGCCCCGTGTTATCTTGTGAGAATAATTGTTGGCCATTTGCACCTAGTTGTCCTGTGGCACCTGTAGAGCCTGATGGACCAGCAACACCCGTGGCACCTGTGGCACCTGTAGAGCCTGTCGGTCCTTGAACGCCCGTGGCACCTGTGGCACCTGTAGAGCCTGTCGGTCCTTGAACGCCAGTAGCCCCAGTAGAACCTGTACTCCCATTCGGACCATTTGCTCCTATCGCCCCTGTTGCCCCCGTGGCACCCGTCGATCCCGTACTCCCAGTTGGCCCAACCACACCTGCGCCACCCGTCGCTCCCGTGGCTCCTGTGGCACCCGTTGAGCCGGTAGGACCAGCCGCACCTGTGGAACCAGTTGCCCCTGTTGAGCCTGTCGGACCCGCAGATCCCGTGGCTCCTGTACTTCCTGTAGGACCCGCGACACCCGTAGCACCTGTCGCTCCCGTACTTCCCGTCGGACCTGCGACACCGGTAGAACCAGTAGCACCGGTACTTCCCGTAGATCCAGTGGGTCCTGTGGGTCCAGCTTCGCCCGTCGCTCCCGTACTTCCCGTCGGACCTGCGACACCGGTAGCACCTGTACTTCCAGTCGGTCCTTGTACACCTGTAGTACCAGTGGCACCTGTTGATCCTGTAGGCCCTTGTACTCCAGTAGAGCCTGTGGATCCCGTAGGCCCTGCAACACCCGTCGCCCCAGTAGAGCCCGTGGATCCCGTAGGCCCTGCAACACCCGTCGCTCCCGTGGCTCCTGTGGCACCCGTTGAGCCGGTAGGACCAGCCGCACCTGTGGAACCAGTTGCCCCCGTTGATCCTGTAGGCCCTGCAACACCCGTAGCACCTGTACTTCCAGTCGGTCCTTGTACACCCGTAGTACCAGTGGCACCTATTGATCCTGTAGGCCCTGCAACACCCGTCGCTCCAGTAGAGCCTGTGGTACCAGTTCCACCGATAACCCCCTCATCTCCCGTAGATCCTGTCGATCCAGTCGGACCACGTGTTCCTGTAGATCCAGTTGTTCCAGTTGCCCCTGTCGGACCAATTTTTCCACTTGTCCCGAGCACTTGCGCTTGTTGCACCATTTCTTTGCGTGTTTTTTCATCAACTGCGATGATTCCTTCTTTTGCGAGAGACACGAGTGTCCGTTGCCATCCGCCAGTAAATCCGTAAATTTGCAACATCAGCGCTATGGTTGATAAAAGTCCTACTCCAACAAGCATCAAAATTCCATAGGGAGATCGCCAAAAATGATCGACAAAGCTTTGATGTGTCGGTATAGGAGCGGGCGACGAAGGGATAATGATCGTATCTGTGCCGTTTGCGCCCTTGATCGTTGTGACGCCAGAGGTATCAGGTGTTGAGATAGGGAGAGGAAGTGCTGTTCCTGTTTTTTCTGCGACCAGAGGAATTACAGGAATTGTCGAGGTCGTGTTTTTTGGAAGGAGTTTTTCCGTCTCAAGCATATGCGGCGCAGGTAATGCATGGTCAGGTCCGATGGGTACTGTGGTGGCAGAAGAAATACGGCTTATATTTGGCACGCCATCGACAGGGTTATCCTGTAGCCAGCCGTTTAAGATTGCGAAGCGAAAAAATGAACGAAGCGCAGAGAGCCTGCGATTGATTGTTGCTACGGGGGTTTGTGAAATGAAGAGCCACCGTTTGTAGTCGAGTAGAGTATCTTGATTGACCGTTTTTAACAAATCAGCCTGTGTGTTGATTTTTATGGTAGGACGGACAGGTGTGTCGCTAAGCCAAGAGAAAAATGCCGTTACATCGCTTTTGTAATTTTTACGTGTTTGTTTGGATGTTTTGTCGAGGGAGAGATACTCATCAAAAAGACTAGTGAGTTTGTCCAGATACTTCAAGATATTCAACGAGATTACACCAGCCATATATATATCTAATACAATTATTAATAAGGCTGTCAAGAGGCTAATGAGCGGTTTGCATTATAGTGTGATATCTTTTAGAAAAGCATAAAAATATCTAAAATATTCTATTATTCACGAATTACCGCATGATGTATGTTGAGATCAAACGTATATATCATAATATATCAAATATAAATATATATTAATAATAAAATGTCAATTTTTAATAGTACATTGTAAAATGTCTGAAAATAGTGCGTTAATCAAAAAGAGCACTAGAACAGTCTACAGTGAGCATAAACCTATAGTACATATTCTATATTAACTTATAGTTAATTGGTATTTAGATTGTTTGTGAAATGATGGGTGAGTGATATGTATTTTTTGAAGAGAAAGTTTCTTGTAAATTATGCTTTAAAATCGCGATAGCATAGGGATATTTATAAAAATATAGCAATAGATATTTGAAAATGATTTTTAGCAGATGGTATATGCGAGTGCTACGTAATAGGAAGGCTGCAGGAATAGGCTGATTTCGACACCTCTTGTCTTCTTCTCAATTATCGATATACTACAAGAGTAGGCAGTAGTAATTTATTTGTCGCATCGCTATGAGCATTCTCAAATACCCACATACAGAAATTGAGGCTAAATGGCAGAAGTTATGGTACGACTCGAAGTTGTATACGTTAGACCTAGAGCATGCAAAAAGACCATTTTACAACCTTATGATGTTTCCGTACCCTTCAGCGGAGGGGCTTCACGTCGGGAATATGTATGCGTTTACAGGCGCTGATATATACGGCAGGTTCATGCGAATGCAAGGCTACGATGTGTTTGAGCCTATTGGACTCGATGGATTTGGTATCCATAGTGAAAATTTTGCGTTTAAGGCTGGGAAGCACCCGGTGGATCAGGTAAAGAAGAGTGAGGAGAATTTTTATAGACAGTTGTATAGCATTGGCGCTATGTATGATTGGAGCAGATCGTTAGAAACCTATGACCCTGAATATTATCAGTGGACGCAGTGGCTGTTTGTCCAAATGTTTCGAAATGGCTTGGCATATAGAGCCAAAGCAGAAGTGAATTGGTGTCCGTCGTGTAAGACCGTGTTAGCTGATGAACAGGTAATTGATGAAAAATGTGAGCGATGCGGAAATATTGTAGAAAAAAAAGCACTAGAACAATGGTTCTTTAAAATAACCGCATACGCGGGAAAACTGCTGGAAAATATACCCAGCCTCAAGTGGACAGAGAAAGTTTTGATCGCCCAACGAAATTGGATTGGAAAAAAAGAAGGGATGATAATTCATCATAAAGTTGAAGATATAAATATTCAAATAGACGCATTTTCTGCCTATCCTGCGTGGCTTTGGGCGGATACATTTATGGTTATTGCTCCAGATCATCCATTAGTCATTGATTTAATCAAGGGTACATCGAAAGAAAAAAAAGTTAAAGATTTTATCGTCAAATGGCGCCAAAGTAAAAAAGACACTAAGAAAAAAACAGATGAAAAAGAAGGCATTTTTACCGGTAGATATGCAGTAGATCCCTTTAATAAAGGAGCAAGGCTTCCTATATGGATTGCGAATTTTGCATTAATGGGATTTGGGACCGGTATTATACGCTGTTCTTCACATGATTCAAGAGATTTTGAATTCGCAAAGAAATATAATATTTCTTTAAAAGAAGTCGTTGTACGAACGAATTCAGCAGAACCTGTGAATGCGCATACCAATGAAGGAGTACTTCAGCAGTCTGGTCCTTTTAGTGATAAAACGATTTCAGCCCGTTTGATTGATGAAATTAAAGATTGGATTGAGCAAGAGCATATAGGAGGACGAGAAATCACCTACCATTTGCGTGATTGGCTTATTAGTCGGCAGCGATATTGGGGTCCTCCTATTCCCATGATTTATTGCAAGGCGTGTGAAAAGAATGGCAAGGGAGAACGAGAAGATATGGCAGGCTGGTTTACTGTCGCAGATGCTGATTTACCTATAGTTTTACCTAGAATAGATGACTATAAGCCAGAAAATGATGGGATAGCACCGCTGGCTAAGCACAAAGAATTTTATGAAGTGACCTGCCCATCGTGCGGAGGGAAAGCCAATCGTGAGACCGATGTTTCTGATACATTTTTAGATAGTTCGTGGTACTTCCTACGGTATCCGTCACTCGGATCTAAGACAGAAAAAACGAACGCATTTGATCCAGAGATCATGAAAAAATGGCTGCCTGTCTCTATGTATACTGGTGGGGCTGAGCATTCAGTATTACATCTTATGTATTCGCGATTTATTACAATGGCATTGAAAGATTGGGGATGTATCAGTTTTGACGAGCCATTTCCGCATTTTTATGCACATGGATTAGTCATCAAAGACGGTGCGAAGATGAGTAAAAGTAAAGGAAATGTTGTGAACCCAGATGAATACATAAAACTGTATGGATCAGATGCATTACGGTTGTATTTGATGTTTATGGGGCCTTTCTCACAAGGTGGAGATTTTCGAGATAGCGCTATGGAGGGGATGAGTAGATGGCTTAATCGTGTTTGGCGTATATCGACAGTCTCTTTGAAATCTAGCGTTAAGAGTGTAGACAGTGCTGAAATTACGAAAGCACTTCATAAGTTGGTCAAAAAGGTAGGCACAGATACAAGTACCCGTCATTACAACACCGCAATTTCTGCTATGATGGAGTTTACCAACAAATTTGGCACTCTCTCTCATCAAGCGCTACGTATGTTTTTGCTTGTCCTAGCGCCCTTCGCACCACACATTACTGAAGAGCTTTGGGAGAAGCTTGGAGATACAAATTCTATCCATATTGCCACCTATCCACAGTATGATGAAACGGCACTTTTGGACGATACTGTCAACGTAATTATCCAAGTGAATGGGAAACTTCGCGATGCACCACAGGTTGATGTCAAAACAGCAGGAGATGTCGTCAAGCTTGAGGCTGTTGGGCGTAATTCAGAGAAAGTACGGAAATATTTGGATGGTAAGCCTATAAAGAAAGCAATCGTCGTGGTAAACAAGCTTGTGAATTTCGTAGTATAAAATTATATGGTAGGTGTTGGAGAAGCACCACGGGATGCCTCAGTTTGGCATATGTACAAAGTGCCCATTGTATTGGGAAGTGTGAGTCTTCTCTTGATAGTAATCTCTATATATCTTTTGATCAAAACATATCAGGCTTCTGAGCCAATTCAGTTTGAAACACGTATAGAAAAGCAGGCAACAGTAAGTGGTGCACAAGGAGAACTCCTCATCGATGTATCTGGAGCAGTGAAAAAACCAAGTGTATATCGATTACCTTTTGGGAGTCGGGTTGACGACGCAATAATCATTGCAGGCGGAATGACGCACGATGCAGACATGGAAAAGATAGCCTTGACTATAAATAGAGCGGCTAAGTTGTCTGATGGTGCCAAGGTATATATACCTCAGAAAAAAGACACGTCAAGTGTTCGAGGTGTTACCGTGGAATTACAGGGCGGAGAAATGTATACTGCCACGGTGAGTATAAATGCTGCGAGTATAGATGATTTAGAGCGATTAAACGGTGTAGGTCCGGCAACGAGTGCAAAAATTATTGGGGGAAGACCATATACACAAATAGAAGAGTTGGTCGAGAAAAAAGCCATGAGTCAAAGTTTGTTTGAGAAGCTAAAAACACAGTTGACCCTGTAATGCCCTATGGCTGCCTTTTCTGTTGGTACCCTTACTCATATACTTTCACAACTTCTTCCTGAGCCTCATGCTGGTCTTCTCTCAGGATTACTCTTTGGTACAAAAGCAACACTTTCAAAAGAATTGTATGAGCAACTCATCACGACGGGCACGATACACATCATTGCGCTCTCGGGAATGAATATAACCATTCTTATTGATCTAGTTGCAAGCAGTTTGAATAGGTTTGTTAGTAAACGCGTGGCAAGTGCGGTAACTGTTGGTGTCATTTGTTGGTTTGTGTGGTTTGTGGGTGGGAGTGCCACAATAATCCGCGCGGCGATTATGGGAACGCTTACCCTTGTCGCCATACTTTTTGGTAGACAATATTGGGCGCTTTTATCACTTTTACTGGCAATCGGCATTATGCTTTTGATTCATCCATCGTGGATCATAGAGGTATCGTTTCAACTCTCAGTCGCTGCAACTCTTGGAATTATACTTTTTGGGTCGACGAAAAAAAGGGGGGATGAAACGAAAAATGGGTCGAAAATGTTGTATACATTTTTCTATGGCATCGAAGAAAGTTTTCGTTTAACACTGTCAGCGCAGGTGTTTACCATCCCAATAATTTTTCTTTCTTTTCATAGAATTTCTTTTATCGGTCCGCTGACAAATGTCGCAATTGGTTGGGTCATTGCACCTGTGACGACAGTAGGATGGGTCACTTGTGTCTTGGGATTTGTGTGGTTGCCGTTTGGATACATTCCGGCATGGATAAGTTGGGTGATGCTTGAATATCTCATAAGGACAGTCCAAATACTAAGTCGCGTGCCGTTTGCCAGTGTAGGCTTGTAACGAGATCATACTAGTGCAGGTTGAGGCTATGCAGAGAAGCATTTTATATCCGATGCGATATTTATATAGGTCATACTATATTTGTGCATAGTATGCGATGGGGAGCAAATTGCTGTGAAATCGTGTTCAATTTATTAAGGCTAAAAGAGACAATACCATGTTTAAATTACGATACGGATACTTTTCAATGGGAATTCTTACAGGCCTTGTTATCTTATTCCAATTTTTGGGAACATTGACCGACGGACATCTAAAAATTATTCATTGTGATGTCGGACAAGGGGATGGGGCATATATTCGTTTTCCTGATGGGAGAGATATGGTAGTGGATGGCGGACCCAACGACGCCATTATTAATTGTCTTTCAAAATACATGCCGTTTTGGGATAGACACATAGACATCATTCTTTTGACGCATCCCCAGAAAGATCATATGCAGGGACTGCTTACGGTTCTTGATCGATACGATGTGGGATACGTCGTCCGTAGTGATGTCCAAAATAACACCGATGGGTATACACAATTATTAAGAATTATCGAAAAGAAAAAAATTCCGGTAAAGCTTGTGACGGCAGGAGATCGTGTAGTGGTCGGGAATGCCATAGTGACTATATTATGGCCAACTGCAGATCAAATAACCCGCATGAAGTCTCCCATTGCCTCACAAACAGGTTCTTTAGGGGGTGTCCTTGGTGTCTCGACGGGCGACCTGAATGACGGAAGCGTCGTCTTCTGGTTGCAGTATGGCACATTTGATGAAATATTTACCGGTGATGCAGACACCCGCATAGAGAAAAATTATCTCGGCACACCACTTTCTCCCGATGGTATAGAAGTTTTAAAAGTTCCACATCATGGGAGCAAAACTGGCATGAGTGAGACATACATCTCATGGCTCAAGCCAAAGCTTGCTGTTATTTCTGTTGGGAAAAATTCGTATGGTCATCCGGCTGATTCAATACTTGCGCTTTTAGATCGGTATGGTGTCAAAATTGTGAGAACAGATAGAAATGGAGATGTGGAAATAGTGAGTGATGGCAATAAATGGAGTATGTAATACTGAAGCATTTCTGGATTCATACAAGTTTGCAGTTCGTCTTGATGAATAAGTATTTCTATAGGATACATAATTAGCGTAATAATATAGGTATCTATAAAAGTATAAAGACAGATGTAGTGGACCAAAATAAACATGCATGAATAATCCCGTTTATACAATCTAAAGTTATAATTATCGCTTTTTATATATTATTTAGACCTATAATTTATAGATATTTATAACCTATAGTTTAGCTTTATTTTCAATTTCTTCTTATCATTATTTGACATAATTTTTCCGTTAAACTGTAATAGTATTATGCCGATGATTTTTCCATCTAAATCCATGCAAACTATACTCATTTTGAGGCAGAAACAACAAGCATAAAGTAGATAACGTTAACATTAAACCTATAACATTATGACAGACGACTCGTTTAACAAGGTATATACTATAAGCCTTGCTGCGAAACGACTTGGTGTGCCAAAAAGCTTACTTCGAAGGTGGCTTAAAGCAAAAAAAATTGAAGCAACGATTGATGAATATGGGACACATATATTTTCTGAAAAAGTACTTCAGAAAATTCAACCTACTTCTTTACAATTACCTAGTCTTCCAAACGTTTTAGCATTTTCTCCATCCCAAGCTGCTAAAACATTAGGAATTTCTACAAGCACTCTGCTTCGATGGGAAAAGGCAGGATTAATTCAAAGTTCGCGTACTCCTGGTGGAACTCGACGATTTCAAAAAGATGCTATAGCACAATTGCTTACAAAACGAACTCCTTATCAACGAGTGCCTACAACAAATTTAACATCAGTTGTTCCACCAATCATCACCCCCACTGAAAATCAATCTATTCACACAATAACTACATCAAATAACAAAATAACATATCAAACATTACCCAAACTAACCCATTACAATTTTTTTTCTTTTAAAACTCTTTCAGTAGCGATTATTATTTTTTTTCTCGCAACAAAAATTATTGGATTTTTAGGCTCAAATAAACAATCCGAATATCCTCAAACAATTTTACCTTTCAAATTGATGGGCGCTATTGCTTCGGATCAAACATTTCTTCAACGAGTATCAGAACAAGTAGCAAAAATAATAGGTGTCTATGATTTAAACAGTTTAATAGGAAAAGATGGGGTTAATGGTCCGACTGGATCAACTGGTGAAAAAGGAAACAAGGGTGAAATTGGATCCAATGGTTCAAACGGGACTAATGGAACGAATGGTGAATTTGGCCCAGTTGGACCAACGGGGGCAACAGGTACTGGTAGTGGTGGAGATGGGGGAGGAGCAAATGGTCCCACAGGAAGCACTGGTGCGACCGGTAACGGAGGGCCAACAGGAGCCTCTGGTGCAACAGGAACAGCAGGAGCCAATGGACCAAGTGGAAGTACAGGAGCAACCGGAGCTGCCGGAACTGGTGGCCCCACAGGCTCAACAGGAGCCACGGGTACCGCAGGAGCAAATGGTCCCACAGGAAGCACTGGTGCGACCGGTAACGGAGGGCCAACA
>JBBTUH010000024.1:0-2890 GCA_038063875.1 Patescibacteria group bacterium | reverse complement strand
AGCCACGGGTACCGCAGGAGCAAATGGTCCCACAGGAAGCACTGGTGCGACCGGTTTTGCTGGTCCAAGTGGTTCTACCGGAGCAACCGGATTGATGGGAGGCGGAGGAGAACCGGTCCTCACACAAACCAATAATCTTATCTACCCTTACCCTGTCGTAGACCGCTCATTTGCTCTTGGAAGTACCGTTGGCGTCGGACAATCTACGACTGCCACTGCAAGTGCGCTTATTTTTTTAAATGCAAGTACAACCGGAAACGGTAATGGATATAGTTGGATCAATACCGGCAATGTCGGTATTGGAACAGTAAATCCTAGCGCAAAACTTCATGTGTATGAACCCACATCTGCCGCTGCTGTTGCAATAATCGAGAGTAGTGATACAACCGCTCATTCCAGGCTGCAGTTCAATACCAACGGCAATGATTGGGAGTTTGGAGTTCGAGGAAGTGCTGATGCCATTGCACCAAATTCGTTATTTATTTATGATCAAGCAGCTTCAGCATTCAGAATGCTGATAAATTCTTCTGGCAACGTCGGTATTGGCACAGTGACACCCACCTCCAAACTTCACGTTACAGGCGCAGTTACAGGTAAAGCTTTGACAATCTTTGATGAAACTGGTGATCAAGCAATCTTTACAGCTTCTGCATCCGGCGTCTCGAGATTTACGATCGCAAATAATGGCGATGGGACACAAACTTCTACAGAAACCACGGGTGTTGTTTATTCTATGTTTATGAATAGTTTAACAAGTGGTACAGGCTTATCCATAAGCTCTACTTCTACAGGATTAACCAGCGGCAGACTTGCAAATATCGACTGGTCGCCTGGGTCTGCGACGACAGCAACCGGTGACCTGATCCGCATCAATATAGGACCAAATGGTACCGTCGGTAATCTTTTTAACGTCACAGACAACGCATCCACACTCTTTAGCGTTTCAGAAACACAAATCACCTCATCCCTCCCTCATCAATTTACGGCGGCTGGAGACGTAGCAGTAGCATATGACCTAATCTTTACCAATCAAACTGCATCAACGATCGACAGCTATGGACCACTTACCGTGCGGGCAGGTGAAAGTTTTGAAAATAATAATCTAACCCTGGCAACATATGGTACTGGTGCCGTCATTATCGACAGAAAATTTTCCGTCGGCGTGCAAAAAACGTTGCCAGTAAATGATACTACTCCATCAGTTGCGGCCGGCAATGCTTTTATTACAGCAAATACTACAAGCACAACGACGATAACAACGTTTGACGATGGAACTGCCGGACAAGTGATCTATATTGAGGTAAATGATGCATTCACGGATTTTGATTGTACGGCCTCAAGTCTTAGCTGTGGCTCAACTGACCTGACTGCCATAGCCGCAGGAGACAATATTCAATTCTGGTACGATGGCACGACATGGCATCTTATCGGATGGGTTGATAATGCATCAAATTATTCCGATGGCGAAGGCGCTGATATTGCGGAGTATTTCCCAAGTAACCAAGAATTGCAGCAGGGAGAAGTCGTCAAAGTCGATCCGGAACATGCTGAACATGTCATCCGAAGTTCGAACGCTTATGAATCTCAAGTTGTCGGTATCGTTTCGACCCAGCCAGGTATTACCTTGGGTTCCCCATCCCTAGGAAGTTATCCAATCGCACTTGCCGGTCGTGTGCCGGTAAAAATTTCCAGTACGTCTCAAGATATTATTCCTGGTGATTATCTCACTACAAGCAACGATACAGGAAAAGCCATGAAATCCACAGGGAACGGCCGTGTCATCGGTCAAGCCCTTGAGTCATGGACACTGGATGATGGCAAAGACTCAATTATCGTGTTTATCAACAATACATGGTACGAACCGGTACAGCTTGTGCTCGATGGGATGACATCAGGTGTTGGGCTTGCAGAAGATGCGGCTCATCTAGGATATGCACTACTGACCGATCCGGACGGTGACGTCGTAAACAAACTTTCAGGACTTGTCAGCGTACTTTCAGAAACCATGACTGTAAATTACGCGCAAATAGCACATCTGGTAAGTTCAGATATCGCATCAGAAAACGCAAGCTTTAGCGGCGTTTTGCGTGCCACAGATATCCAAAGTGACGGGCTATCAAGCCGGTTCCAATGGATCGAAGATCGTATTGACGCTATTGTAGCAATCGGTAATGAAGAGCTCATTTTCCAAAAAATCGTGCGCTTTGTTACTAACGTATTTTTTGGCGGCAACGTCACGTTTGGTGGCCAGCTCACCCTCCCGAACAATATGGCAGGAGAAGCCACAATTACTAAATATACAAGTTCGGTCGATATTACGTTTGACCGGCCGTTTGCGACCGTACCTGTAATAACCATCTCATTAATTCAGAAAGAATCCACGGCCAGCTCATTTTTAGCCGAGGGTTTTAACGCAGTAGTAGGCTCCATAACAAGAGGTGGGTTTTCGATAACTCTTGACACGCTCGCCATCCGTGATTATACGTATAATTGGATAGCACTTTCTGTGGAAACGAAGAGTTCGACGGCTTCAGCATCGCTCTTTCCTGATCTTTTGGGTGAGGCGACCCCGTCGGCAGAAGCCAGTAGTTCGGCAGAAGCTACACCGTCAGGAGATATCACACCATGAAACGATTTCGCAAAATACTCGCGCTTATCTTGATGGTGTTGGTCGTCGTTCTGTTTACATTGTTTCGGACCAAAAAAACCGAAGCCGCCTGGTACAGCGATACCTGGGGATTTAGAATCAAATTAACCATTGATAACACCAAAGTCGACGCCGATCTTACTGACTTTCCCGTCTATGTCAACCTGTCATTATTACCGGGATTATTTCACTCCCATGTCAATCAAACGGACGCCCGGGACATTCGTGTAACCAAAAGCGACG
>JBBTUH010000023.1:0-47799 GCA_038063875.1 Patescibacteria group bacterium | reverse complement strand
GCTGACTCCATCCCTCGCCCTGACGGGACGGGGATCTAAGTAAGGTGGGTTAGAGCATCGTATGAACTTCAAAAGCACTATCTATAAAATTCTAAGCGTCATCTTCATTCTGTTGGCTCTATATTTAGCATTTAATTCATTAAGCTATATCTGGATTGTATACAGCAGCCTTTACAAGGAGGTCGGATTAATTAAAACTATATTTAGTTTTTTCCTCACTATATGGCTTGGGGTAATGGGCATTGGATTATTATTAATGCCTATAATTAACCTTTTAGGCGAGGAAAAAAGTATCAGAAAAATGCTTCAATCTAATTTCCTGGCTCTGCTGGGAAATGTTCTCATGGTTGAAGTCGCTTTTCCTGCATGGAATGGATTAATAATACTTTTGCTTTCAAAATTTTTCTAAAAATGACTACTTTTCAAAAACTCTCATAATTTATTATGAACAATACAAAGAAAGCGATAGAAAGTTTAAAAACGGAGATTGCTGGTCTCAAGATTAGGACAAGAAGAATTGAGGACTATTTGTTGGGCATTCCTAATCCCGAAGAGTATATTCATGAGTCGGATTCCGAAGAGTATATTGATGAATTTGATTCAGATGGTCATTTATTGGAGGAGGCAAAAAAAATCGTAGTTAATTACGATAGAGCAAGTATTTCCTTACTACAAAGAAATTTTTCCATTGGGTATGCAAGGGCAAAACGCTTATTAGACGAGCTTGAAAAAATTGGGGTTGTTGGTCACGCAGAAGGTTCTATACCGAGAGAAGTGTTGAAAAATAACCAGCTCACAGCGAAAAAAAAATTAAAGAAATGAAGATAATAGAACTACTTGAATGACTCAATTTTAGAGAGCTCTAGCTTTTATTGGTAATACTAATGACTACTTTTCAAAAATACTCATTTTTTATTTGGATTCTTAGTCTGGTTGTTTTTTTCCTTATTCTCTCTCTTGTAGCATTATCTCAAAGAGAAATAAACGATTATGAGGGAGCTGGTTTAGCGACCGTTTTCGTAATTGGCATTTTCTCCTTTTTTTCAATGTTTATAGGAAAATCTTTTTTTCAAATACCATTAGTGCTTATTTCTTCTCTCAATCGGAAAATAAGTAAAAAGTTAATCATCATCTCATCAATAATAGTAACCATTTTTCTATTCTTTTACTGGTTTCAGGTTCGACCTGCTCAAATTAAAACTTCTTGTCAAAAAGAATCAGACGACTACATTACGAGAGAATTTGATCGTGAAGATACCGATAAAGATGGTCTAATATCGCAAGAATCAATCGATTGGCTTAATAGCCATGCAAAAAGAAAATACGAACGCTGTCTTCATCGAAACGGTCTTTAACAAAAATGACTAAATTTCAAAAATTTATAAACAAACTGTATGAATACTGTTTTTCGATTTATTATTTTTCTTGTCACATCCCTATGGATCGTTTGGTCAATAATTATGATTCTTGGACTTACCGAAGCTCTTTTTCTCCCTTACGCTCTTGGCACTTGGACATTTAACGCCCTAGTTGGTCTATTTTTTATTCTGCGTTATTTCAAAAATAAATTAATGCCACCCGGACAGAGAAGCTGAAGATTCAATATCAGCTTGTTTAGCCTCCAATTTCCCCTTTAACTTATTTGCATTTTCCTGTATTTGCAAAAGCCGTTCTTGGATTTGTTCCAACAGTTTAGGATCTACCACGGGCTTATTGGATGTAGTCTGGTCTGATGGTCTATTAACTGGGGCAACAGCTAATAAAGATTTAGAGCTTTGAGTTATGGGTGTTTTATATGCATATTTCCTTGCCATCTCTGGCGTATTAAAGATACCACGGTCTCTCTCAATCACCTCTCTTACTCGTAACTCTCTAGCTTCCTTCATATCAAGAGTTTCCCTCTCAATCTTAACCCCTTCTGCAATTGAACGAACAGCCTGCATAAAATTTTCCGGTTCAAGATTTTTCTCCTTAATTACTTTTAATGCAACTGCTTGCAATGCTCTGCCTATTTGAACATGCCTTGCATTAATGTCAGCCATACTTTCACCTATCAATTCGGGTAACTCTTGGTTTACTTTTTGTATACTTTTTTGCCTTAAACCCTGCCATTCCTCCCTACTTGCTCTTTTCTTCACCGCTTGTAAAGAAACACCATGCTTCCTCGCTACAGAAGCATAGCTTTGAGTTTCATCTTTTAAGTAATCTACCAGAGCCTTTGACCAGTTGATTTTAGACATATAGTTTTATCGCCTGCCAACTATTTAGCTAATTCATTTTTAATGTTCTCTTTATTCTCCGTTTTAGGTTCAATTGCCTGATCTGTAACATTTGTCATATCAAGGAGTTATATAATTTATGATCCGACCGAACGAATCTCGTTTTGTGATGATATGTGTTTTGCGAGGTAATGGCAGCTTAATTATGAAGTCGAATGGTATTTTATGTTGAGTTGAAACCCTAATATCCCAATTTTGAGATTCATAAAAGAATTTTACCAAGAAACAATTCAAATTGTAACCAAGAGCGTACTATCTTAGTTTACCGAATCGTGTGTATATACTTTACACTCCGTATATATAGCAGTATCCCAAGCGCCACTGTTGCGACAGCGAGAAACCACTGGAAATCCACACTATTCATCAAGTCATACGGCAAAGAAGGATGGATCATGGGGTGCCACACGATGTAAAGATTGAGGAAATTCAACAACGAAATCAGCATAAATAACCAACTGTGCTTTTGGGTAAGTCCGATACTTACCGCCATCAGAGGGAAAAATGCAAACAGATACCGCTCATGCATATGTGGCAAGAAGAGATAGCCAACGAGTGACAACAACGATAGAAGCATAAATAAAACCTCTGGTTTCCATATCTTTTCCTTCAACCTCATCACAGCGCGCATGAGTGGTATAGAAACAACTGCAAACAGAAGGATCGCCCACGTAAATAATGACAAACCCCAAAACATCATTGTGCTTTCTGGCGAACCCACGAATCGATCCTGCGTGAAAAGAAAATCTGTGATGGGCTGACCTATCTCTATACGCGGCTTAAATATCACCCACCAAAAGTTAAACGCCAACGAGGTGATGTTATTCATTTCCCCCAACGAATTCTTCTGGAAAAATTCCCAAAACCATAGATGAGGTGTGAGAGAAATGGGAAGCGTCATAACGAGAATGAGCGCTATGGAGAAAATGCTATAGAGCATAATTTTCTTTTTCTCTTTATCAAACCATATGATAGCGCCAAGAAGCGGCCCGATAAGAACGATCAGCGTCAATTTAACGTAAAGCGATAAAAACAACGCGATAATGCTCAATAATTTCTTGTGATATAAAAACAAACATACGCCGAGGAAAAAAAGCGCATTATTTATAGCATCCATCTGCCCCCAAAAGGCACCATTGTACAAAATGCTTGGATTAAACAAATACAACGAAGAAGCAAACAGCGCCTTCTTCTCATCTTTATATTTCCGAACGATTGCGTAGATAAGATATCCAGTGAGAAGATCCGCGATGAAATTTGGCAACCTGAGAAATGCGTTGGTCAACTGAATATTTACCCATTGCAAAGCGCCGGGATCAGTATGGGTAATTTTCCCAATCACTTTCGCCGCTAATATATTGACCCGATACATAGACGTGACGATATAGAGCGTCGCCGGTGGCAAATTGAGTGGATCTATACCAAACGTGATGTGTTTTCCCTCATATGGATCAGTGAGGTTGTGTACATAAGGGATCATCGCCCAGTCGCGAAACCGAAAAATATCCTTATGTAGTGTGTGCTGAAATGACCAGTTCATCAGCACTATCCGAAGGATGAGGGAAACAAGAAGTAACAACCCGATATTGCCAAAACGAAACCCGCCCTTTACCTTCATGGCAAAATTGTATCACGTTCAGATGGTATAATTAGGCTTCATGCTGATCACTGCTCAACACTTATCAAAGACTATGGGTGCTAAAGTCCTGTTTACTGATTTGGATATCCATATTGGCATAGGAGAAAAAGTCGCGCTTATCGGCCGCAATGGGCAGGGCAAATCAACCCTTCTTAATATTATCGGAGAGATCGATCATGAATTTAGTGGCGACATAGTCCGCAAGAAAAATCTCGTCACCGTACTCACCAAGCAAGAGCATCTTACAGACAACACGGTCACAGCGCTTGAGTATATCTTACGAAGTGTTCCTCACTACACTGAATATGAGAAGGTCCTTCATGACTTCGAGAAAGAAAAGCATGCAGATATGCATCTCTACTCCGAAGCAGTCGAGTACTACTCCGAGCACGGGTACTACTACATCAAGGATCTCATCCTCTCCACCCTTACAGATTTCCAAATCAGTACCGAGAAGGCTAATAATCCTCTCATGACGCTATCAGGGGGAGAAAAGCGATTCGTGGAATTGGTACGCATGATGTATTCCCAAGCGGATCTACTTCTTATCGACGAGCCCACTAATCACATGGACTATGTAGGCAAAGACCAATTCATCTCATGGATGCATACGGTAGAAGCAGGGATACTGGTCGTCACCCATGATCGTGATGTCTTGCAGCACGTAGATAGGATCATAGAACTCAAAGACAAAAACATTTTCTCGTTTAAAGGCAACTACGATGCGTACCTAAAGCAAAACACCGCACAGACCACAAGCTCCGTCGTGGAGTACCAAAACCAAATGAAAAGACTCACCGAAGCCAAAAAGAAGGTGGAATGGGGACTTCAAATGCGCGCCAAAAGCAAAGCATGGAAAGTCCGCTACGATCACTGGCTCAAAGATTACGAACGCATCAAAGAAGAAACGGTCAAACCCTCCTTCTGGGTAGATCAAGACTCGGTAGAGACCATGGACAAGGCAGTCTCCGAGTCGTATCACAAATTTAAGGAAAAGAACGTCAAGATCGCGATCCACAATAATGATGAACGCATCCATCAACTCGTGGCAGTGAAGAATCTTTCCTTGGGGTACACCACCCCACTGTTTTCGGATATCACCTTTAGTGTAGGAAGTACTCGTCGCGTATTTATAAAGGGGAGAAATGGTGCTGGGAAAAGCACCTTAGTCAAAACTATTATTTCGAAATATAAAGATGAGAAGACTACGGCAAAAATCTATGACGGAGAGATTAAACTCGCAAGTAGCCTTCGTATCGGTGAGTATAACCAAGAGATGGAACAAAAGTATCTATCCATGACCCTCGAGCAAGCCATATACGATGTGTACGCAGGACACAACATTCCGATTGACGTGGGACGAGTGAAAATGACCATGGCACAGTACTTATTTGACCCCATCGTCGATGCGAGACAAAAAATAGTCGATCTCTCTGGCGGACAAAAGGCGCGGTTTCAGCTGATCAAAATGTTTGCCAACAAACCAAACCTTCTCATTCTTGACGAACCCACCAATCATTTAGACTTGCCATCTATAGAAGAACTAGAAAACGCACTGCAGAATTACGACGGTGGCATCCTCTACATCTCCCACGACACCAACTTCATCCAAAAACTCGGCGGTGATGTGGTGGAGATATAGAGAGTATCTGCACTCTCTTTTCTTCCTTTCTCATTTTTTGTATACTAAAATAGAAAGGAATTTATCCCATGAAATTATTTGTTAAATTATTCTCTGTCAGTCTATTTGCTCTCCTTCTCGTCTCCCCTGTCTATGCAACAACCAATAGAACACCAAAAAATATCGTTCTCCCAAAAAATGAAATCGTGAAAACCGATTATTTTGCAGCGGGTGATACCGTGACGATATCTGGGACAGTCGAAGGTGACGCATACATCGCTGGTGGTACGGTAGTGGTCGATGGCACGATCAAAGGAGATCTATTTGTAGCAGGAGGAACGGTATCAATATATGGTCCGATCCTCCATGATTTGCGTGCCATGGGTGGAACAATTACCATCCAAGCACCGATATCTGGAAATGTGACAGTCGCTGGCGGCACGGTATCGTTTGAAAAGGAAGCAACAGTGAAAGGCAGTGTGCTTACAGGAGCAGGAACATTAACTCTTAATAATTCTATTGAAAAATCCATTCTCGCGGGCGTGGGCACATTGACACTTCTCCCTGACGCAAAAATCAAAGGAAACCTTACCTATTGGAGCGAACAAGAATTTGTGACTTCTGGGAAGGCAACGGTATCAGGCGCAATTGTCCGCCAAGAACCACCACAGCAATATAAAGATAGAGATCAATACAAAAATATGGCAAGCATCGGAATGAAAAAGTTTGCCGGTGCCATGGCGGGACTAGCAATCGTTTCACACATGCTTTGGGGACTACTGCTATTTGGCATAGGTATGCTTCTTTTTCGAGCGGCTCCAGTATTCACACAAAAAACCATACAGAGCGTCATGGAATCACCTTGGAATAAATTGTTGACGGGGCTTATGATAGTCATCGTGGTTCCGATAGTCGGTGTACTAATGCTTGTAACTGTCATAGGAATACCTGTCGCTATCAGCGTATTTTTCGGTCTCGGCATATTGGCAGTTGTGACGCATATATACTCAGCTCTTTTTGTCGGGACAAAAATTGTTGAATACTTTCATAGTACTAATCGCACACTTTCCTATTTTATAGGTCTTGTAAGCATGTTTGTACTCACGTTCATTCCTATGATTGGAGGGTTAGCCAACGGAGTACTTGGGCTTATCGTAGTCGGTACCATCATGAAAGAAAAAATGTGGCATATACGCTGATGCGAAAGCATAAAATTGTTTGATGGTATAATCAATCCTACTTTGCAAACATTTACCAACCTCCCACCACTTATAGCTGACGCGACGGCAAAAATTCTTTCTCGATCTGACGTGCGGGAGCTGAGCACCGACGCCAAACTTCTTCATGACCGATACATGACAGAAGACAAAGAGCGCAACTCCACGTACCTCAAAGGTCCCAAAGACATGCTCGCGTATCTCTCCTTGCGCTTCCCTGCCACGTATGCGCAGCTTATGGGTGCACTCTTTCAAATCAAAGAGCGTATACCCAACTGGGAACCGAAGACGATGTTAGATCTCGGCTGTGGTCCAGCGACAGGCATGTTTGCCGCCAAAGAAGTCTTCCCGAGTATCACAACAGCAATGGGGATCGACAGAGAACGGTACTTTCTCTCCATAGGAGAAGAGTTACTGTACGAATCCAAACTCGATATGAAAGCGACGTGGGAACAAAAAACTATCCCAAGTTTCTTGGATGCATCACAAGAAGCCAAATATGATCTGATCATCATCTCGAATGTGCTTAATGAGCTCACGGTCGAATTGCGAGAACAGTTGGTCGAGAAACTCATAGAGTGTAGTTCTGGGGTAGTCCTGCTTCTTGAAGCCGGCAACAATCGCGGATCACAAATTATCCAGAAGACGGCACAGGATTTATCGGAGAAGCAAACACTCATCGCGCCATACCTCAATAACACATTTGTGAAGAAAGAAGACTTCTGGGTTCATTTCCCCCAACGATTCATCCGCCCAGAATTCCAACGACGAATAAGACAAAGCATGAGAGAAAGTGATCTGATGGCATCGGACTGGGAAGAAGCCAAGTATTCATTCGTCGCGTTTGGCAACGTGCCAATAGGAAATAACATGTACGGCGTCTGCGTCGGAGCAGTACAGAAATATCATGGATACATCACCCTCCCCGTTCTCACAGCTGACGGCATCCAAGAAATAAAAGTCATGAAGCGTCACAAAGAACAATATAGATTAGCGAAAGAAATAAAATGGGGAGAAAATATAGAAAACAAAGAAGCTCTCATCTTCACGCCTACCACTTAATTACACAAAATGAAATTCAAACTCTTTCCCAGTCGCTTCTGCTACTCTGTGCAGTGTTTCAATCGTGATATTTTGTTCTCCACTCTCTATCCTTGTAATAAAAGCTCGTTTCACCTTCATCTTATGCGCTAGTACTGCCTGTGTGATATTGAGATCATTTCGTAATTTTTTCAATTCCATAGCAGCTTTTAAATAACGTGCTCGCTTTAAAATTTCTCGTTGTCTCGTTTGCGAATAGGAAGCAAAAAGCTCACTGTACGATATTAAATCGCCTTTTTTGTGTGCTTTATTTATTTTATTATTCATATTGCACTTTTTCATCAAACTCTCTCAACTCCTTCTGTGCATTCTTATCTATAAATACCTGCTTTTTCATATGGTAACTTATAAGTTACATCTTGTCAAATTTTAACCGTCCCATAACTTGAAATGATTATCGTTTATAATCTTCCTTTTGTGAACTATCCCGCACCCGATGTGGAAAGTAATACTCAGTGCTTATGAGAAGAGAGGTGCTTGTTGGAAGTCTTGATCTCATCGTGTACATGATAGAGTGCCGCAAGCATAGCCAACGAGAGATACACAGACCAAATAGGGATGTCGTAATACGGCGGACACGGGCTACCAGAGATAGGAGCTACTGCATCGCAGAGTACTTTATACGTAATTCGGTCGAGATTAAACATATCGACCGCACCGACAAAGAGGAAAAGAATAAGATAGACAACGAACAATCTATGGTGCTCAACGAGGCTACGTACATTCATATATTAGTATCATTACACCATCATCTGATAAATGCAAGCTTCTTGCACTCGTTATGATGATGTCTTTACAATAGAAAGTGATGAACGTGATTGATCAGGCTCTCTTAGACATAACAAGTCTCAAAATTCAAGGAGCGACCAATGTGGCGCTAAAAGTTCTTACTACGCTTGAGGCACTGATACAGCAAACTCCAGATATCTCCACCACTTCGCTTCAAGACATCGGAAAACAATTGGCTAACGCAAGACCTAACGAACCGCTCGCTCAAAACGCTATTCGCTACATATTTTCCAATCCCACGAATAACATTCTTGCTAAAATTCAAGAATTTCGCACACTTATTGAAACTGGGGAAGAATTAATCCCTGAAAATGGAAAACAATTCATCCTAGAAAATGGCACCTACCTTACGCTGTGCCATTCTTCTACAACCGTCGCTCTCTTTCAAAAAGCACATGAGACTGACACGAAATTTCGTCTTTTTGTGTCTGAAACCAGACCTCGTTTCCAAGGAAGGATCACCGCGAAAGAAGTATTGGAAATAGGGCTCTCTGATGTGACGATGGTGATAGATAGCGTTGCCATCTCGCTTCTCGAAAATAAGACTGAGCACATTGACGCTGTCTTTATTGGTGCCGATCTTCTTACCGACACGGGGTTTGTAAACAAAGTGGGAAGTCTCGCCGTCGCGGCAGCCGGCAATCGCAATAATATACCAGTCTATTCACTTTCTACACTCTTAAAATTTGATCCACGTTCCTTTGATCCAACTATGATAGAAAAACGAAGCGTCCAAGAAATTTGGGAAGAAGCGCCAGAGAAATTAAAATTCTTCTCCCCTGCATTTGATTTCGTCCCATATTTTCCGAATGTCCGTATCATTTGTGAAGAAGGAATTATCAAAGGCGAGAACGTCAAAGACGCTGTACAAAAACATTTCCCATTTGTATTAGAGATAAAAAACCCTGCATAATAGATATATGGCAAATACCTATACGAATTATTTAGCATTGAATGAAAAAGTAGACCTCTCAAATCATATCGTGGCAACCTTTACCCTTGGCGTTTCTGGCGAACCATTTGAACGAACTGCTGGAGGAGTCGCAGCAGAATCCTCCGTGGGGACGTGGACTGACGTGGGACTTGAGGAAAAACAAATTTGGGACAAACTTCATGCCAAAGTAATTGCACTCGATGAAAAATCAGGAATCATAAAAATTGCATACCCTCTCGACCTTTTTGAAAAAGGAAATATTGCACAATTACTCTCTTCTATCACTGGCAATGTCTTTGGGCTTAAAGAAATAGTAGGCCTTCGACTTGAAGATCTTGAATTTCCAGAAAAGTATGTGCAGTCATTCTCCGGTCCTGCATTAGGCATTGAAGGAGTCAGAAAGCTAACAGGTGTCAGTAATCAGCCGCTTCTTGGATCCATAATCAAACCAAAATTAGGATTATCCAGCGTGCAACATGCCGAAGCTGCCATGAATGTGTATGACAATGGTATACATCTTGTCAAAGACGACGAAAACCTCACCAGTATGACGTTTGATAATTTTTACTCGAGAGTCGATGAGGTTACCAAACGCATGCACGCAAAAAAGTATTTAACAATCGGTATTGCAAAAATTCACGCATTTAACATCACCGCTTCCTATGAAGAAATGCTCAAACGAGCAAACTACGTACGGGATAGTGGCGCTAATTGTCTGATGGTTGATGTACTCACGGCCGGATTTAGCAGCCTTTGTGGCATACGAAACAGAAACTTCGGATTGATGATCCATGGGCATCGAGCTATGCACGCCGCGTTTACTCGCTCTCACCAATACGGTATCTCGATGCTGGTCATTGCTAAACTTGCTCGTCTTGCGGGGGTAGATTCGTTCCACACAGGAACGGTCGTTGGGAAAATGGAAGGTGGCAAAGAAGAAGTCGTGGCTATTAATAATTTTTTACGAAGCGAATGGTATGGATTAAAAACAGTCTTACCTACTGCATCAGGTGGACTTCACCCCGGACATATCCCCGACCTCGTCTCCATACTTGGCAAAGACATGCTCTTTAACTTCGGTGGCGGCATCCACGGACATCCTGATGGCACAGCAGCAGGAGCGAAAGCTATCGTGCAGTCTCTAGAGGCAACGCTGCAGGGAGTAACGCTTACCGATGCCTCCTCCACGAAACCAGAACTCAAAAAAGCACTGGAAAAGTGGATGACGAAATAAAATTTATTTCGATATTCCCAATTGTACCCTTAAATCTTCTAGAATATGTAGCACTTCTTCCACTGTATTTGTTTTCATACATTGATCACGAACTTCGGATGCACCATCAAAGCCGTTTATATAAATTTTGAAAAACTTTTTGAGGATCGCATAATTTTTCTTCTTGCCCCACTCGGCATCAAACATGCGTATGTGCCTCTCCATCAGATCGAGAAGTTCTTTGGTTGTCGTTTCATGTGGCGTATCACTTTTATCAAATGCCCACATGTCTGCAAATACCGCTCGCCCCATCATCACACCATCCACGCCATAGGCAATATGTTTCTCCATCGCGTCTTTGGCATTTTTCACGTCACCGTTTCCTATAATTTTTGTCGACACGCCCATGCGATTTCTGATTTCTACCCCTTTTCTAATTTCATCCCAATGTGCTGGCACTTTGGATAATTCTCGTGCGGTCCTACAATGCACTGTTAATGCGTCTAAATTTAATCCCAAAAGAAACGAGATCCAGTCATCAGTGACAATTGAATTAAATCCTATACGCGTCTTTACGCTGACAGGCACTTCTCCAGAACCCTTTTGTACTGCTTCTATGATTGTTTTAGCTAACTCTGGTGTCTTTATCATCGCCGCACCACAACCAGTCTTTGTGACTTCTCGTACTGGACACCCCATATTGATATCAATGCCAGCAAACCCCATTGTAGAAATTTCTCTTGCTGTTTCAAACATGGTCTTTGGATCATTTCCAAAAATTTGCGCGATAAGCGGTTGTTCTTCTACTGTGTATCTAAAATTTTCTGCTACACGCTCTTTCCCGACAGAACAAAATCCATCAGCGCTTGTAAATTCGGTGAAGAATACATCAGGACGCGCACAGGATGCAACGATTCGCCGAAATACTGTATCGGTGACACCCTCAAGAGGAGCTAACACTAAAAATGGAGCTTTAAGACTCTGCCAAATCGATTGCATCTGCCTATTATACCTTAAGCTTCTGATGGCTCTGGTTGCTCGAGTTGTTCACCAGCCTTCAACCACTGCACGTATGTGCAACCCGTTGCTATCTTTTTCTCTCTGTCCCACCCTGCTGTACTACACTTTTTCATGCGTTTGCCTGAAGATGTCGTAAATAATACGAGTTTCGATGCACATTCTGGACATTCTTCTGGTAACTCAACGGTCGTGCCGTTTATCCATTCGATGTAATCACACCCCGTTGCCTTTTTCGTCGCTTTGTCCCAGCCGCCGGTACTGCATTTTTTCATTTTCTTGCCAAAGCGAGTAACGGTAAGGACAAGCGAATTCCCACACTTAGGACATTTCTCATCCAACGTTTGCGGCTCGACCTGCAACCATTTTACATATTGGCATCCATCTGATTTTTTCGTTTCTGCATTCCATGAAGAGGTGCTACACCGCTGTAATTTCTTGCCGGTTGGCGTCGTGATCTCTTCACTTAAGGCGTTTTTGCACAAAGGGCACACATTGTTTGAAGACGGTTGATTATTTGTCATATACTTCATGCTATCATAAATCTAAAGATGAATTCTATACCTATTCCATTTTATGCAAATACTCCTGATGATACACGCTGTGTGCAAGCATGTTTTCGGATGGCACTCAAACACTTTCTTTCTGATACGGAATACACATGGGAACAAATGGATACGATCTGCCATGCGATTGTAGGAAAAGGCACATGGTGGTTTCCAGCACTTATTGCACTACAAACGCTAGGACTACAAACGAAAATGATAAGTTCGCTTGACTATAAACGATTACAAAATGAGACATTTGCCTATTTGGAAGAGAGAACTAATGAAAAAATCGCATTGTGGTATAAAACACATAGCAACCTTTCAGCTGTCGCTCCACTGCTGCCAATATTTCTCCAATCAAACATATGGAAAAAATGTGCAGCAACGCTTGAGGACATAGACCATCTTCTTCAAGACGGCTGGCTTGTGGGCATAGAACTCAATGCGCGATTGCTAAACGGTAAGGAAGGACTAAGTCCTCACATGACATATACACTTCATGACCCCGGCCTTCCCGCTAGAAAAAATCACCTAGTTACTCGAGAAGAATTATTGACGGCGTGGCAATATGCAGGTGTTAACAATACCTCGCTTATTGGACTTAAAAAGTGATTTAATCCACCATTTTATTAAGGCTATCAAGAGCACGAGAGCAAACTTCAAACTTATCCTTATTAAATTTTATAATTGAAAACACTCTCATTTCCCCGTCTCCCTCATGTTCAATATTGATAACACCGAGAGTATCAAATATACATGAAGGAAAATCTTTCTTATTACCTGTAATCAATAAAGGATATCCCTGATAAGACAATCTGCCCGCGAGCAAAAGATCTACTAAACTACTTGATGATTTATTATTATTCGATTTATGTTTATATATACGAGATAATACCATCGCATTTACCTGAATAATCTTAAATTGCTCCTGATGCATTGGTGCCATGGTAAAAAAATCTTTCGATAAGAATTTTCTTCTATTATCAACTTGTATTGGTAAAAAAATATCTCGTAAAAACTCAAATTCTATAAAGGGGTCTATCAGTAATTGAACAGAGTTGGATTGTATAAAGGTCGCAAATTCTGTAAGTACGTTCGTGTTATTATATAGTTCGCTTAAAAAATCATTATCCACATAACTATACTTCCCAGACAATGACTGATGAAGCCCTAATGAAAATAAAAGGGGCATACTATAGGCAAAGCTTAGCTATTTTTTTCTCGAGCTCTTTATTTTCCTTAATAAGTTTAACCATTTCACTTATATCCTCCTTTGACACCTTAGGAGGCGTTGCGGGTTTCATCTTATAATTCTTTGCGAATTGCGGTTTAATATCTTTGGGAAAATTACTCATATAATTTAAGTCTCCTTAACTAGAATGTATCAAGTGAAAACTCATTGGTCAAGTTTTACTCTTACCCTACCATATCAAATTTCTCAAGAGCCTTCTGACGTTCTTCGTCCGATGCGCCAAGGAGGGTCTTTTGAAGCTCTATCATCTGACTATAGAGTCCGCGTTTGTCTTTAAGAAGCTCAACCGGCGATCCAAATTGTGCCACGCGTCCACCAGAAAGAACGAGGATTTTATCCACTCCTGATAGCGTTGAAAGTCTATGCGCGATAATAATCGTCGTCTTGCCATCGGTAAGTCTTGTGAGACCTTGCTGCACCAGTAATTCTGATTTACTATCTAAAGCTGACGTCGCTTCATCGAGGATGACAAATGGTGCATCGTGGAGTATTGCTCGTGCGATTGCTAACCGCTGTTTCTGACCGCCTGATAACTTCACACCTCGTTCACCAATAGTGGTTGTATACTTCTCTGGCAATGTGTCTATAAATTCTGATGCATTGGCAAGTTTGGCGGCTTCCTCTACTTCTTTATCCGCCGCATCGGGCTTGCCGTAACGTATATTTTCTTCAATGGTACCTGAGAACAATAAAGAATCCTGAAATACGATCGAAATATGCTTTCGCAACGATTGCGTCGTCACATCTGCGATAGATTGATTCTGTATTGTGATATCTCCTGCGTGAGGCACGTAGTAACGCAGGATAAGATTCACGAGTGTTGATTTGCCCTGACCACTCTCTCCTACTAACGCTAGTTTCTCGCCAGCTTTTAGGGCAAATGATATTTCTTTCAATATATCAATGCCATTTTTGCCATACGCAAATGATACGTTTGAAAACGTAAGACTGTCCCCTGTTTTCCTTTTCCATACCAAGTCTTTTGCATTTTTCTTATCATATATTTCTTTGCTTGTCGCCAATACATCAAAAAAGTCTTTGCTGCCTGCATCTGCCTGTTGAATCTGTCCGATGATAAACGACATCGCAAAGAGTGGGAATCGTGCTTGATTGACGAGCTGAATCATAAGTGTCATCTCACCTAGACTAAACCGCCCATGGAAAGTCTGATAGAGGATATAAAACAAAATGAAAAATAAAATAATATTGAGTGCTATCCGACGATAAAAATCGTAAATATGCCATTCTTTGGTTTGGGTCTTGGTGAGGCGCTCTATTTGCTCTCGTGCTTTGGTAAAGCGACTATATTCAAAAGGCTCAGATAAGAAAGCCTTTACCACACGGATTCCAGATAAACTTTCTAATGCGCGTCCTTGAGCCAGATCCGCAATACCGTTTTTTTCTTGTTCATACTTGCCCCACGCGGTCGATGATTTATGCGTAATAATGACATAGATAGGAAATAAAATAGCCAAGAGAAAGGCGACCAATGGCGAATAAAATGCCAAGATGCCAATCGTAACCAAAGCCGTGAGGAAGAACGGTAAAAAGTTATTGGTGGTGTTACCAATAAACTGCGTGATGCTCGCGATTCCCCGAGACATTTTGTTGGATAAATCGCCTACAGAGATATTATCAAAATAGCCAACATCTAAATCGAGTATGTGTTTATAAAATTTGGCAGACAAAAAGTTTTGGAGTCGAATAGACATAATGTCGCCAATCCACTGACCATACGAGGTGACAACTGTACCTGTTACATCAGCCGCTAACAACCACACAAGATTCATAGCCAACGCTTGGATGTTACCAGTACCGTTTTTGAACTGCTCACTAATAATGTCGACGATTTGTTTAAGGAGAAATGGTCCCACGAAGGAGAGAAGAGACGACGTGATGATAAACATGCCCATAAAAATATAGAGGGGGACGAAGTTTTTGGTAGAGGTGAATATCTTAAATATATTTTTCATTTCTGATATGATTGTATCATGACTCACAGCGAAATCTTGACAAGACGTCATGTCTCTAGCACAATAAAGATACTATGAACAAAAAACCAAATAGTCTTATCTATCTTATTTCCGCCTTTGGGCTCATAGTCGTTGGCATCATAACGGTTGCGATTATAAACGCTGTAAAAAATACAAATCAATCAGGCGGTACAGATATCCGAGCTCGAGCAGCAGTTACCAACACCCTAAAGCTTACAGGAATAGTCAGTGAGGTAGTCGATGTTGAAGGTATGATCATCGTCTCCAACGTACAATTTGCAGACACATCCCGAAGTGGCGCAGCGAAAGATTATGGAACATGGAAAGTGTTAACACCAACAAACTTTGTGATGAGTACGGCAGTAGTGGGATCACCTATCTCATTTACTATCGATGCGAAATCATTTAATGTCACCAGTAAAAGCGTCTCTGCTTCTGTAATAACCGTAGGAAATTAAAAGAAAGAATTTACTTCTTAGAAATTTTGGGTCCAGTAGGAAGATCTTCGACGATAAATCCTAGAGACAACAACTCATCTCTGACACTATCTGATTTCTGAAAATCTTTATTTTTTCTGGCTTCTTCTCTTTTGGCTACTAACACATGGATATTTTCTGGAATATCGAGTGAAATCTCTGTTGATACCTTTGCCAAATCGAGCCCTAATACACTATCAAAATCGAGAAGCAAATCTTTCTTATCGGGTGACGGGATATTGGATTTAGCCGTCTCCCATACGACCGCCAACGCTTGCGGCATATTCATGTCATTTGTAAGCGCCGCATCAAAGGCATCACGAAATGCATCGACTTTTTCTAGTTTTTCGTTGGACAACGTAGTTCGATGAGACTCCTGAGACAAAGTTGCAACGACACTACGCAGTTGCTTTAGACTATTCTCTGAAGCAGTAAGCGCGTCCCACGTAAAATTCTGTCGAGTTCTATAATGGGCGTTGAGATAAAAATACCGTAAACTCAACGGGTCGTATCCTTTCTTCTTCACCTCATCAATACTTAAGCCCGTACCTTGGGATTTAGCCATCTTTTCATGGTCTATAACTAAATGCTCGTTGTGAAGCCAGAAATGAACAAACGGAACGCCGTTAGCTGCTTCACTTTGTGCTATTTCATTGGTGTGATGAATGGGAATATGCTCCACTCCCCCCATATGTATATCAAGCATATCTCCTAGATATTTTTTGGCCATGACCGAACATTCGATGTGCCACCCAGGAAATCCTCTACCATTTTGTATAGCTTTTGAAACAAACGGCGATTCCCACGTTTGTAAAGCATTTGCGTGAGACCCTGTTTTAAATATCCATAATGCAAAGTCCGCAAAATGTTTTTTATGGGGATCTTCAATCTCACCCTTTCCTTTACCCTGTATATTCATATCCATCTTTTGTCGGGATAATTTTGTATAGTCGGGAAATTTAGACACATCAAAATATACGGCAAGATCAGTAACATATGCGTAATTTTTATCAAGGAGTGTTTGCACCATCAGGATAATCTCCCCAATCAGTTCGCTTGGTCTTGGTTTGAAATTAGGTTCTACGAGATTAATCGCCTTGGTGTCAGACTCAAAAATATCTATATATTTTTGTGCAATTTGAGAAGGTGTCAAGCCTTCACGTTTAGCACCCTTTTCCATTTTGTCTTCTCCCGTATCACTGTCACTTGTTAAGTGTCCAACGTCTGTGTAATTACGCACATGGGTCACTGTATACCCAAAGTATCGCAATGTTCGCACGAGTAAGTCCCCCATCGCCATTCCACGAAGATTGCCTATATGCTGCGTCCAATACACCGTGGGGCCACAGTGATAAAATCGAACTTTCCTGTCTTCTAAAGGAACAAATGTTTCTAATTTTTTAGAGAGAGTGTTGTAGAGCATCATAAAACTTTACTATTATATGACATTTTGCTTATCTATAAATAGTCTTTCTGTCTGCAACGCGAAGAATGGTGATTTCCTTTAGTTTCTTATCAACAAAGTATATAACTCGAAACGATCCAACTCTCAATCGCCAGTTACCTTGACCTTGAAGTTTTTTACAATTGCTTGGATACGGATTCGTCGATAATGAAATTATATGTTTTAAAATTGTTCGAGCGAGTTGATCGGGTAATTGATGAAGTTCTTTTTGTGCTCGATTGGAACTTAAAACGTTCATAGCTTTATCGTGCCGAATCGTTTTTTAACATACGGTAATAAAGGAACTCTTGGCTCTTTCTTTGCTCGTTCTGCTTCTTGGGAATCAGTTAAATCCAACACTGCATCCTCCAATGCTTGATAATAATCTACATCTACCAACACTGCCCTTGGTTGGGATCGTTGCATGATAATTGTAGGAATCTGTGTACCCACTACCGCATTGACCGCTGCAGTTGCATTTTGACGAAGATCAGAGATAGTGATACTTTGCGTAGTGTTCATAGTACGTGCAGAATACCATTCTAATGTAGCGTTGTCAATCTTGTCTCACATTTTTACCAATCTCTGTCGAGCTTTTCTTGGCTTTCAAACCATACAGATCTCCACGCTTCCTCTTTGAGGACTGCGGCTGCAATATCATACTCGCAGCTTTCTTTTTTTGCTCCTTTTCCTGTTTTTTCTGTTCTTCTTCCTGCAATTTTTTATCGTAATCAGATGGTTCTTGCGACTTTTTCCCACCTGCTAATTCAACAAGTGCCGCACGCGCTATCGCCTGCTTGATCTCTTCACTGTTGGTCTGACCAGATTCAGTCATTGCAGCAGTATCAGTCGGATTGATAGAGGTTTTTGATGTTGTAGTTTTCTGTCCCGCTTTCTTATTGGATGATCCACTTCCTAAACTCTCCAGCGCTTTACCGACAATATCTTTGGGTGCTTGTATGGTCTCTGACACTATATCTTTGCCAATGTGTTCAAAGCTTTCACCGATTTGGTTTGCGATTGATCCCGCGTTTGCCATATTATAAAAATCCTAACTGCGTTTTCGCATCATCAGACATACGTTCCATATTCCATGGCGGCTCAAACGTCAACTCAACATCCACACCTTTTACTCCTTTGAGTACACCCACTTCCTTTTTAATGGGATTGGCGATAAGAGAAAATAGCGGACACCCAATGGTTGTTAATGTCATGATCACCGTGACAATTCCTGATTTCTCATCAATTTTAATGTCATAGATGAGCCCCAACTCCCACAATGACACACCGATCTCTGGATCAGGAATATTTCGTAATACTGTTTCTATTTGCGCCTTCGTTACCATATCAGTACTCTCGTCTCCCCTCTAGAGCTCTAGTCAGCGTCACACTATCAGCATACTCTATGTCTCCACCAATTGGCAGTCCGTGGGCAAGCCGAGTTATTTTAAGTTCTGAATTCTTAGCTTTAAGTTGTTGCGTGATGTACATCGCCGTCGCCTCTCCTTCCATGTTGGGATTTACCGCTAGGATGACTTCGGAGACTTCTGGCGAAATCCTTTTGAGTAAATCTTCTATATACAGCTCATCAGGACCTATGTTATTTAACGGATCAAGCGATCCATGCAGGACGTGATATACACCCTTAAACGTACCCGTCTTCTCTATAGAGAGGACATCTGTCGGTTGCTCTACCACACAAATAATACGTTGGTCACGATCGTTATTAGCACAAATCTGGCAGGGATCTTTCTCCGAGACATTACGGCAAAGCGCACAAAGCACCGTGCTTTTTTTAAGATTCGTCAAATTATCGGCAAACTTTTGCAACTCTTCCTCCGGAACATGCAAAAGATAAAATGCTAACCGCTGGGCAGTTTTGGGACCGACTCCGGGCAATCGCTCAAAATTTTCAATAAGACGGGTAAGCGATGGAGGTAAAAGTGACATGGTATCTATTTTAGCGTATTGAGCTTGCTATGGCAGTAGCCAAAAGAGAAGAAACTGAGACGATAGTGAGGGTAGGAAATTGTTTTTCTTTTGCTATAGTTATCGTATCTGTGACGATTACATGATCAATCGTACTGTGGGTAAGTGCTGATACTGCATCGCCCGCAAATACTGCATGGGTCGCCAAAAATAGCACACGTGTCGCTCCGTTTTTTTTCACAAATGCACTGGTCTCTACTGCTGTCGCGCCTGTGTTTATAATATCGTCAAATATCACCACAGTCTTCCCTTTCACGTCACCTGCAATACCAGTGACCGATACGTGTCCTGTATCGTAATTTCTTTGCTTCTCTAAATACACAATTGGTGCGCTTATATGTTTAGCAAATGCATTTGATCGAGATTTCCCGCCTGTATCTGGCGAAGCCACAACACACTCTGCAAGGGGACCCCTTGCAGAAGCTAAAAGCTCTTGCGTTGAGAGTTCTGTGACAGGAATAGCAAAATATGGGATGACTGTCTCAGAGTGAAGCTCACAACAAATCACTCTGTCAAATCCTGCAACCTCTATAACTTTCGCGACCAATTGTACTGATACGGCTTCTCCTTTACGAAATGACTTATCTTGTTTGCTATACCCCATCCATGGAATGACGGCAGTGACGGTTTTTGCTCCCAGACTCTTTAACGCGGTCGCAAACAAACAAAGTTCTACTAAATGCTGATCCGCAATTTGAGATAATGATTGCAAAACATACACGTCTTGATCTTTGACATCGTCAAGAATCCTCACACGACACTCACTATCTATAAACCTCGTCACTTCAACATTACCCAATGAAACGCCCAATAGATCAGCAATTTCTTTTGAAAGGAGTGGATTGGATGTACCAGAAAATAAAATCATGTTGTTAATTCTAACAATGACAGTACCCGCTCATCCATAAGTGAATCGACAAGAAGATCGGGATGTTCGACTTCTAACTCATCTTTTTTGTGTTTACCCGTCATGGTTATGATACTTGCAGCTCCAATAGCTTTAGCGCACCGCACATCTCCAACAGCATCGCCAATAACGATTGTATCTTTTGGTTCAATAACAAGCCCTGCTCGTTCTTCTAATTTCGCAAACGTCGATTTAGCCAACGATATTCTATCTTCAAATTCATCACTAGTCACAAATAATGAAAATAATTTTGTATCTATCCCTACATGTTCAAGCTTCCAATATGCCATCTTTTCTACGTTACCTGTCAATACGCCAATAAAATATTTCTGCGGAAGAATGCTTAATCTTTTTAAAAGAGATACTGCCTCAGGAATTGCTTCGTAAATCTGTTTTATTTCCTTGGTATGGGCATACTCAACCACTGCGGATTTTACTTCCTCCCACTTCGCATCAAATTGTTCTTTCTTGATTCCATATTGGCTTGCGATATCAAAAAGTATCGCACGATCCACACTCCCGTGATAATTCAGCTTGGGAACAGGAATAACGTCTAAATGAAATACAGTATTTAACGCATGGGTAAATCGATACCAACCAACATTAATCGACCCTTCGGGACCAAAATGCCGAATAAGCGTGCCATCAATATCAAAAAGCACTAATTTTTTATTTTTTTTCATACGCTTTGAGCGCTTTTGCCAACAACTCTACACAACGAGAAATGGCTTCAATATTTAAAACATACGCGATACGCACTTGGTTTATTCCTTTGCCTTTCGTAGCATAAAATCCAGCAGCAGGAGCCAACATGAGCGTCTCATTGTTGTGCCTGAAATCGGTAAGTAACCATTGACAAAACTTTTCTGCATCATCCACAGGAAGTCCAACTATAGTATAGAACGCTCCTTCGGGCTTTGGGATAACAACTCCCTCTATGCTTTTTAATCCTTCGTAAAGCACGTCGCGTCTCTTCACATACTCCGCATGAACATCATCTAAATACTTTTGTGGCACATCGACTAGTTTCGCTGCAATTTCTTGATCGACAAATCCAGCAGACAATCGTCCTTGTGCGATAGCAAGAACTCCCGCCAACACAGCTTTATTTAACGTCACAAGATTGCCAAGTCTGACACCACAGAGACTATAACGCTTTGACATACTATCCAACACAATGATTTGTTCTGGAAGATCTCTCATATAGGATAGAAGGGAAACGTGAACGCGTCCGTCGTAGGTATACTCACGATATACTTCATCAGAAAGAATAAAAAGATTATGCTTTTTCGCTAGCGTTATAAGCGTCTCTATCTCTTCTTTCGTGTATACCGTACCCGTCGGATTATTGGGATTGCAAAGAAGAATCGCTTTTGTTTTCTCTGTAATTGCGTTCTCAATATCTTTTTTTGAGGGCAAATGAAAGCCTGTATCAGCAGTCGTAAGAATTGCTTTTAATGTCACACCATTTATCGCGGCGTAGGAATTGTAATTGGTGTATAACGGTTCAAACGTAAGCACTTCATCACCTATCTCTGTCGTGGCAAACATTGCCATGGATATCGCCTCAGATCCACCCGACGTGACTTGAATATGCGTGGTATCGATAAAATCAAAACCTAATCGATGATAATATATTTTAAGCGCCTCAAGAAATTTTACTTCTCCCTGAGTTTGTCCATATCGCAATGGATTATCTTTCCAATTTGTCAGCACATTTAGCATCACGTCAGGCGTTTTGATATCAGGATCTCCAATGTTTAAATGGTAGACGTGTACTCCTTCTTTTTTGGCTGCCTGTGCAAACGGCACAAGTTTACGGATGGGAGACGAGGGGACATCTAAAAGTCTTGTAGAAATGGGAATTTTAACCATGTGTGTATTATACACAAAATGTTGAAGCTATAAGAATTAATCAACTTCAATTCGTCTTAAAAATTTATTCTGAGCCTCAAGTTTTATTAATAAATCTGCTCTCTCTTCTGGGGTCAAATCGTGAGAAGCCTCAGAAATTGCTACACTCGTCAAAGAAGTATCTCTCCATGCTACACCCAGTCGCCTTTGCAAGTTTTTTTGATTTTTTTCTGTTTGATGAACTATTTGCAACCCATGATATGCCCGATTTAAATTGACTGCCATATTATGTCCCTTCCTGCCAGCTGGTTAGATAATGCTGTTGATCTTTTGTTAACGTATCGATTTTAATATTCATTGCGACAAGTTTCAAGCGTGCAATTTCTAAGTCCATTGCGCGATCGATGTGATACACTTTTGCCTCTAATTTTCCTTTATTTTTTACAAAAAATTCAGCGGCCAATGCTTGATTGGCAAAACTCATATCCATGACTTCAGCAGGATGCCCCTCAGCGGCGGCAAGATTTATAAGCCTTCCTTCACCCAACACAAAAATCTTTTTCTTACTGGGTAACGTGTATTCATCCACAAATGGTCGGATGCGTCGTGTGGCCTTGGTTTTTTTCACAAGTGCGGCTATCTCTATCTCCACATCAAAGTGTCCTGAATTAGCAACCACTGCACCATCTTTCATAGATAGCATGTGCTCGAGAGTAATAACACTCTTATCTCCCGTCACCGTCACAAAAATATCGCCAATTTTTGCGGCATCAATCATACGCATCACACTAAAGCCATCCATGACCGCCTCAAGGGCTTTGATAGCATCTACCTCTGTCACCACGACCTGTGCACCCATGCCCCGTGCACGAGATGCCAAACCTCTCCCGCACCATCCGTACCCTGCTACCACGATCGTCTTGCCGGCAATCAACATATTGGTCGCTCTCATGATGCCATCAAGCGTTGATTGCCCCGTGCCATAACGATTATCAAACATGTGTTTGGTATCACTATCGTTTACAGCATAGACAGGAATCTTTAGTGCGCCATCTTTTTCCATTGCTTTAAGTCTGATAACGCCCGTAGTCGTTTCTTCACTACTGCCTATCATTTCCTTTAATTGACCTTTTCGTTCCTTATGAAGAAGAGAAACTAAATCAGCACCGTCATCCATCGTGACATTAGGATGTGTATCTAAAACTGCGTTTAAATGTTTGTAATACGTCTTCGTATCTTCACCTTTTATCGCGTATGTCGAAATACCATAATCTTTCACCAATGAAGCTGCCACGTCATCTTGCGTAGACAATGGGTTACTTGCAGAAAGGCACACGTCTGCGCCACCATTTTTAAGCATGATCATAAGATTTGCAGTCTCTGCCGTAACATGAAGACATACCCCTAACTTCAAACCTTTTAATGGTTTTTCTTTCATGAATCGCTCACCCAAAATTTTAAGTACTGGCATTTGATTACCCGCCCACTCAATGCGATTCTTGCCGAGGGGTGAAAGTGCAAGGTCTTTAACATCATGAAAAATTATTTTATTCATAATTTTATACTTTGATTATAATTTTCTTTATACCGTTTTACAAATTCTTCCTTGGTGAAGTGATGGGTTACAGTGCCGTATTTCTCAACCGTGTACACAGCAGCGACTGATCCCATCTGGCCGCAGGTGGAAAGATCATATCCCTTCAGGTATCCCGCCAAAAAACCTCCTCGATACGCATCTCCTGCGCCAGTCGGATCACTCGTATTTTTAACTTTCGCTGGTTTTATTGCAATAGCATCGTTTCGTGATTCGATTATAGAACCCTTACTTCCAAGCGTCGTGATCACAACTTTCGGACCCATAACCAATACTTCTTCATGTGAAATACCAAGCTTTTGCTCTATGAGCGCAATCTCATAATCATTACCAATAAGAATCTCCGCTCCCTCTATAGCAAACCGCAACTCTTCCGGCGTAAAATTATCAATCTGAAACGCAGGATCATAAAGGTATCGATATCCAAACTCTCGACACTCTCTAACATATTTTTTCACTGCATCAGGGTCATTCGGACCTATGACGACGAAATGAGGTTTTTCGGATTGTTGAAGCGAAAGTTCCTTATTATATTTCGATGCGCCGAGATAAAACGCGCCAATTTGGTTATCATCCCTATCCGTTACCACATGGTACGAACTACTCGGCTCGTCGTACACAATTCGAATTCCGTCTGAAGATATTTCATGCTTACTTAAAAATTGCTGATAATCTAAGAAATCATTTCCTGCAGCCGCAATAATATGCGGCTCGACCCCTAATAATTTAAGCGTGTAGGCGATATTGCCAGCACAACCTCCTAAATTTTTTGTCAGTTTATCGGCTAGGAAACTTAAACTTATCTGATGCAATTTATCCGGCATAATCCGATCGGCGAAACGACCGGAAAAATTCATAACGTAATCGTATGCTACAGAGCCGGTAATAAATTCTTTCATTATTGCTGAAAATTTTTGGAAATCTCAGCGAGCTTCATGGCAGCGGCTTGTTGTGACTTCTTTATCGCATTATTTATGGCTCGCTTGAGGTCTTCGTTTGCTACACCATCAACTTCTACTTCTTTCACTTCTTGATTTCCTGAAATGACGATGCGAACGTTTCCTTCCACCACTTCAAACTCCTCACCCGCTAATGCTTGTTGTATTTGCATCGCTTGTTTTCGCATGGAGTTTAAATCTCCGAGTGCTTTAAATGGATTGATCATATATACTCCCCTTTCCTATAAAAGAATATTGTACTACTTTTTCCCTAAGACTATCTCAACCGTTACTTTTTCACCAAATAAATTTTTCATAAGCTCGGAGAGCATCGCACGCACATTTGGCTCTGAAAGCTTCTCTTGATGAAATGGATAAAATGCCTCAATAGATACTACACTGCCTGACACTGCATGAGGACGAGACGACCGAAGCACGCCAGCGATTGAATGATTCATGGGTTTAGCGGCTGTGATGACATCCGACCAATGTTCGGTCAACCGCTCAATGGTCAAAAGTCCGAGTGGTTTATCCCCTGCGTGTGGTTTAGAAATAGGGTGCTCCACCTCTTTGACACTGACAGTTCGTGCAATGGATGCAGGTCGTGGTTCTTCTGTTGCTGGAGGCATTTGACTCGTACAAATATGCGCAATCGCAACTTCTACAGGAAGCGCCATAATCGGTGTAAATCGAAAACTACTGAATGCGTGTGAAAGTTCCTCTATGGCGCTAAGCAATGATTCTTTAGACCAAGACGTATCGCCGGTATTCCCTGAGACGCTTTGCACGAGGTGCTTTTCCAATGCATATAGAATTTGTGTTGTAAATTGTTTGATATCAGATCCATCCGCCACCAAGCGACCTACGATACCAAGTGCTTCTTTTGCGTTTTTTTCTGCAAGTGCTTTGATAAACGCGGTTTGCGTCGCGCTATCTGATACTGACAACAGTGTACGCACATCCTCAAGCGTGACATCTGCGTGAAAAAAACTTACTTGCTCCAAAAGCTTCACCGCATCACGAAAAGAACCATCAGCGACATCTGCAATCAGATCAAAAATTTCATCGGTAAATTTTAATTTTTCTTTTTTGGCAATCCTTTGAAGCACTGTCACGAGTTCTTTTTTCCCAGCTCTAGCAAATTTAATGTGCATACACCGAGAAAGGATAGTACTTGGAACTTTTTGCGGATCGGTTGTCGCAAGCACAAATACTGCGTGAAGTGGCGGCTCTTCGAGGGTTTTTAACAATGCGTTAAACGCTTCATTGGTAAGCATGTGCACTTCATCGATGATATAGACTTTGAATTCTCCAATACTTGGCGATAATCCTATTCCATCACGAAGACTACGAATTTCATCTATGCCGCGATTACTCGCGGCATCTATCTCGATCAGATCAATCGCTGAACCCTTGGTAACCGATGCACACGCAGGGCAAGATCCACAAGGACCAAGCCTTCCTAATTTCTCACAGAGAAATAGCTTGGCGATGAGTCTTGCGGCAGTCGTTTTTCCTGATCCTTTCGGACCGCTGAAAAAGAATGCATGTGGCAAGCTCTTGCGATCTTTTGATAACAGAGAAAGAAGTGCCTTTTGCACATCTTTATTATCAATCTCCCCAATCACTTGTGGTCTGTACGTACGATAAAACGCCATAGTTATTCCTCGTGATGATTACCAAGCAAATGCTCTAACCCATGAAGCGCAAGTTCAACTATTTTATCAAGAACCAACATGTTCTCCTCTGTAGCCTCTACCACTGCCTGCGGATACGAGATCACAATATCTCCAAGCCGCATAACCCCATCAGGGGCCACCACAAAAGGCGCCATAGACTGAGACGGGTCGTTTTGGGGAAAGGATAAGACATCTGTGGTCTTCTTTAATTTTCTATAGATGCTGTTTAACGCTTTCATCCGACGATCGCCCACTATCGTCACACTTACTTCTGTGTCAGACGTCACTCGCCCTTCAAGGGATCGTATAATCGCATCCTTGACTACCTGTACATCCACAGGAAAATGCGATTCGGTCTGAAATAATACTGTGATCATAAAAGGCTTTTGAGCATATAAGAAACACGATCGCCACCTGCTTGTCCTTTCACTGCCACCATAACTTTACCCATAAGTGGACCGTATGCAATACCGCTAGATTCTAAAACAACCTTTGAAACAATTGCCAGTAAATCCTCATCAGACAATTCCGCTGGTAAATATTTGGAAAGAATATCAAGTTCTGCCTGCTCTTTTTCGGCCAACTCTGACCTACCCGCTTTCGTAAACGCGTCAATCGATTCTTTGTGTGTTTTTACCTGTTTTTTCACCACATCCAATATGTCAGCTTCTGAGACTTTTGTATCAGCGTGCACACCATACTTATCTATCGCGACATTCTTGACCGCTGATATAAGCATGCGAATAGTACCCACTTCCATGCTGTTGTGGGCTTTCATGGCAACTACCAATTGCTTTTGTAATTCTAAAAACAGCATACTAATAAGAAGTTTTTCGGTTTCTTCGCATGCGACGCTTTAATTCTTTCTTCGCCTCTTTGCGCTTCTCGGCAGGCTTGACATAAAACTCGCGTTTCTTCAAATCCTGCAAAACACCCTCAGAGAGGACTTTACGCATAAATTTACGAATTGTTGCATCTGGTGAATCACCTGGGCTTGCTTTTACAAATACCATATAAAATAAACACCACCAATCTATACTAGTTTCTTTTTTATGTTAGAAACTATCTTTCCAAAGTCTTTTTTGACTAATTTTCTCTTTGGAAGTTGCTGTATTATACCACCTCCATCACCCTCAAAGCGAGGCATAATATGCACATGCATATGATGCACACCTTGCGGTTCGCCATGATTGAGGCCGATGGAGAGAATTTTGGTGTCAAACGCTTTTTCTATAGCTGTCACGACTTTTTTCACAGTTTTAAATACGTCGCTTATTTCTTGGTCACTATACCCAACAATGGTTTCCTCATGGCGCTTGTGCACCACCATCGTATGACCATCTGTCGCTCCAAATATATCTAAGAATGCACGAGTGTGTTCATCTTCATACACTGTGTACGATGGAATTTCGTTAGCAATAATTTTACAAAAAATACAATCCATAACAATCTCCAATCATCAATGCTCAATCACCACAGACTTCCTGTATTACTGCAATAATTTCTGATAACGGACGTTTTGATGGTCTCATATCGGGATTTTTAGCACTGCCGTTTAACACCATGTGGTGACTGGCATGAAGAAACCATGTGGCTTCTGGCTCTTCGTTTTTCAATCGCTCATATACGGGAGACAGATCAATTTCTGGCAGTGGCAATGCTTTGATACGTAAATACAATTTTCTAGGGTCTTTGCGAACCACGATCACAAACCCCTTCTTTTGTGACACGTGTATGACCTCATCATTGACCGTTTCAAATGCAATTGCCTTTCCCCACTTGGTCTTAAACTCTATACCATTTTTTTCAATCTCAACCTCTGCCCACACCTTATTTTGCATCGTCTTATATATCGCATCAAGAGCGGACATGCCGAGTTCTACAATTTTTAACTGATTATCAGCGTACATATATCGCCAACCATCGATAATTGTATGCAACCCAAACCCCCAAATATCACCGTTGGGATTAGGAAAGAATACCTCACGGAAATGATCAATGTCGTTAACAATTGCAATCATTCGTTCAAGAGCAATGTCTACGCCATGATATTTTTTAATTTCCTCATAAACGAGTTTAGCAGCACACGTGTCATCAGATGTTTGATGGTGATCAAATTTGCCAAAACCTGTATCGACATGCATGATCTCTGAATGATCATCTGGAGGCATATCGTTTAATGTCTTTCCTGCCGGTACAAACGCAAAACTCGCCTCTTCCCATTCAGGCAAAAACATCTTAATAAGCCAAATGCTTGTGATAGCATCCAAATCAGGGCCCAAATGACATACAATCGTTTTCATATTAATAGTATATCAGATATGCAATCTGTCGCATCAATACGCTCAATTTGACAAAACTATACTATAGGTCTATAGTATATTAAATATATGCTCAATGTTGAAATTATTCCTGAACGCAAAAAAAAAGAAATTCTCTACGAAGCGGTCGTCCAAGCTCCATTTCTAATCACTTCTGACGGACGACCAATCTCAGGCGAACAAATAATTAGTACTTTTTCACCAAAACTTATCAAAAGAATAGGAAATGAATATTGGATAAGTATGCAAAAACTCGCAAAACATCTCGATAAAATATTTCATATACGTCCAAATATACAAAGGTTCCAACCTGATCCTGCTCCAGCATTTCCTGCTTCAATTGCAATGCATGCATTTGAAACAGCTGGGATACTTAAAAGAACATATAATGGATATGATCGAAACCGTAGGATGTGGAAAATACAATACTTTGAAAAAAATATGCGCACGAAAAATCACTATTAAATTCTTAATACGACTGCGCAAAAAACCATCTATATTTAGCTTCTTTACCACAGCGAATACACGCTCCTTTTTCTTCTTTTGAATCCAACGGTAAACATCGCGTACTCGCTTTTGTTTCTTTCTTAATTTCTGCCTCGCAAGCCGAATTCTCACACCAAAATGCGCGTAAAAACCCTCGAGACGAACTCATAATTTCTTTGAATTGAGCATATGAATTCACGTCGTGCGTATTTTTCGTCAAAAAGTCTTTTGCTTTATCAAACAATGATTTTTGAATATCTTTCAATAGCCTCTCTACCGTAATCAACATTTCGCCCCGCTCAACGCTAATCTTTTCTCCTGTGTCTCGACGAACAATCGTGACCGTTCGATCGGTATATTCTCGTAAACCAACTTCAAATCGAACAGGGACGCCTTTCACTTCCCATTCATTAAATCGTCTGCCAATACTTGGCTCATCGCGGCCATCAAATTTGCTACGCACACCGCCATTTGATAGTGCTTCCTGCATTTCTCTGGCATAAAACTCAAGCTCGCTATTTTCTGAATCTGCTGATTTTTTAATCGGCATGATCACGACTTGGATCGGCGCCATTTTAGGAGGTAATATCAACCCTTGGTCGTCACCGTGAACTAAAAATAATCCACCCAAGCTTCTGGTAGAGAATCCCCACGACGTCTGCCATACATACTCAGTCTTGCCCTCTTTACTCTGAAATTTGATGTCAAAGGGTTTTGAAAAATGCTGAGCTAAATCGTGAGATGTGGCGCCTTGCAGAGCTTTTCCGTCTGGCATCAGCGCCTCAACACAAAACGTCGTCTCTGCGCCTGCAAATTTCTCGGTCTCACTTTTGGTCCCTACATACACCGGTATTGCATAATACTCTTCATACATTATTCTGTACCATTCGAGCGCTTTTTTCGTAAATTCGATAGCTTCTTTATGCGTCTCATGCGCCGTATGACCTTCTTGCCAGAGAAATTCCATAGTACGCAAAAATAGATACGTACGCTTTTCCCATCTCACTACATTGTTCCACTGATTGATAAGTACCGGCAGATCACGCCAACTCTGCACCCATTTAGCATACATAGAATACATAATCGTCTCTGAGGTAGGCCGTACGACCAATGGATCCTTAAGCTTCTCTCCTCCGCCAATCGTGACGATTGCTAACTCTGGCGAGAATCCTTTCACATGTTCTTTTTCTTTCTCGAGCAAAGAATATGGAATAAAAAGTGGAAAATAAGCGTTTTCAACTCCCGCTGCTTTGAACATTTTATTAAATATTTCCGTCACCATTTCCCACAAGGCGTATCCGTATGGTCGGACCACCATCGTGCCTTTGACCGGTCCGTAGTCAGCAAGCTTTGCTTTTAAAATGACGTCGGTGTACCAATCAGAAAGATTATCCGATTTCTTTTTGAGTTCTTTTTTTTCAAATACCATAGTATCTCCTTAATAAAGTTTACCATTAATTACTACTCAACTTTTTCACGCTACTGCTACCCAACAAAGACTGCATCTGAACAATTGCGATATGATTAAGTTGGACTAAACGCTGCGGCTGTGGCAGACTTTGCCGGATCAATTCAGCATTCAAACTTTCCAAGTTGGCAAGGACGACGAGTTGAGTAACATCTGCGTCGTCACGAATATTGCCATCTTTACCTAGATTTTCATCTCGCCATTCTTTGGCTGTTTTCCCAAATAACGCAACATTGAGCACATCAGCTTCGTTGGCATAAACAATGTTTATTTGTTTTTTTGAAATATTTTGTGGAATGAGATGAGTTTTAATGGCATCTGTGTGAATTTTATAATTGATTTTGGCTAATGTCCGCTTCACGTCCCAACCAAGTGCCAGTCGTTGGCTTTCTTGTTCCTTAAGTCTTTGAAATTCTTTGATGAGATAAATTTTGAATTCAGGGCTAATCCACATGCCAAACTCAAAAGCGATATCTTTGTGCGCATACGTTCCCCCGTATCGACCTGCAGTCGCTTTCAGTCCAATCGCATTTGTCTTTTTGACCCATTCTTTTACGCTTATCTTGTAACTATTCAAACCTGCTTGGCTTTTAATTGTGGCAAATTCGCCATAATTAAAATTTGGATTATGTAGTTTTTCCCATATCCCCAAAAATTCAACGGTGTTTCTATTTCTGAGCCAATCCGAAATAAAGAAATCCCCATCTTTTGCTTTCAGCATGTCTGTCAAGGAAATAAAATCTTCATTTCCTTTTTGCAGAATGATACTAATTTTGCTGCCTTGAACGGTAATTTTTTTAATTTTCATTGTATATTTAATAAAGTCTACCACCAATAACAGCATCTTTGTCTGGTACCACCAGTATACACTCATGATCCGCATCTGGTACGCCAAGGGTTAATACTTCCGACAAAAATGGTCCAATTTGCCGAGGTGGAAAATTCACCACACCAAGCACGAGCTTCCCAATCAATTCTTCTTTCGTGTAATACTTCACCACCTGAACACTACTTTTTTTCTGTCCTATCTCTGAACCAAAATCGATTGTTAATTTATATGCAGGCTTTCTGGCCTCAGGAAAATCATCAACCGCTATTACTTTCCCTACGCGTACGTCAAGCTTTACAAAATCATCATAAGTTGCCATAAAAAAATCCCTCCCCTAAACACATAACACAAACATTCATGTGTTATATAAGGGAGAGGGTTTTATATCTCTCGGTACCACCTTATTTACCCGTCGTAGCTTTAGCGTAGGCGGGCTTCTCTTGTCTTAGCTATTACGGGCTTACCCGTTCTCGTTCTTAGCGAGACTGCGCCTTCTTTCGAAAAATTATTCCGGTCGGATCTCGGAACGTATGCGCATTTGATCACCAGTATACCATGCGCCATCGTGTAAATAAACACCTTGTTTCTCTTTAGTCATTATTATTCCCATTATTGGAACCGTTATTGTTACTATTCTGTCCACCATTAGAATTCGATTTATTTCCACGATTGTTATTATTTCCTTGTCCATTCCTGTTATTAGATCCGTTATCATCATCATCGTCAGGCGCATTGATAATCTCCTCAAGTTCTTGGATATTTTGCTCTATGACCTGCTGGGTTTGTGTAAATTCTACCGATGCTACTGGCGGAATCGTCGGTCGTAGCGTCGGTTGTACATCTTCAACAGGCAGATCCTCATTTACTTGTATATCCATTGTTGGACGCCTTGTGGGTATGCGCGTTGGAGCACGTGATGCTACGGCGACTGGTGCCACGTCTTGTCCTTGCTCACTGAGCGTAGAACGCACTTCTTTAAGCTTCGCCACATACTCTGTTGCTATCTTTTTTTTCGTCGCTTGATTTGGCGCTCGATCAATCACTTTTGTCGTAGACGTTACTTGCGCTGAGAGATACGATAATCCCTTCCCCGTCTGATCATTGGCAAGCATCACCTTAGCTTCAGAAAATCGACGATCCGTATATGCCACGTTTAACGATGCCTCTGCCGCATAACTCGGTTTCGCAAAGAAGAGCAATGTACGCTCTAATGCGAGTTTGACGCCATACATAGAATCACCGGGGTAACTATTCCATGATGCCATAATAAGCATCGTCGGGATGATAAAAAGAAGAAAAAGAAACCACAACGCACCATCAAATATCTTTTGCATTACCTTTAGCCTACGAGATAAAGCGTACACTGTCAAATACGATTATTATCCTCCGCGGACAATTCGCATAACGTCGTTTACTGACACAAGAAGAATAAGAAGGAGTAACACAACCATGCCAATCTGATGAGTCGATCGCTCAAACGCAGGCTTCACACGCTTGCCTAATATTTTTTCCAAAAAGACAAAGAGTAATCGTCCGCCATCAAGCGCTGGTATGGGTAAAATATTAATTATCGCTAAATTAAGTGACAAGATACTCGCCAACTCCAACACCGCAGCCCAACCAAATTTGACCGCCTGTCCAGTGACTTGTGCAATACCGATAGGTCCTGCGACATCTGCGGTAAGCTTTTGAAACGTGACTAATTTCCACACGGTTTGTCCTAACGATACAAACATGTCTTTCCCACGCGTGAAATTTATCTCTACAGCCTTGATCGGTGCTTCTTTCCAAGAATACTTGTGAAACACTAAATCGGTAATCGCCACACCAAGGGGTCCCTCTCCTTGGGGCACATCTATCCGAGGTGTTATGGTGACATCAAGCGTCCGTTGGTCACGGATAACCGAAAGCAAAATAGGCGTTCCTTTGTGCTTGCTTACATATGCAATAAGTTCCGCGGGCGTTTTGGGTACAATCACATCTGTATCAACCTTTAACCCAATAATAGTGTCACCGATTAAAAGTCCTGCCCTCTCGGCTGGACTCGAGACTGATACTCGTTCAATCACAACCGTACCCGTCGGTTCTTTCACTCCTTGCGTGAGAAGGACGGTGGTGATGCCGATAGCCAAAAGCAGATTCATGAACACCCCTGCACTCAAAATTGCACCTCTCACTTTTTTGGATTTTGACTGAAATGAACGCTCTTTCAAAAAATTAGATGGAAATATATTCCCAAGCTTTTTTTGCGCTTCCAGATACTCTTGATCAGTCGCTTCATCTTCACCAAATAATTTTACAAACCCGCCGATAGGAAGCCAATTGATAGAAAGTACTGTCTCACCAAATTTCTTCCCAAAAATTCTTGGCGGCAATCCAAAACCAAACTCTTCGACAAATACACCAGACCATTTCGCCATCAAAAAATGCCCTAACTCATGTACAAACACAAGGATGGAAAGGAGAAGAAAGAATACAATAACGGTAATAAGCATAATGCTAAATTTGCAGTAACTCGGCTTCTTTCCGCTGCCCCATCGTATCAACATCTGCAATCATTTCATCGGTCAATTCCTGAATGCGTTTCTCACCGTTTTTTTGGTCATCTTCTGAAATTTCTTTGGCCTCTTCCAACTTTTTCAATTCCTTCATGCCTTCTTGTCTGACTTGTCGTACCATGATGCGACCAGCTTCTAATTTGGCTTTGGCAAGCTTGATGTATTCGAGTCGTCGTTCTTCGGAGAGAAGTGGAATAGTGATGCGAATGATGTCGCCGTCTACAACGGGTGTAACACCGGAGTTGGTTTCCATAATACCCTTTTCAATTTCTTGAATAGTCGAGGCGTCGTATGGAGCAATCACGATAGTCTTGGAATCCATGGTGGTAATAGTCGCCATTTCCATGATTTTTAAATGCTGCGTGCCGCCGTATGCCGATATGACAATATTTTCAACAAGTGCTGGAGTCGCTCTACCGGAACGAATGGATGCGATGTCTGTTTTGGTGACCTCAATCGCTTTTTTCATACGGTCACGCGTATTAGAGAGAAGTGGATCAATCATCTGTAAAAATATAATAGCACACTTATTCACCAAGTGTCATGCGGGTGAACTTTGACACAGTTATATTTTCCCCCAACTTGGCAATGGAAAGCTTTATTAACGCATGCATCGTAAGTTTTGTGTCTCGAATATACGCGCTTTTCAACAGCTCTTCAACATCTTTGGGATTCATCGCAGTAATTTGTAAGGTTATTTCATGCGCTAAATTTTTAAATTCATCCGTGCGAGCCACGAAGTCAGTTTGGCAATTGAGCTCAATAAGCACGCCTACTTTCCCATTGGCATGCACATATGAAGAAATTATCCCTTCTGACGTTTCATTGCCTTCTTTTTTTGTTGCTTTTTCAAGCCCGCGTTCTACAAGAAGTTTTTTTGCCTTATCATAATCACCTTTTGCATCTTCGAGTGCCTTGCGGCAATCAGCGACCCCTGCCTGAGTCTCTTCACGAAGTTTTTTGAGTGCATCTATAGAAATGTTCATTTTTTAGATCGTGTAACTTTTTTTACTAATTTCACTTCTTCTTTTTTCGCAGCTTTTGCCACTGCATTTATATTTTGTATCGCTGGTTCGACTTTGACCTCTGGTGCTACTTTGCCGGCGGTAATCGCTGCTTCTTTTTGTGCTACTTCAAGTCCCTCTCGATATGCCTCTACCAACGCGTTTACTAATAATTCAACTGATCCCACTGCGTCGTCATTGGCTGGTACTGGATAATCGATACCAGTAGGATTGGCGTTTGTGTCAACGATTCCAACGACTGGTATACCCATACGCTGTGCTTCTTTGACAGAGATTTGCTCTTTGCGCACATCTACAACAACTAAAGCTGCTGGAGGCTTGGTAAGGGTCAACACTCCTTCATAATCTGCCATCAGACGACGAAGATCTCGTGCCATAGCCATTTGTTCATGCTTTGGAAACTTTTTCCATTCACCCGTTGCCTGATCAGCGGTCATGGTGTTTACTTTTTTGATATTTTTGGAAATCCCATCCCAATTGGTCATAAATCCACCAATCCATCGATTGATAAGATAACTTGCCCCTGCCGCAGTCGCTGCTTGCTTGACCACACCTTGCGCTTGACGCTTGGTGCCGATAAAAATAACAGTGGATCCCAAGGATCCTAATTCATAAAGATACGTCATGGCTGCATCAAGCCCAGCTTTGCTTTTTGCCAAATCGATGATGTGTATGCCATCTTTTTCAGCCCAAATAAATTCGGCAGCCTTGGGGTGCCATCTCTCGGATTTGTGACCGAAATGACATCCTGCTTCTAACAACTGCTCGAGTGTAATGTTTTTCATAATTTTTCCTGTCATTCCCGCGAAGGCGGGAATCTAAAAACTAAAAAAGACGCTGATACACAGCGTCCTCTGGACGAGTGTACCTCTTGACCTTCCACCCAATATCCTCGATTTTTAATCGGGAAGAGATACTGTTTGAGTGTGTAGAATAAAAGGATTATATCTCTATAGCACAGGAAAATCAATGCAGAGTTTTTCTACCTCTTTTGTTATTTTCGATAATGTATTATTGCCAGCAAGTTCTTTTTTCACATTGGATAAAAATACTTTTCGTTCTTCTCTCGTTTCTGGTAATTGGTAGTGAGAGACTTTCTTGATAACTTGTACAATCCACTCGCCTATTTGTTTCATTTCTTTTTCCTTCATCCCACGCGTAGTAATTGCCGGAGTTCCTAATCGCAATCCAGAAGGATACACCGATGTGCCTGTGTCAAATGGCACGGTGTTTCGATTAACGATAATATTTGCATATTCCAAAGCCCATGCGACAACCCATGCGGATGCGCCAATAGAACGAAGATCAATAAGAATAAGATGTTTATCTGTTCCTCCTGATACGACATCAAGTCCTTCGTTGATAAAAAGATTTGCAAGCGTTTGCGCATTAACAACAGTTTGGCTTGCATATTGTTTAAAATCTTGAGATAAAGCTTCTTTTAGAGCAACTGCAATCCCAGCGATCGTATGTTCATGGGGTCCGCCTTGAATACTCGGAAATACCGATTGATCGATCAATGCTGATAATTCTTTTTTGGAAAAAATAATCGCACCTCGTGGGCCTCTAAGCGTTTTATGTGTCGTCATCATGACTACATCCGCATAGGAAAATGGTGAAATATTCGCTCCTCCGGCTATGAGTCCCGCTTCATGAGAAACATCAGCCAAATAATATGCGCCAACGCTGTGTGCTATTATTCCCATTCGTTTATGATCGATCTCTCTAGGATATGCAGTGCCTCCTGAAATCAATAATTTTGGCTTAAATTCTTGGGCTTTTTTTTGTATCTGGTCATAGTCAAACACTCGTGTTTCTTTATCCACATGATAAAATTCAACATTCCAAAATTTAGACTGGATCGTTACTTTTTTATCTGGCAGTTGCCACCCATGGGAAAGATGCCCACCATCTGGCAAATACATAGATAATATTTTCTCACTGGGAGCGAGCAATGCATAAATAATCGCAAGATTGGCTGGACTTCCAGAGAGCGCTTGTACGTTGACTCCCCACTGATCGACAGAGAGATGAAATAACTCTAAGGCTCTCGTTTTACACAAACTTTCTAGTTGATCTACGATTGAATTTCCTTGATAGTATCGTTTCCCTGCCTGACCTTCCGCATATTTGTTTATAAACACCGATCCCACTGCCTGACGGACCGCCAATGAGGTATAATTTTCTGAAGGGATCATTTCCAATACCTCTGACTGCCGCTTGGTTTCTGCATCAATGAGTGCGGTAATTTCTGTATCTTTGATGATTTGTGTATCCATGGATACTAAAGATTATACCACCTTTTGAGGCCTTGTTTTCTCTACCAATCGATCAATAGCTGGTTCAACTGCGCCACAGATAAATGGTTTGAGTTCAGCATTCGTCACATGATCCCACGTATTATATCGCGCCAATTCTCGAGGATTTTTGTCATCCATGGATTCGGCCACAGAAATCACTAAGGGCTTGGTCATATCATAAAAAGATCGTCCACCATTGGCTATAGAAAGTCCTCCTGATGTGGCTACAACGGTTGCTGGTGATTTCGTCGCAAAGTCAACTACTTCATCGCGCGTAAAAGGCCGCATCGAAACGCGAACATGAAGAATAACTGATACAGGTTCTGTCACACCATCCTTACCCGCTCGAACGCCTGTCAATGCGTTTATTATTTCTACATCTTTTCCTGACTGCATCATGGCTTCGGGAGAATGTTTAGCCCACTCGATCGGGTCGCCGACGGGCTTTTCAAGCATTGCTATATCTGTGTCATTTATATGAACCAATTGAACTGTATCGGTATAAAGAAGCATTTTCTCATCTCCACCGGTATACATGTCGCCATCTTCCACGATCACTCGGGCTAACCCTGACAGAGCTTGGGCTAATGCGATATCGTCTTTGGCTTTACGCTCGGCAATAATCTGCGGCCTGTGCTCCGTATGAGGAGCACTCTCGTGAATACGGTCTTCGTTATACAAAGGATTGCGACGAGTGATCGTGTGGTTTGGCAACCATTTGCTAAAAATATCGGCTTTGTTATTGCCATCGGCACTGGTGACGAAGGTTATAGGGAGGCGTTCGTTCATACAAAGACCTCCTCTAGAACGCAAAAAGACCCGTGAAGGGTCTCAATAAAAAAGGAACTATTAATGTGATTCATTGGTTTTTTCATTTGGTGACCTACGTCCGGCTGAGCCGGATGGCGTTACTTGAGAAAAAACAAAACCGCTTCAAGATTTAATACTTGAACGCTTGTAATTATTTATACCACATTTAGAAAAAAAAAGCAATCAGATCTCAGACTTGCTTTATTTCATCTCTGGTTATTCCTGCCTCTCGAAGAATTGATAACAGGGTGCCTTTCGGGATATCAGAGAGGTGTTGAGGAACGACTGCTCTTCGCTTGGTTTTGAGGTTATACAGGATGATATGACTTCCTGTCGTGTGATCAATGACAAATCCAATCTTTTTGAGTTTCACCAGAAGCTTTTTCGGAGTTAATGGCGGTAATTTAGGCATACGCGACGGAAACGGCTGGATTGTGGACATGAACGGTCGAAATGAACGTAGCCTCATCGGAGGGAACTGGCTCACCGTGCTTAATTAAACTCGCAATATACCCCTCAATCGCGTCGGTAATCATTGCTTTGGCAGATTTAAGCGTTTTACCATACGTGACACACCCAGGAAGGGACGGCACAACAACCGTAAACCCACCTTCAGGTTCTGGATGAAAAATGACCGTATAATCTTGAATTTTCATAATGATTGTATTGTAGCTTTTCCATCGTTAATGTCAATTTGAAACCCACCAGCCATAGGGACGTAGGGTTGATCTGTAAGCGTAGCAAGCGAAATCGAAAGGCCTTTGTAGTATTCTGCTGCCAACATAAGATTATCACCGTGGGAGACAAACACTATTGTGTTCCTTTCGTATTCTTTCATTTTTTCATCTATGCACGCATATACGCGTGAACATATTTCTGAAAGTGACTCTCCACCCTGCTTTTTGTACCACTCGTTTTCATACACAAACCATCCACCAAGTTTATCAATTTGTGTTTTTGTTTTTCCTTGAAGTGGTGAACGGACTTCATTTAGCCTCTCATCGATAATAGGCGTAAGTCCATGAGGCATGGCAATAATTTTGGCAGTTTCCAATGTACGCTCCATTGGGCTTGTAAATATAGCGATAATAGGTACATTTTTTAACGTTTCAGCGCGTGATTGTGCTTGTTTAATACCTTCATCTGATAAATGAAACCCAAGCAACCGATATGGGACAACTGGTTTTGGACTATGGTATGCGCCGTGACGCAGAAGATAAATGGTGGTGGTCATATATTTCAAATTCTGATAATCAAGGCTAAGCCTTATTGGGCAACGTTTCCAGAAAAGGCTTAGCCTTGATTACAATAAATAATGTCTAACCAATTAATTTCTTATTTCTTAACGCCTCCAACACTTTTTCGTGAATCATTTCTTTGGTAAGAATTACGCCATCAATCACACATTCGATGACTACCCAATTTTTGCGCTTTTTGGCGAGACTTAAGTACATCGCTTCAGATTCAACCCTATGGTTTTCATCAGTCTCCAAGATATCTTTCTTCCCACCCAAATATGCCCGCAAACCTTTTTTCTTGGTCAACTCCATACCGACTCGCCATGGGACATGAAGGTACATGACAATGTCTTCTCGTGGGATCTTGTGCACTTTATATTCAAGCTCATCGATCCAATCCAAAAATTCCTTGCGTTTATTCTCTGCAAGTCTTGCACCCTGATGTGCCATATTGGAGGTCGCGTATCGATTACACACTATTGTTCCACCACGTCGCAACCATTCATCCATCTCAGGCTTAGCAGCCGCTCGATCCAACGCATATGCTAAGGAAGCAAGGTATGGTGACACATCATTCACTCCCCCAAACTCACCGGCTAAAAATCGACCGACGACCTTGCCATGAAAAGACGAATAATATCGTGGGAAATCAAGCGCCTTTACCCGCACTCCTTTATCGGTAAGATATGACACAAGTAATTCCGTCTGTGTCGTCTTTCCTGATCCATCTCCGCCATCGATGACAATAAGATGTCCTTTTCTTGATTTAATCACCGATACTTCGTCCACAAATTGTTTGAGAACTATCGATAAACTATCTTCATCGTAGTGTTCAAGATATAAATGCTCTGAAGGATTTCCGGTAATCATCGGTGATAATGCATCTGCCGCATCTTTATAAAATAGCGCCAACACCGGCTTATCATGCGTGAGCGCGTATACGATCTCTCCGCCGACTGCCGCTTTTGCCGTCGTCACCTCGGCTACAATACAATCAGCATCTTCTATAGATTTCTTCACCCGCAAAAAAATATCACTGGGACCTATCGTAGTTTTTTCGTCAGATCCATGACCATTTGCGGTGACCGAATGCCGCATAGATTGCAGTATACGTATAACTTCATTTGCATTCGTACCTGTCGGATTTGCAAAATATATATTCATATATTTCTTATGCTACCACGTCAGCGATTTCATACACTGTGGTGAGTGTGATATCGGCAACGTCTCTTGATTCTGTTTCCCACACAAGCGCTGTACGAAAACCCATTGCCTTGGCGGGTACCAAATCCACATCGAGCCTATCACCGACCATCATGTGTGACTGTGGCGGCAACAGAGTCTTTGAAAGTATGTGTGAGAATCCTTTCTGACTTGGTTTCGTTTCTCCAACGACTTCTGCAGTGACAATCTCTTCAAATATCATCGGATCAACGTGCAGAAGCGACAGACCGCTAGCAACAGACGCCTGTGTCCCGTTGACGAGCATAAAGTGGCGAAATGACTGTAACTTCGTAAACATAATCGTAAGCTTGGGGTCAGGCTGAAGATAGTTGGTATAGTCTACGTACTTTGCCGTCTCTATCGCGGCTTCTTTCATAGAAATTTTTGTAATCAGCGCCACTGCCTGTGTACCACTTGGTGTTATGACGTTGTGAACTTTGACGAATTCCCTTATGGCCTTCTCATGCGTCCATCCCAAACGATCCATGATCACACGATATTCAGACTCACGAATTTGATCCCAGAGTCCTTGCTGCTGGCGATACAACGTCCCATCAAAATCCCAAATCAAAACTTTAACATTTCTTAATAGCTCGTTCATACAAAAAACATCATATCACGAAGAATATCAAAAAATAAGCTCATATCATCATGCTAACATGTTAGCATGATGATACGTTTGAGAAACTTGACAATCGAATCATGAACAAAGTAGCATTGGACAGTAAGGTACATTTACAGAGAGCGGAAAATATTTTTATAGCGTGTGGCCCAGCTATTATGTTCCTCGCTTGGGCTCGTCACACCAGCTGGGCAAGCCCGGTTGATGCGAACGAGTGAGCATAATAACCGGGATACGAGGAAGGGGTTTACTCAGAAAAATGCGAAGCATTTATTCTGAGTTATCGAAACTCAGAACAATTTCACAAAAATTGAGAAATTTTCTGAGTGAATCTGCGGGTGCCCCTCGGTGACGCTTTTCACCGTAAGTTTTATGAGAAAAACCTGATAGTAATGTCAGACATAAATTATAAAACAAGAAGTCCGCTTCTCTTTTGGCACTATGTGCGGAATATTTGGATACGTTGGGCACAAGTCTACAGCGCCACAAATCGTTTTGGACGGATTGAAATTTCTTGAGTATAGAGGATACGACTCGTGGGGAGTGGCAGTAGTACCGCAACAATCACCAAAAATGCAGGAAAAAAATACAATTGTGGTGAAGAAAAAAATTGGAAAAATAGGCACTGGTACTATCCAAGAATTGCCAGCTGGTACGCTTGCGTTTGGTCATACACGCTGGGCGACTCATGGAGGAGTCACAGAAAAAAATGCCCATCCGCATCTGGATTGTACGAAAAAAATCGCCGTCATCCACAACGGCATCGTAGAAAATCATGAAGCACTGCGCACGATGTTAAAGAAAAAAGGTCATGTATTTGTATCAGATACAGATACCGAAGTCATTGTGCACCTTGTGGAAGAACACACAAAAACCATGGTCTTTTCCAAAGCCGTTCAAAAAGCATTTAAACAACTCGATGGATTAAATGCCATCATTCTCATCAATACGACATCTCACGAGATGATTGCAGCGCGAAATGGCTCTCCCCTTGTCGTTGGATTTGGTACGAATGAAAATTTTTTGGCAAGCGATCCTGCGGCACTTCTTCCACACACCAAACAAGTCCACTTTCTGGAAGATGATGAAATGGCAATCGTCAAAGACGATTCTATACATATTTATAACGCCACAACTGGCGATAACGTACGCCCCAGAAAGCAAATGCTCACGTGGACTGCCAAGGAGGCCGAGAAAGGAACATATCCATACTTCATGCTCAAAGAAATTCATGAACAAGCAGGACTCCTCTCCGAAATTGCATCTGAGTCGCCAGAGCAATCCAAACTCATCGCAAAGGAATTAAGTCGTGCTACCCGTGTCTATATGGTGGGCGCTGGTACATCGGCACACGCAGCTCGTGCTGCGACATACTTTTTCTCGCTTATTGCCAAAAAACTTATTAACTTTGGCGTCGCCAGCGAATTTGATCATCGGGTATCAATCATCCCACAAAAGAGCGTACTCGTGGCACTCTCACAATCTGGCGAAACTATGGATATCATAGAAATAGTCAAAAAGGCAAAAGTCAGAGGTATCAAGATATTTTCACTGGTCAACGTCGTCGGATCCACACTGTGGCGCATGTCTGATCTGCCACTAGCTATCGGCGCTGGACCAGAAAAAGGTGTTGCGTCTACCAAAGCGTTTATTACAAAAATTGCGCATCTTCTCCTTATCGCGTATGCGATGATTGGCAAAGTTAAAGATGGTCAAAGCTTACTTATCAAAGCTGCCAAAGCTGCCAAAGAAGTAACAACCAAAGCATATACAGCGCGAATCATTGCACTTGCTCAAACACTCAAAGACGTGCAACATATGTATATTATCGGACACGGATTGGCGTACTGTGCAGCGCTTGAAAGTGCCCTCAAAATCAAAGAAATATCATACATCCATGCAGAAGGAATACCTGCAGGAGAATTGAAGCATGGGACATTAGCGCTTGTTACCAAAGGGACAATCTGCATGGTCTTTGCGCCACATGATGAGCAGTATCAATCAACGATGGCAAACGTAATGGAGATGAAAGCCAGAGGCGGCTATATCATCGGTGTATCTGATACTGAGGATGAAGTATTTGATGAATACTTACCCGTCGCAAACGTCGGTATCGCAACGATCATACCAAACGTTGTGGTCGCACAGCTTTTGGCGTATTACTTAACCATTGATCGAGGATATGATCCTGATATGCCAAGAAACCTTGCCAAAAGCGTGACGGTAAAGTAGGAAAATGAGAAATATCTTATGAAGGTGGTTTCAAAAATGAGTATTGGTTTTTGGTATGCTCTTGCGACGTCGTTTCTCTGGGCGTGTTCGATAGTCAATACTCGTTACCTCTTATCCATTGGGGAAAATCCTCTAAATCTCACCATTTGGGTAGGACTTATGATGATACTTCCATGGTTTTTTCTTTTCAAAAAACACATAAGAGAATATAACGCATTATCGATACAGTTTAAATTGTATCTTGTAGGGATTGGTATCGCAGCATCAATCGGCATTAATTATCTCCAATCATTAGCCCTTGCCAATACAACAGCGGTAAATTTTGCCTTTTTATATCGGACCATCGTCGTATTTACCATCATCTTTGCCTATATATTTTTTAAAGAAGCAATCACGATAAAAAAGTGGATTCTTGCAGGATTTATTCTCTTTGGGTCATACCTACTGACCACTGGCGGCAAGACAATTTCATTTACTAAAGGCGACATCTACACGTTACTTATGGCAGCATCTGCCGCATTTGTAGCAAACATTCTCATAAAACATACCGTATCCAAAATGCATCCAGATTTAAGCGGAGCTGCCATTTCAATAGTCTCAACAATTGCCCTCATACCACTGGGGTATCTTACGGGAACGCTTCATATACCGATACATCTTTTTATGATCACCCTTGGGGCGTGTTTTTCTTTCGCGTTAACCATGACCAGAAATCGGGCGTACAAATTTGCATCTGCATCATTTGTGACCATGATTGTCTCACTTACTCCGGTATTTGTAGCACTGCTTTCTTACCCACTTCTCCATGAACGATTAGACACTGTGGAACTTATAGGTGGCGCATGTATCGTCGGCTCCACATTTCTTGTAGAAAAATTCAAGATATAATGAAAACATTGCTTATTTGCATTTTCGTGATATACTACAGGCCTTATGGCGCTTACCGAAAAACTCACGATCACACATATTGAGCTCACCACAACAAAACCTGAAATCGCAATCAGGGAGTTTCGCACTGCAGCGGAAGCAGCTAAAGCTGCGGCACAAACAATATTAACCACGGTTATTCATAACCCAGAAGCTCGTATCATGTTCCCGACTGGAAACACCCAAATCCCTATATATGAAGAACTCGTTTTATTAGCTCAAGACACACAGGTTGATTTCTCAAAAATCCACGCCTTTCAGCTCGATGAATACGTCGGCGTTACCCCAGAAGACAAGGAGAGCTTTACAGGATTTTTGCGCACACGAGTATATGACCCACTCCATATTCCACACCAACAAAGACACGAAATACATGGTATGGCACCTGACGTAGAAATTGAGGCTAAGCGATATAACGATGAAATCAAAAAGCAACCTATCGATCTTGTTATCCTCGGCATCGGACCGAATGGGCATATAGGATTTAACGAACCTAACACACCATTTGAATCTGAAACGCACATAGCGACTCTTACACAAGACACGCTTTCCCGTGATCAGGATCGTGGACAACAGCTACACACGCACGCTTATACGGCAGGTATTGCAAATATTTTAGAGGCCAAACAGATTCTTATTGTAGGGTTCGGCAAAAATAAAGGAGAACTATTTGATAAAGCATTTAATGCGTCACCGAGCATTGCGTGTCCTGCATCCGCTCTACAAAATGTTTCTCATCGGGTAACCGCGATCATGGATACACCTGCTGCGGCAGTAGTCCACGCAGGCAAACAGAACAAATAAAATGATACAATCATCGGATGAAAAGGATTGCGATGATATCGGTACATGAATGTCCTCTAGCTTCATCGGAAGGCAAAGAAAAAGGAGGAATCAACGTCTACGTCTATGAACTCTCCAAGGCGCTCTCTCATAGAGGCTATGCGGTAGATATATTTACTCGTGCACAAGACACCGTCAACCCTCGCATCGTACAGGTAAATGAAAACATGCGTGTGATCCATCTTCCCGCCGGCCCACTCACCACAATTCCTAAAAAGGATGTCATCAATTATTTATACGAATTTGCAGACCATATGCACGAGTGTATAGAAAAAGAACACATAACCTATGATCTGATTCATGCGCATTATTATTACTCTGGCGTTGTTGCACACCGATTAAAAAATATGTATCACAACCCGTCGCCGATCATCATCTCCTTTCATACGTTGGGACTCATGAAACAACTTGTGTCGCGCACTGAAGTGGCAAACGACCCTTCTGATCGCATCCCGATTGAACAGATGCTGGTAAAATATTCAGATTTTTTCATAACCTCAAGTGAAAACGATCGATTGTATCTTTCCAGTCTCTATGATTGTCCCAAAGAAAAAATCGCCGCCATCTCCCCTGGTGTGGATACTGCACTGTTTCATCCCATTGATAAAAATAATGCCAAAAAAGCCATTGGTGCTGATCCACTGCATCGAATTATTCTCGGGGTCGGAAGGATCGATCCAGTCAAAGGGTTTGATGTGCTCCTTTTTGCATTAAAAATTCTCCTCTCGCTTCACCCTACATTAAAAGAAACACTCTGTCTTTGGATAGTCGGTGGAGATGTAGACGAAGATAAATCCGAATGGTCCTTGGAACTTCAAAAATTGGATACCCTACGATCGACTCTCGGGCTTACCACCACCGTACGCTTTATTCGTGCACAACAGCAAGAAAAACTTGCGAATTTTTATGCTGCTGCAGATGTGGTCGTGATGCCAAGTCATTATGAATCATTTGGTATGGTAGCTCTCGAGGCTCTTTCCTGTGGCACGTCGGTAATCGCGACAGATGTCATGGGTATCTCTCCTATACTACAAACCTTTCCCTCTGGCCACGTGATATCTGCCAATAACCCCATAAAACTTGCCGAAGAACTATATCGTGAAATCACCACGCCCAAAATGAAACCCCAAAAAAATATTGATCGTACTAAATTGGATTGGTCTACGATGGCAAGGCAGATGAACGAAGTCTACAAAAAAGTTGCACAATCGTTATAATGCAGAGGCTTCGTTTCCAAGCGTGTCAATCTCGCTCGTTTCGTTTATTGGCGCAACGCCATTTACATCCGCTTCCAAATCAGACACCGGCGATAAAACACCGGTAGTGACAAAAAATCCATTGGTCGGTTTACCTGTTTCATCCTGTAGCGCTGGGACGGTCGTCGCTGTTTTGTAACGCACTGGCTCAGAGGCTTTAGAAGTCACGCGCATCAGAAACACTAATCCAATAACGATTCCTGCGACTATTAAAGGGATAATGATAACAAGCGGTGATGAATGTTTCATAGGTTAATTCGTTCCTCCTGTAGCGGGCGTAGGTTCAACGCTTCCTAAAATTTTTCCAAGCTCCTTCACCGCTACTTGTACCGCAAGATGTGCGGCTTTTATGACTTCATGAACCGCAACCAAATCTGTTCGCAATGATTGTATTGCGGTGCTCATGGCGTCCCCCACCCCCTCAACTGTGGAAATGTCAGCGATATACACTTTACCAGCCTGTGCGCTCACTACGGTTTGCGCAGAAACCACTGCCGCGCGAGCTGCGGTCGCCAACGAATCTACCGCAGTGTTATCTTTACCAGCAGCTTTTGCTTCTGAAGACCGAACCCCTACCTTATCCAAAATCTCTGACATATGAGTAAGTCGCTGCGTCATCTGTTCAGTTCGCTTTTTGTTGATCTCTGCTATCTTCGTATCGATTCTCGTTACTGCTGCCTTTTTTTTCATATCACGTATTTCGGATACTTTTTCCTTAAATGCTTCCCGCTCAACTTTAAATTTCTCGACTGCCTCTTCACGTCGAGTCTTTAATTCTTCGTTCACGCGTTCTTTTCGCGCTTCAAAAACACTTTTAAGCTCGTCTTCACGCTTTTTGATATTTTCTTCTTGTTTATCATTTAACACTTTACCAAGAAGCGGACGTTTCTCTGAACGAGTATCATCATCACGCTTAATTTCCGTCGGCTTCACTCTCTTCTCAATATTTTTTAGCACTTTCGGAATAAGCGAACCGTTTGTAGAAGTCTCTGACGGCAGTGTCAACTGCACCGCTGATTCTGTGTTCTCACCTTTCACGCTTGGTTGACTAACAGGGTTTGCGAGTCCAAGGCCAAACAGCAGTAATCCGAAGATTTGATCGAACATAAGAATAAGTATGAACAATGAAACTCACACGGGCTGAAGCCCGTGGTTTCTAAGCGGATGCAAGCACAGCT
>JBBTUH010000022.1:0-52832 GCA_038063875.1 Patescibacteria group bacterium | reverse complement strand
TTTAATTATTTACTAAAAAGACGGGGAAAACCAACACGAAACGTCACTTAACTCGTTTCTCGTAGTTTTCCATCTGGGGCTATAAGTTTCAACCGGTGACAATTTGTCACCACTTCACTTCCCTCATCCCTCAGCCGTTGAGCAAGCTTGTTCCAGTATTTGCGTGCCGCATAATCTTCGGGCTGATCAGTGAGAACCTGAGCAATATCCACTACAGAAAACCACCATTCATTCCTGTAAATCATCTTTCGTATTTCTTTGCCTTTGAAAATCGCAATTTTTGTGCTATCTCTCATAATGAATACTACCGATCGATAAATTGGACCGTATCCCCTACTTTTATACCAGATTTCGTAATGGTCCCTGCAGTGACTTCGAGTATTTTATCCACATCTACGTAGGGCTTGACGATGGCAGGCATCAGCCCTGTAGGTGCTGGCACGTTTTCTGTGATGTTTACGACGGTGTGATCAGCTATCCATATAAAGTCGAGAGGAAATTTCATGCCTTTCATCCAAAATTCATATTGCTCTTGGTGATCATACACAAAGAGCCTCCCATGATTGGGAGGGAGTGAGTCCTTACCACTTAATCCCTGCATTTTTTCTAGAGCTGTTACGGCGACGTCTACGGTAAAGGTGTGTGATCCTACACGGACCTTTGATATGAGTGGATTTTTTCGATAATACAAGCTGTACATGACAATTACGGCGATAGCAAAGAGAATGACGTAGAGTTTCATATGGTTTAAGTCTCCCGTGTAGAGCAAAATGTGACGAGTTCCATAAGTGCTTGTTTGTGTTTTTCGTCGATAGATAACGTCTGTATATTTTGTACCGCTTTGTCTTCGTATTGTTTTTTGATCACAGCTATCTGTGCTTTTGTTTTGTTGGCTATAAGCGTTTGTTTGTGATTCTTCTCATCCGAGCCTAAGGGCTTGCCCGTTTTTTTGGGGTCACCGATGATACTAAGCTCATCATCTCGGATTTGAAAGAGTATACCCGCCGCCTCACCGAACGCTTCAAGTGTTTTAAGCGTTTTATCATCCACATTGGCAAGTAATGCACCCATCATCAAAGGGAGAGAAAAGGTATATCGAGCGGTTTTTGTACGATACAACGAAATGATCTCGTCTTTGGTGGATTGATGAGAAAGATAGGAGGATGCGATATCGAATTGTTGGGCTATCGTCACGGCAGCAAATTCACGGCTAGCGAGGGAAATTATCTGTGATACATGAGAAGATTTTAAGAAAGAAAGTTGCTCAAATGCCAAAAAATAACATAGGTCGCCTACATTTATCGCCATACTTTCACCAAAGGTTTTATCAGGAGAAAAATTTTGAAACTGTATATGCATCGCTTTCATATGACGTCTGGTGTCGTCGCCATCCATAATGTCGTCATGTATCAGTGCGCCAGCATGAATGAGTTCTAACCCCGCCCCTAGAGGGAGTGCCAATTTTACCTTGGCGTGTTTGACCAACATATCGTAGGAAAAAAGTGCCAAACAGCCTCGAACACTTTTACCGGCAGCAATAAAAGGTAATAGTCGAGCAATACTCTCTGTTCCCCATGAGTTCACATCACTGAGTGCTTCCTTTTTTTCAGTAAGAAATGCAGTGAGATACTCGTCTAGGATTTTTTTGTGATCAAAGATATCACAGAGAGCCATAGTATCGTTATTGTATCGGGTTTGGTACAATAATGCAGTATACGGGACGTAGTTCAGTTGGTAGAATGCGCGCTTTGGGAGCGTGAGGTCGAGAGTTCGAATCTCTCCGTCCCGACCAAATTATTTTAGTGGGTAGGAAAATTTTGCAAGATCCACGGTATTTGTGACCGTAAATCCAACACCCTCTAGTTCTAATCGTTTCTTCTGCTCATCTGGTCCTCCGAATACATATCCCGATGCCAATCTCCCGTCCGAAAATACGACACGATGACACGGGATAGTTGCAGGATCAGCATTTGCATGCAATGCGTGACCGACTCTTCTCGCATCTTTGGTTCCTATCGCTTTGGCTATCGCACCATAGGTAGTCACATATCCTACCGGTATTTGTTTTACGAGAGTAAATACTCGTTGAAAAAAAGAAGTATTCATAGAATAACTATGACACAAACGGTATGCTGTACTCAAATATCATGTCGACTAATCGTTGTTTAAGATCCATGTCTGCCTTCCCAGGTATTTCCGGATTGAATACACGCTGCGCTTTATGGTCTTCTATAAGCCAACGCATGGAAAATCCTGTATCGTGTTTCCCAAGAATTGGGGTGTGAATGTATCCCCTTTCTACGTGTAGGGCTAATTTTCCATCGGCAGGATCATCGATGCCGGTAAAAAGTTTAGCATCTGTTTGTGTAATGAGCTGTCTGTACTCAAGGAGCTCTGTATCACGTAGGATATGGCTGTCATACATATAAAATGAGGTACGCCTGTCAGGGTCTTCATGAAATGCAATACAGAGCGAGAATGTAAATGGGTCGAGGATTTTCATAGCCGTTATCACTTCTGGATCTATGGGTTCATGGATGAATTCGCGATTTAAATCGTGTCCGAAGAGATTTCGTCTCGTTTTAAGTTTCACAGCAGTCGGACTCAACTCAGGGATATAGACATAATCAGGCAACTCTGATTGATGGGTGTCTATATATCTGGTCACACAGTCTGTTACCTCTGTTTCGTCGCCATGAGTACCAGAGAGAATGAGAAGCTTTGGCTCGCTGCCCCGAACATGATATGTGGTGTCGACGAGTCTTTGTGTAGAGATTCCCATGGTATTTATATATTTGTATACACGTGTGCCGAGGGCGGGGGTCGAACCCGCACGAAGGTTTAGCTTCACGGGCTCTTAAGGCCCGCGTGTCTGCCAATTCCACCACCTCGGCTCTATATATTCGGTACGCCAATTCTCTGGCGAAGCCAGATCTCGCTTCGCGAGACACCACCCGCCTGCAGAAGCTATCGCCCGCCAGCAGCGCTTGAGCGCAGCTCTTGCGGACTGGCTTCAGCGATTGCGGGCAGGCCTCGGCGTTATTGTCTATTATACCCGATTATGCCTCTGTGAGAATCTTCGGAATTGAGGAGGCTCGTTTGGTAAGCTTGGCGATATAAAATCCTTCCATAAGAAGGCTTGGGGTCACGCGTTTGGTTTGCACGACTGATTTGTGATACGTTTTGTCAGCCCATGTCACGAGCCCTTGGGTAAGGGGCGCATTTGGCAAATCTATAGGGAGCACTTGTACATTTCCTTTTTCCTTCTTAAGAATCCAGTCTATGACTTGCTCGTTTTCGTCAGGCGAGAGTGTGCACGTAGAATACACAATAGTTCCCCCTGCCTTGGTCGCGCTGATTGCTGATCGCAATATCCACTTTTGCAGAGACATCATGTCTTTCACTTTTTTGACAGACCAGTCATTGTAGCTATCAGGATCGTCATAGCTGAATCGACCTTCCATGCTACAGGGGACGTCTGCTAACGTACAGTCAAAATATTCTGGATATTTCTGCCACACGGATCGCGCGTCATTTTCTACGATTCTCACACTTCTGGAGTCTTGCTTTTCTCTGTTGGCTTCGAGTCGATATATACGGTTTTTACTTGAGTCGTTCGCGGTTATTCGGCCTTGGTTTTTCATGATGACGGCTAGCTGTGTGGCTTTGCTACCGGGGGCGGCGCAGATATCTAACACCTTATCAGTTGGTTTTGGTGCGAGTACTAATGGTGGAATCATACTGGATAAATTTTGGACGTATATCTGTCCCCGTTTGTATTGTTCGGTGTCGGTGAGTTCACGAAGTGTTTTTGATCGTAAAATAAATGCTTCGTAGTACCACTCGATAGGCTCGGTCTCAAAGCCTTGAGTATTGAGTGCTGTAATGACTTCGTTTACGGATAATTTAATCGTATTTACCCGAAACGTCGTGGGTTTGGGGACTTTAAAGGTCTTTAACACTTGCTCGGCATTGTTGCCATAGAGCTGATCGAGCCTACGCAAGAATTCGACAGGAAGTGGGGAAATAATGTTTGGATCTATCATAGTGAGCCTCTATTATACCGCGTTTAGCTCACCCGTAGCTATGGTATAATTTGGCCATGCCGATGTGGCCCGCCTGCAGAAGCTATCGCCCGCCAGCAGCGCTTGAGCGCAGCTCTTGCGGACTGGCTTCAGCGATTGCGGGCAGGTGAAACTGGTCATGAAATATTTTTATACATATGTACTTAAAAGTATACTAGATAATCATTATTATATTGGATGGACAGATAATCTAATACATAGATTCAAATTACACCAAGATGGTAAGGTTGAATCAACAAAATCTCGAAGACCATTTGAATTAGTATACTATGAAGCCTGTATACATAGAAAAAATGCGATTGAACGAGAAAAACAGTTAAAAACAGGATTTGGAAGAAAATATATTAGGAATAGAGTTGAGTAGATTGCCGATGTGGTGAAATTGGTAGACACGTACGCTTCAGGTGCGTATGCCGCAAGGTTTGGGAGTTCGAGTCTCCCCATCGGCACCCAAAAACGCTATAATACAAAACATCGCGGCGTTAGTTCAGCGGTAGAATGTCTCCTTGCCAAGGAGAAGGTCAGCGGTTCAAATCCGCTACGCCGCTCACGATAGTGAGTCTGATTTTGCCTGCCCGCCAGAGCTGGGGGTTGAGCTGGGAGATCGTCCAATGGTAGGACACAGGACTTTGGATCCTGGTATCTAGGTTCGAATCCTAGTCTCCCAGCTCAGGTCCTTGCAGGCGGGGATCAGCGCGACTCTAGGTTCGAATCCTAGCTCGGCAGCACTTCGACAAGCTCAGTGCTTGTCACTGAGGATGTTGAAGTATTGGCTAGGGTGAGAAGTTTACCCTGAGTGTGTCGAAGGGAATCCTAGCTCGGCAGCACATTTGTACGATACTCTGGCAAGAGGAGTGCATCATACAGCTGTCTGAAGCTAAATTGCAGTTTTCCTTTGTTCAAAATAAGGTTCTGACTAACATCCAATATCAAACTCGCTTTTCTAGTAGTGTTCCCTTGGTCACCGTTTCCTTAGCTGAAAAGGCGTTATCCAGATATAAATTTTCTAATGTATGTATATAATAAACTGAGATATGGATACTACATTGCCACCAGAAGAAGAGAAATTGGTTGAATACGTTAAAGAGGCAATCGTTAAATACAATAAGGTGCGCCACGCAAATGGTGGGATAGATACTTTATATTCCTTTTTGCTCTCTGACAGTGGAAAGATGTATGACGGGGCGAGTTACGAACCAAATATAGCTCATGCTTCAGTTTGTGGAGAAAGATGTGCAATTGCAAACATGGTTTTGCAAGAATCGTATAAAGCAAAAATCAAAAGTATTGTCGTTGCAGATCCTGTTCCCAATGTACAAGAAAAAAGTACACCACCTTGTGGAACGTGTAGACATCTCATCTGGTCACATGGAACTCCAGAAACGAGCGTAATTCTCATACAGTATATTCAAGGAAAAGATGGTTGGACATTCCCTAAAATAGAAAAGTATTTAATCAAGGATCTTTATCCGTATCCCTACGAACCAATAAAGGACCTTTGGGTCAATTGGCAACCAAAATAATACATGAATATCCTTGTGTTTACAGAAGGCACCATTCTTGTATTTTTATCTGGGAAAAATCTGCCAAGAGAAGAAGTAGTACGACTATCTCAACAAGCGGTAGTTCAACGAGTAGTACGAAACGTTGGGCTATTGAATGCTCTGTCTCTGGTGGCACCAAAAGGATCAGTGTATGATTTCACCTCCTATGTTCCCATTCAGCATGCAGTAGAGAAACTCACAAACTGGAGCAAACAAGGAGCAACGATACATTACCTAACATCACGTAGGACAAAAAATGAAATCGAAACGATAAAAACTATTTTGAACATCTATCATTTTCCAGATGCTCAAAACATCCTTTTTTGTCATAAAGGAGAAAACTACAAGGACGTAGCAAAAAAATTAATGCCAGATATTTTGATCGAAGATAACTGCGAGAGTATTGGTGGAACCAAGGAGATGACATATCCGAATATGGATAAAATATCAAAGCAGAAAATTCATTCAATAATCATCAAAGAATTTGAAGGGATTGATCACCTACCAACAAGTATCAATAAATTAAATACAATATAAACTTCATATGCTAAATCCCCTTTTTCAAAAGATAGTAAGAAAAAGATCAACTATTGTTGTTGATAGAATTTCATCATACATAATAAATTCAAAGAAAATAATCGATATTGGTTCTGGAACGGGCGATGTAGCCTATTTACTCAAACAACGTGGAAAGTATGTTACTCCAGTTGATGTAGGCGATTTTCACGGACCAAGACTAGTAAAAACTACTATCTATGACGGCAAGACGTTGCCATTCCCAAACAAATCGTTCGATACGGCACTATTACTCATGGTTATGCACCATACGCCTAATCCAGAAATAGTGTTCTCTGAAGCTACCAGAGTGGCAAAAGAAGTTGTAGTAATAGAAACATCATACACAAATCCAATAAATAGATTTTTTACGATAGTATTGTATGCGATTGGAAACCTACGATTTGAAGTCTTTTGGAATTCATATAAAACTGACGATGAGTGGAGGAAGTTTTTTGAAAACCACGGATTCAAAATATCAAATAGTCAGAAATTCCACGATACAAACCTCGGATTTATTCCCTTTCTCCATATTTTGTATTGCCTAAAGAAAAAATAGTAATTCTAGTTTAGAAAATTCTGTATCTTCTGGGTCATCTCGTCAAATCTAAAAAAAGGAGTTAAATGTCCAGTTTCATTAAAAGAGATAACGCGAGCCGTTGGATAATAACGTTTAAACACTCCATCGTCCTGTGCAAGTGGATCGTTATCCGTGCGGATTATCAATAGTTTTCCTTTCCAATCTGATAAATCTCTACTAGTAAAATGCTTTTCCTTCTTTTCCATATCAATTCCCAAGTGGTAAATAGATTCAATGTAATCACGGGTTAAAAAATTAACTCCGGTTTTCTTGAAAAGTTGCATTCTTCGTTCAAGATACTCGCGGGTTGCGTATTTGCTATAGAGTTTTTTAATATCCTTTTGACCGCTTTGTACTCTTCCTTCAATTTTAGTTAACAAATTTCGAAACAAAGTAATAGGAATAATGGGCAGAAAGAAATGCAAAATCTTCCCTGGGATAGCCACCTTGTTAATGATCGTTTTTGATCTTGTGGTTCCGGCGTGGGAAATGATCACTTTTGACACATTATCTTTATACTGCCTCACATAGTGCTGCGCTAAAAATCCTCCTACAGATAACCCATAAAGATACAGTGTTTTTATGTGTTCTGTCTTTAGAATAACGTTGACGTAATCATAAAATTCCTGCATTTTTCGTAAATGATCATAGTTAATAGCAATAACTTTATATTTTGTTTCAAAAGCATCAATCAAGTCAAAGCAGGAAAGCGCATCTTGCCCAGAGCCGGGAAGAATGAACAATGCAGTTGCTCCTTTCCCTCCAACAAGATAACTTCGTTTGTTGTTACCCACAACAATCGTCCTAGTGGGGTGTTTTTTAATGAATGCATCAATGAAGTTCATGGGTAGAGTATATCAAATTACCGTTGATACATTTATGTGTTTAATGATCAATTATGGAAATGTGCAGATGATACAATACACGTCTTGATGTATGATCTGACACCCTGTGTCATCTGGTGATGTGTGGTGTGTATCCTGGGTTAGTTCAGTGAAGCTACGAACTGGAATTTGACTGGTATTTCGAGCACTGGTATCTCGAGGAAATTTGACGTAAAATACGTTCGAACTGTGTACAAGGTATGCAGCAAGGAATACGCATTATGAAAATAACTTCAGCGGTATACGTAAAAGGAATCACGGGATCTGATCCAATACTCCATGATGGCAAGTTTCATGTCGTGTTTATGGGTCGCTCAAACGTCGGTAAATCAACGCTGATCAATTCTCTTACGCGCATGCCTTCTTTATCACGAACAAGTTCTACTCCAGGTAAAACTATGCACATGGATTTTTTCTTTATTAACAAACAATTTTATTTTCTCGATTTCCCTGGGTATGGGTACGCCAGACGCACGCCGATGGAACGAGAGAAATTAGCGAAAATGATTTTGTGGTATTTGCGCTATAGCGAGGTAAAAAAAAGAGTCGTGATACTTATTATCGATACGAAAGTAGGAGTCACTGCATTTGATGTCGATATCTTACGTACGCTTAGAGAAGAAAAAATTGAGCATATTATAGTAGCCAACAAAATTGATAACGTCCCACAGAATATGAAAGAAAAACAACTAGCAATGATTCGTGCGGCGTATGGTGATTCACCAGTGCTTACGTATTCATCAAAGACACACATCGGACGCAAAGAGCTCCTCGAAAAAATTTCTGCATATACAAATTCTGTGTTGCCCTCTTGATGATATGAAAAAAAAGAAAACAATTGCACTTCTCTACCACTTCGTTTCTGTGGACAAAACGCAAAAATACTATAGTGAGGAGCACGCGCTTGTTGATAATCAGACGGATGAAATAGTCGATTATATGAAAGTGCTTTTCATAAAGCATGGATACAAGGTGCAGATTATCAAGGTGAAGCCCGAAGATTTATCTGCGTTGAAAGATATGAAGGCAGATTTCATTTTCAATCTCGTTGATAGTAAGAAAATGTCTCTTGATATCGCAAGAATTCTTGCGAAACTCAAAATTCCCTATTCTGGTTCAGACTTCACGGCGTTGCAGATTTCTGATAATAAATTAAAGACGAAATGGTTACTACAAAAAAATAATCTCCCGACCCCTGCCTATACTGCTATCAGAAAAACCGATAGAATTTCTCGTTCGCTGCTTCCCAGCAAATTCCCCGTCATCGTCAAACCTGCCTTTGAACACTGCAGTATCGGCATCACCAACAAATCTATTGCAGAGAATTACGAGCAGTTCAAATCGATTATTAAAAGGCTTCGTAAAGATTACACGCAGGCACTGCTTTCAGAAGAATTTATCGCTGGTCGTGAACTACAGGTGACAGTGCTGGAAACTCCCGATACAACGTATGCATTGCCTATAGCAGAAATTGCGTTTAAGGGAAAAGGGAAAAATAAATGGAACATCTATGGGTTTGATGAAAAATGGACGAAGAATTCGGCAGTGTATAAAAGTTGTCACTTCATAGCTCCCCCGCATAATCTTGGGCAAGACGTAGATGTGCAGATAAAAAAAGATGCCATCCGTGCGTTTTATACCCTCGGCATGCGCGACTACGCGAGATTTGATTTACGATACAAACCAGAATCGAAAAAGTGGTACTTTCTAGAGGTCAATGCCAATGCAGGATTTGATCCAAATCCTCGTGACGCTATGACTGCGTCAATTGTCGCACACGGTATGACACTCGATGATTTTATCCTGCAAATTGTAAAAAATTCTCTTCACTAACGAGTAATGCTATAATATATTCAGAGCCGGGGTGGCGAAACTGGTAGACGCGCACGCTTGAGGTGCGTGTGGGGCAACCCTTGGAGGTTCAAGTCCTCTCCTCGGCACCATACAGAACTTTTTAAATAGCTTTTCGAATGTAGTCAAAACCGTGTTAATGAGGTTATCGAGTCCTCATCTAAAATGTTACCCTAATTACTCTTAAGTACGTAATGAGTAGCTCTGCCTCCGCCCTTACGCTCAATCAGGCCTAAATCTAATAGCTTCTGGAAATCCATAGTTCTTGTTGCTCTGGCTCTACTAGTAAGATTGGAATATTTCTTGTCACTTATAAAGCCATTTTTCTTAATGTATTCCAGTATTTTGAGATGATGCTCTTCTAACTTAGTATCTGGCGTATTGCCAAGCACAGGAAGTAATTTTTGTACACGTAGCAGTTCATCAATGAGTCCTCCCGTAAAGTATTCGAGCCAGTTCGTAAAATCTATAGCCTTCACAAGCTCGTTGTAGTCGCCATATTCTCCAACTATCTGAAAATATTTAGTGACGTTTTGGTTATAATAATTTTCAAAACTGAACAGGTTAAAGGTATTAAGTCCCATTTTAGCCAATAACATTTTAGTGGATAATCTTGTAGTTCTACCATTGCCATCCATAAATGGGTGAATAATGACCATCTGCTTATGGAAAATACCTGCCAAAATAAGTGGATCGATTACTTGGCTATTATTTTTGATAAATTCTATAAGTGAAGTAATCAGGTCAGGTACTTTATCTGTGTCAGGGGGCAGGTAAACAACCTTTCCCGTTCTTGGATCGTTAACCACAACTGGATTTAGTCTCAATCTTCCAGATTCGTGTTTAGAGAGTAATTTGTCGGTTACTTGCTTGTGGATATCAAGGATTAGTTTTAAGGATAACTCTAGCTTGTTCGATTGAAGTAACTGGTTTAATGTCTCAAGAGCCTGATTGTAATTGAGTACTTCTTTTTCACTATCCCTGACGTTTGCAGGAGTTGATTTAAGTACTTTTTTTACCTCCGTAAGAGGAAGAGGATTGCCTTCGATACTAGTTGAAGCATAGGTAGAGATTTCTCTTGCAGTTCGTTCAAATTCCACAAGTACTATCTTTGGGAATCTACGATCATTTAAATCTCTAATGAGATTATTAATTCTAGTAATATTAGCAAGGAGTTGATCTGTGATCGTGTATTTTGGATTAAACATATATAGTCAAATAATAGGCGATTATTAGGCGATTGTCAAATCATTGAAGATATGTGGTTATTTTCCGTCTGCAACTAAATTATATTTGAAAATTTGCAACCTTGTGGTGATTGGGTGCTGTATTTTGAAAAAATTCGAACGTATTTCAAAAACAACGCAGGCAGGTAGCTCGCCCCGCTCCGCGGGGCTCGCATGGTGAGCGCGGCGCCCCCACCCGCCGCGCCTCCGTTATTTTTTGCGCGCGCGATTTTTCTCTCTCCCGACGAAACGTCGGGATCGAGTTCGGTAGGATCATTTTAACACAAAAACAGTTTTTCGTGATTCCAAATCCCCACCCACCCAACTCAATTATTGATGGCGGCGACCCCGCCTTGTGCGAGTGGCCGCGCTAGGGCGCGGCTTGCCAATATGCTGGTGGCTTAAAACCTTCTACAGTATTTACCCAAGTTTACCTTTGTTTCACATCTCCTGCAGTCGGCGGGGTAATCCGCTAATGCCCCCGCCACTTTTATTGGATCCCTGTCTAGCGTTCAATTGGCTTGCGTGCCCGCTTGTAGGTATGCGCTTCGCGCAAAACCAATATTAATAGCGCCCTGCGCAACTATCTCGGTTGTCCTTGAGCCCCGCCTCGAAGGCGGGGCTTTTTAGCTCGTACTACCCGAAGGAAAAAACGGCGGGGGTGCGGAGCCGCCAAGAAATAATTTATAGAAACGACAATTTAAGAGGTAAATTATTTTGTTTCGCTCTTTTGAGCTCATCAGCACCGACACACATCGGTGAACAAGCTAGCCAAAACAGTACATTAAAACGAGGAAAATCCTCATGTACTGCCTAGCTAGCAGGGTAGATAAAACGGCTGCACAATTGTGCAGAAAAGACCGAAGAGCCAGCGAGATGCTGACTCTTGTTGCATTGCAGATTACTTGCTGAGGAGATAGAGATCTCCTTGGATTGCGGGTTCCGACGTGACCGTCTGGTGCCAATTCATTGTTGCGTCACCGCCACTCACTGTGCCGAAGCCCAATATAAATCCTCCGCGGACAGGGTTGCTCCGTATAGTTACATCGGTAACAGCGATCACCTTATCGCGCAGGTATCCGACGAATGCCGGCTGATGAACGCTTTGACCGCTTGCCCATGCCTTGAGAAGCATTGTTCGCGCTACGAAGTCGAGAACGGTTTCCTGGCTTTCGATGGATGTCCATGAAAAACGCGCAACCAGTTCGCCGTCGTTTTGAATCTGTGTGGCATAGAGGAGCACACGGCTTTCGTATGATTCGACGCCAGTTTCCAATGCGGGATCCATAAACGTGATCTCGTCGAGTGCCTTGACTGGGTCGTAGCGGTTGAACAAGATTGCCAACAGTTCGCTTTCCCGTAACGGAAATTCGACGTGACCAGATTGCGACCCGACGGTAAAGTACACGGTTGAGCTTTCGTTCGGGCGCGCAATCTCAATAGCCCAGCCGGTGTCGTCGCCAAAGCGCTTATTTTCCGTGAGTTCCATGCTGTAGATGACGGTCCAATCTGCCGGGCAACTGAGAGGATCTGAATAATAATCCGGTACCGATTCTTCTCCAGAGGTCGTGTCGAGCCGGAAAGCGTAGCCGTAGAATGAGCTTGACCAGAGTTCGTCACTCAACCCGAGACCCTGTTTGAGTTTGGCATCTGCCATCTCCCAGGTTTTGGTCTTGAAATCTTCCGTCGCCTCATTCCACTCCGCATACCAGTTGGAATAAGCGTCCGATCCGCTCAACGTATCAAAAGGCACAAGATACGTAACCTCGTTGAACGTTTGTCCCGAGATCACAGCCTGTATTTTTACCAAGCAGGTGATTTTGTTTCGGTCGATATTCTCATACGGGATACCGTATGAGCCTTCGGCAGGTGGAGATGCGGGATCCACTACGCGGAACGTTTCGCGCGCAGGACCACAAGCGGCCAAGATCAATGTGAGTCCGATTAGGAGGACTAATCCTTTGATGTGTTTCATTTCCTATTCTCCTTGAATGGAATTGATATAGATGATCCTCTCCCAGCTCTGCAGTTGCCGGTGAGGTTATGATAGGCAGGTGTTTAACACCATAAGCCTTCTTACGAACGTGGTTGATTTTTGTTTGTTTTCCTTTTCTAGTAAATAATGTTTGGAATAATTTGTAGTGTTTCTTTTCCCTCTATATAGTTAAATTTCCCCTCACCACCAAGCAGAACAGCTTCTGTTCAGAAGTGAGGGGAATAGAGAGGTGAGAATACCAACCACAATCAGGCACAACCTTTTTTGGTCTTTTATTTATCTATCCTTGTTAAAGTGCGGCCCTGCAAACCACCAAAAAAGCGCAGCAAAGAGCGCCAATTGATAGGTTTACATAGGTAGTGGAGTATAGCGCAGAGAGAGAGTCTTAGTCAACTATAGGTTGTAATTTTGTAGTTCCCCAGGGATTATGTCCTACGGCATTCCCCAGCGAAAATGTCCTATGATCTTCTTTCACGCTGCTGCCTCGTGAGAACGGAGGCATATGGATATCATCAGTCTTTCTCAAGCGCAGCTCACGAAGCATGCGGTTATCGACCGATTACGACGCAACGTGATTACCGAAGGTGAAGCAGCAGAAATTCTCAAAAAATCCGTCCGTCAAGTGCGACGCATGAAGCGAGCCGTGTTGGTATCCGGTATCCAGAGCCTTATCCACGGCAATACCGGAAAACCTCCATGGAACAAACGGAGAAAAGATGTTGTTGATCATATTGTGACGCTCTATGAAACCAAATATACCGGATTCAACTGTCTACACTTTCAAGACATGTTGCAACAAAACGAAGGGGTGAATATCCCCCGAGAACCCTTACGAAGAATTTTTCTTGCCCACAACCTTCCCCGGAAAAAACGTCATGCAAAACGCCGATTTGAGAGACGGGAACGAAAACCACAAGCAGGGATGCTCATCCAGCAAGATACCTCTATCCATGATTGGTTTTCTTGCAACATGAAGTGTTCATTGGTTGCCGCTATTGATGATGCAACCAACGAGGTCGTCTATGCACGATTTTTTCCCTCTGATGGGACACTCCCAAACATGGCTGCTATGAAAGGGGTTATTGAAACAAAAGGTATTCCTATGGCGTTTTATGTTGATCAAGCCTCTCATTTCAGGACAACACGCCATGAAAGCATTCACATACAACTCAAGGGAACGTACGATGAGACACAAATTGGAAGAGCTCTCACAGACATCGGCTCAACTCTCATTCTTGCGCGATCACCACAAGCAAAGGGAAGAGTCGAACGGCTCTTTGAAACCCTTCAAGATCGTTTGATCAAAGAGCTCAAACTCGCCAACGTGACGACGATTGATCAAGGGAATCTGTTTCTCGTCTCATGGTTGCCGATATTTAACAAGCGTTTTATGGTACCACCAGCAAGTGCTGTTTCAGCCTATCAAATATTACCGAACCACCTGCCCCTTGATCTCATCTTCTCCATACAGGAAAACCGAGTTGTCCGATCAGACAATACCATATCATTTGCAGGAAAAATCTATCTCGTGAGCGCTTCAAAAAACCGCATGTCCTTTGCAAAAGCAACGGTAACGGTCCATCGTCTCCTTATGGGAGATGTTCGCATATTCTACAAAGGGCAGGAACTTGCCTATATCATGTCATGGACAAAATCGCTGGGGAGTGAACAGGACATTATCGCTGGGGAATGACACTATAGGTTGTAATTTGAGGCTAATTTTGCGATTTTTTGTGGTTATTGCACCAGTAAATCCTAGGATGTACACTAAAAATGTACTCAACTTTCGCGGATTGCTTTTTTGATGGCCGCTTTGGACAATTTGGAGCAATCCGAGTTGAGTACAACCAGAGCGGCCATTTGAGTATTTGTACCTTACAATTTTTGCGTGTTCTTTTTGAGTTCGACCCGACCGTTTCGGAAGCGCGGCGGGTGGGGGCGCCGCGCTCACCATGCGAGCCCCGCGGAGCGGGGCGAGCTACCTGCCTGCGTTGTTTTTTAAATACGTTCGAATTTTTTCAAAATACAGCACCAGATCGGATTTTTCGGCGGAGCCGGTCAGGTGGCTCTGCGCGGGCAGGAGCGCGCAGAGCGTCAAATAGGGCTCTTTGAATTCTGCCGCGAGCTGCCGGAAGAAAAAAGAAGGAAAGAACACGCAAAAATTGTAAGGAGAAAGAAAACATATGAGATACATTGCATATTGTCGTAAAAGTACCGATGAAAAAGACAGGCAGCTCCTGTCCATAGAGGCACAAATTGCCGAACTACAGGAATTTGCCAAACGGGAACAGTTGGAGGTGATCGAGTACATCACCGAAGCTAAAACAGCGAAATGTCCGGGTCGGGAGCAGTTTGCCACCGTTTTGAAACGAATCGAGAATGGTGAAGCACAGGGAATTCTTGCCTGGCACGCAGACAGACTGGCCAGAAATTCGATTGACGGCGGAAGGGTAATATATCTTCTGGATACGGGCAAACTGCTCGATCTCAAATTTCCTACGCTCTGGTTTGAAAACACACCGCAGGGCAAGTTTATGCTCTCCATCGCATTCGGACAGTCCAAATATTATGTGGACAATTTGAGCGAAAATATCAAGCGAGGATTGCGGCAAAAATTGAGAAATGGCGTTTGGCCAACCAAAGCGCCGATTGGTTATCGAAATGACAAGGATACGCGAACGGTAGAAGTTGACACCGAGGAGTCGAAGGTCGTCAAAAAAGCGTTTCAGATGTTTGCCGAGGGTGGAGTATCGTTCGCCCATATTACTCGTTTTCTTCATCGTTTCGAGATTACGGGCTCGACCGGCAAACCCATGAAGATCGAGCAGGTGAAAACTGCGCTTTCCAACACTTTTTATATTGGCCTCATGAAATACAATGGTGAGTTATACGAGGGAAAACATAAACTTTTCATCTCCAAAGATGTATTTCAAAGGGCTCAACAGCACATCAAAAAGATTGAGCGACCAAGATATAACGGACATAGGTTTATATTCGCTGGTTTAGCAAGGTGTGGAGAATGTGGCGCAGCGATCACGGCGGAAATACACAAAAAATATTATCGCCGCACAGAACGAGCCGCAGAATATATCTATTACCGCTGCACCAAGAAACTCAAACCCTGCGTACAAAAATATATTCAAGAGCCGGATATTGAAGCGCAACTGCGGAAAACTATTGCATCTGTTGCGCTCCCACAAGATTGGGGCAGAGAATGGCTGGCATGGCTTGATCGAGATGAAATTATTGAGAAGCAAATGATGGTGGAAAATCTTGAAAAATTGAAACAGGAGAGTGAAGCAGTCGAGAAAAAACTTACGCTGCTTTTGGATAGCTATCTCGATCAAGTTGTTGACTCGGATACGTACAAGCAAAAGAAGAATGAATTGTTTGAACAAAAACTCAAATTTCAGGAGCAAATCACGAAAATAAAGGAAACGGGATCAGCATGGCTCGAACCTTTTCGAGAATTCATATATAGCGCACTATCGTGCGAAAAAATCGCGCGCGCAAAAAATAATGGCGAAGAAGTAGCAAACTTCGCCAAAACGGTCGGGTCGAACTTCTTTTTGAAAGACCGGCAGCTCGCGGCAGAATTCAAAGAGCCCTATTTGACGCTCTGCGCGCCCCTGCCCGCACAGAGCCACCTGACCGGCTCCGCCGAAAAATCCGATCTGGTGCTGAGGACAGGAGTCGAACCTGTATAACGTGTTTTTCAGACACGCGCCTTGACCACCTTGGCTACCTCAGCTTGGTGGACGATGAGGGATTCGAACCCCCAACATCTTCGATGTAAACGAAGCGCTCTACCATTGAGCTAATCGTCCAGACTGTTATTTTCACCCTCAATTGTAGTAAAAATAAGCGAGACTGACAACCTGACAAACGTTATTTGCCTCTGGTTACGGTATAGACCGTTGGATAATACAAAAATGCGGCAGGCACATCTTCCACCAGTCGTCTTTGGAAATCAGTGTAGATTTTTGTCCGCTTGACGTAGTCTAACTCCTGCCTACCGTCCTCGAGGAGTTTATCAATCTTTACGTTTATATACCCCGTGATATTGGTAACAGTCTGTGTGGAGTGCCATAGCGGATACTGATCAGGATCAGGAGGTAAATCTTGTGCCGACAGAAATACTTGAAAATTTGGTATGAGGGTGTTCTCTACTTTCACCGTGGTATGTATTCCTTGTGCGTTCCATGCACTTGCAATCGCTTGCGCGGTGTCCAAATATGCAGGAAATGTCGATAAGATGAGTTCTGAGGAGCTAGATGCTATGGGTGAGTCTTTCAATAATTTCTTGGCTTGTACAGGATCATAGGTATATTTTTTGACATTTTCGGTATATGCCCAAGACGTTTTACTTATAGGTCCTCCAGCTCTCTGTTGTGGCAAATCTGGTATCGCGTACGATAATCCTTGGCGAACTGATTTGTCGGCAAGCTTGCTGTCACGCGTGTTGAAAAAAAGCGTAACGATACGATCATAGCGTACACGTTCATCTATCCGTACCTTTCCCCAATCCTTGAGCGCTGCAATAGAGCTAAGTTCCTCAAGTGTAGCGACTTCGCCGAGCTTAAATGCGAGTATGGCTTGCGCCTCTGTACGATAAAAGGTGATGGATTTGCTTGGTTCTTTTTCTGATACAGGCTCTAGTTGGATTGAACGCACTGTATCTCCCTGAAGTGATACACCTTGTACTCTGTAGTCGCCAAATCCTCGCAAGCCAGAGAGAATAATGGGCTTGGAGACCAGTGTCGGGAATGGACTATACGGGTACTGTAAATGCGCAACCAGCGTATGATCATTGCTTGGCACGAATGTAACTCCTTTGATGTTGTAGTTTATGTCAGATGCGATAAGTTTTTTGCCATTTGCAAGGGAGACATCTTTTTTGAGGGTAAAGATAAAAGTTTTGGCACTGTTTGTGGCTTCCCACGACTCCGCTAAGTTACCGACGGTCTTGCCGTCTGCTAACACATCGGTGAGCCCATGACTTATCAGTGTTTGTACAGAAAGCGGCAATGAGGAAGGGCTGTATTCACCAATCATGCCTATTCGTTCTGGTGTATACAAGAGGTGAGAGGCAAGATACGGGTACGCACGAGAAAAAAAATACGAAGCCGTAAGCCCGATGAGAAAGCCTAAGAATAAAAATCTTGTATACTTTCTCCCAAGCTCAATGGCGATAAGAAAGCCAATACGGATAGAGCGAGGTATTGTCATATAGGACGATTCGTTTACCGCACCATGATATTTATTATAGATGTACAAAGAAATAACACAGCAGTAACAACGGTTGCGTTAAACACTATTTTTTCCGCTCCTCTTTTAGTTCGATAAAATTCTCCCCCGCCCATCCCTCCACCTAAGCCACCCTTACTGCTTTGTAATAAAATAAGACCTATCAGTGTCGTGGTGACAATAAGATGCAGGATGAGAAAAAATATATTCATATACATACTCCTTTCAAAGTAAAGAAACCAATGTTTTTGCCAATAAATCAGAGTCATGGCGTATGAGACTTCGTACGAGAGTGTCAGCGGCTGACTTTTCTATAAGGGCTGAACTAATAAGTGGCGCACGTACCACAGTACAATGGTCATCAGTAAGATCATCTATAACCGGTTCCTCATGGCATGCGGCATATACGTCAAGTGCCTTTTTGGGAATTGCATCTTTGTTTACCACGACGTAGTCAAGTGATGTGCCGATAAACTTCTCTATAGCGAGAACGTGATCAGACGCCTTGAAGTTATATGTCTGACCAAACTTGGTCATCAAATTTAAAACGTATACCACCTTTGCGTTGGTTTGTGCTAACGCATCACCTATTTTTGGTACCAATAAATTTGGAATGATGCTCGTATAGAGATCTCCCGGCCCTATTACGACAAGATCAGCTTGCTTGATTGCTTTGAGGGCATCTTTGTTGGCGATCGCATCAGGCATCAGAGACACGTTCGTAATTTTGAGTTTACCGTCATGCTGTGGCTCGTCGATGAGGTGTTCTTCACTGACTGTGTGACCGTTTTCATACGTTGCATAGAGATTCGTATCCGTAAACGTCACCGGTATCACCGCGCCTTTTATGCGCAATACTTTGCTCGTTTTACGAATTGCTTCTTCTTGTGAACCTAAGATATCCGTAAGTGCTGCCATAAATAAATTACCAAACGTCATGCCTGCTATGCCATTGCCTTTCTCAAATCGATACATAAAGAGCTTTCGCAACAACCCTACTCCTCCACTTTCGTCTGCAAGAGCGACCAAGCATTGTCGAAGATCAGACGTTGGCAGCAAACCGAATTCATCCCGAAGTCTTCTATTACTGCCACCAGAATCACTCATGGTGACAATAGCTGAAAGCGTGTGTTGATAGTGCTTTAAACCACGAAGTACTACAAACGTCCCCGTCCCACCGCCTATACAGACAATTTTTTTCGCTGTGTTGTTTTGCATATTAGTGCTGCGAGATGTCATACAGAAGGTTTACGACAAATGTCACAGCTAGAGAGACAATTATAAGCGATATAGTGTATGAAAAGGAAATCGCGGGTATCACAAACCCTGCAAATGTTGCACCTTGATAGTGCCATGGGGCCACCCCTACGCTTGGTACGAAGATGGTGAGCATATATAAAACGATCACATGAATCACCCACGACAAGAGCCCAAACGTAAGAATATTTATTGGGATAAAAAGTATTTTCAACAGTGGGGTGACCAGAAGCGTTAAGAGCGTGAGAATCCCTCCTGCAAAAAGAAGTGGCTGCCAACCGCTGGCAATAGTGAGCGCAGGTATTACTTGACTGACAGCCCATAATGCGAAACTGTGAAAAAATAATACTTTTAATAGATATTTCATCTGTATGTAAATGGTAACAAGAGTAAGTACATACCGTCAAACACCGAGTGATTTTTTGCGAAGCAACCGGTGGTAGGTTATAGCAAATCTGTGCGCTTCGTCCCGCACCCTTTGTAGTACGCGAAGTGCTTTGCTCGAGAGTGGTAAGCGAAGCGTTGTGTATCCGCCTTCAATAGGGATAATTAATTCTTCGTATCGTTTAGCAAGTCCTGCGTATGGAATGGTAATGTGTAATTTAGTGAAAACCGTCTTGGCGACGCTTAGCTGTGTTTTGCCACCGTCAATAAGGATAAATGAAGGTGTCGGCCACTCTGTATGGGAGTATCGTCTCGTCAACACCTCTTCCATCATTGATACGTCAGAGACTGTTCCCTCTTTCTTTATACGAAATTTGCGGTACTGACTCGTATCGGCAGATCCATCTGTGAGTACTACCATCGCTCCTGAAGCAGATGTTCCGAAGAGCTGTGACATATCAAAACATTCGATACGAGAAAGCGATTGTATGTGAGGGTACGCCTTTAGTAGGTAGCTCTTCAATTCAAGCAATTCATCATCAAATACGCTATCGATACCTTGGTCCAAAAATACTGCGGGGTCGTATTTGTAAGAAGAAAGGCTGTAGAGCGTATCTATGCGTTTTTTATAGAGTGCCGCTTCTTCAAAGCGTTCGTTTTGGGCCGCTTTTTGCATATGCTTTGTGTACGATCGTAGCACTGTAGTAGTTTTGCCTTCGAAGATATCCTTAAGACTTACAATGTTTGTTCTGTACTGCTTTACACGATTTCTTGTGTCATCGGTATCTGCAGCCTTTTTAAGGACGCTAGGGCAGGGATTGCAAAGCCCCATATGGGTATAAAAACACGGACGTCCGTTTCGTTGTTTTTGCGTACAATACGGTATGACACGACGAAGTTGCGAGAGTAAATCTGCAAGCGCATGTGATGACTGAAACGGACCGTATATTTTATTTCGTTTGGACAATTGAAACGGCAAAAGTTGAGGTTTACGAAGTAGAAGTAGTCTTGGGAGCGATTCAGACAAGGTGAGACAGACGTACAACTGACTTTTGTCATCTTTGGCTATCACGTTGTATTTAGGCATCCATTGGCGTATAAGTCTCGCTTCCAGAAGAAGTGCATCGAATTCGCTGCCTGTCACGATCGTTTCTATATCGTATATTTCGGATACCAGCTGTATCGTTTTTGGACTGAGATTTTGCGTTTTTTGGAAGTATTGTTTCACGCGCCGCACAAGACGTTTGGCTTTACCAACGTAAAGCACCTTGCCTTTTAGATCCTTGTATATATAGATCCCCGGAAGATCTGGTATGTGAGTTATTTTTTCTTTTGGCGTTTCCATAGTAGGATCCATACAACGATCGCCCCAAAGGCAACAAACGATATCGTCACAAGCAGTATACCAGTGAACAATACGTACAGTGGGTGGATGGTGACCTCTTGGGTTACCGTCGTACCGTTGGTAATTGCTTGAATGGTCGCCTTTATCGGCGTAATTGTTTGGGGAAATGTCACGTCAAGTGGTATATAAAGCGTGCCATAGGGCAATAATTCAGGGAAATCTCTCTGCAGATTCAACTCGCCCAGTGTCGAGCTTGCTGATATGCTCACATTTCTTACTGATACGCCACTCGTATTTTCGATCACCAATGAGCCGGTCACGCGTTTGCCAGACGTAACTTTTGACGGAAATACAATTTTAGTTTCGACCGACTGCGGCTTTATGGATGGCGTTACATCGCTAAACTCCACCTCTACATCTTTGGTATTTTTCGCTTTGTCATGGTAAAACCCTGCAGGATAGGGTGTATCACTGCTTTCTCCTTGGATTGCAAATACGATGTGATTAAAATCCAATTTATCGAAATAATTTTGACCCCCAGTAGTATTGGCCCATGTAGGATCAATTGGGATCCAGAGCTTTTTTTCGGTATCATAATACTCAGGCCACGCGTGCAAAACGTCTGTCACCAGAGAAAGCGGTCGTAACTTGGTATTATTGGTGTAGGCGTATCCTACAATTCTGCGCGCAGGAATTCCTGCTGCACGAGCAATGCTTATGAATAAATCGGTAAACTCCATGCACAGTGCTGTAGTAGGTGCCGCTAGAATCTCCTTGGCACCTATACGTTTCGTATCTTTGTTTATGCGACTATAATCGTAGGTCAGTGTACGCGATACGAAATTGTATATGTCTCTTGGGGTTTTATACATTTTTGCATACTGCTGTATTTTGTCATCAGATGTTTGCCAGAAAGGCAATTCCATAAGATTTGCATCCATATTTATGGCGGGTTGAGAAAATGAAGCTATAGGCGTCAAGGAGATACCGATATCAAGCGATGCCTTAACAAGAATTGATTGCCCAGCTGGGATGAGGAATTCGGCTAACCAATTGCCATCGTTATCTTTCGTCACAGATTCTGGACGAGGGTCTATAGAAACAACGGAGACTGTTTGAAACGCTGTTTCTGGAGGAAGTGCAATAGTTTGTTTTTTGGGAGTTATAGAATTATTTTGCAGGGAGTAAGTCAGGTGTACGGCATACTGCTGTTTTTTACCGTATGCCGCAGAAATGCCGCCTTGTATCATTTGATCTTTGGTCCACTTGCGGTCATTTGCTGGATAAGGGGAGAGGTAGGCTATCTCACCAAACGTTGGCGGGACGGAGAGGGTGACTTCATAAGTACCGACATCTGGATCGTTTACTACACCCGGCACATATACTTCCCAAATACTGCCGTTTTTACTCGCCACCCCCGCGTGTTCATACCGCAGAGAAAACTTCGTAGATTTGCCAACGCCTAATGCTTTCGTATTAAAGGAAAGGGTTAAATCTGTCTTGCCGTCTTTGACCGATATTGCAGGAGTTATGACGCCGCCATCGTCGTAGGCAATGACATTTGAAATTTTATCGCTGTCCAAAAGCAGAGAATATTTCTGCGGGTAGAAATTTGAAAGTTTGTTGGTAAGCGTCACGTGTTGGGTGACGATTGTTTTTCCGGCAGGGCTTATGGCGTACTGTACGTCGTAATCAGCTTGAAACTCTCCTACAGCCAGTACGCGCGATGGTGGGTGTACGATAAGAAGAATGGCTACCAATGCGAAGATATGAAGCAAATATTTCATGCGTACAGTTATTCTAATACACTTTTGAGGAATTTACCCGTATACGAGTGAGGATTTTTTACAATATCTTTGGGTGTCCCTACGGCAACGATTTCTCCTCCTCCACTTCCTCCTTCAGGACCCAAATCTATCACCCAATCCGCTGTTTTTATGACATCCAAGTTATGTTCAATGACGATGACTGTATTTCCCGCTGCTGCGAGTTTATGAAGTACAAGCAGGAGTTTCTCAAGATCAGCAAAATGAAGCCCCGTCGTCGGCTCATCGAGGATATATACGGTTCTTCCTGTCGACCGTCGCGCCAGCTCGGACGCTAATTTCACCCGTTGCGCTTCTCCACCCGAGAGTGTTGGTGCTGGCTGACCCAATTGAATATAGGAAAGACCCACCTCTTTTAGCGTTATAAGTTTACCCGTAACGAGAGGATGTGCGTGGAAAAATTCAATCGCTTCTTCTATCGTAAGTGCTAACACCTCTGCGATGGATTTGCCTCTATATGTCACCTCAAGTGTCTCCGCGCTATAGCGGGCTCCGTGACAGACTTCACACGCGACATAGACATCTGCCAAGAATTGCATTTCTATCTTCCGTTGGCCTTCTCCCTCGCATGTCTCGCATCGTCCCCCTTTGACATTGAAGGAAAAGCGTCCTGCTTTGTATCCTTTGAGTCTTGCTTCACTGGTTTCGGCAAATATTTCTCGAATGATCGTAAAGAGCCCTGTATATGTCGCGGGATTACTTCGTGGTGTGCGGCCTATGGGTGATTGGTCTATAAGGATAACTTTTTCGATATCTGAGAGACCTGTGAGCGTTTTGTATGCGCCCGGCGTTTCTTTTGAAAGAGAATTAAACTGTCGCATGAGCGCGGGATAGAGTGTCTCAACGATCAGAGAGGATTTACCAGAGCCAGAAACGCCGGTTACACAGGTAAAGCTTCCTAACGGGAATTCTACCGTAAGATTTGCTAAATTATTTTGTGTCACGCCAGAGAGGACTATTGGTGGAGCTTTTTTTATTTGTGCTAAGGATTTTACTGTAGGTATTGCAATTTTCTTTTTCCCCGATAGATATAACCCTGTGAGAGATTTAGGGTTCTTTTTGATGTCTGCTACTGTTCCTTCTGCAGTTACCATACCACCATGTTTGCCAGCGCCCGGCCCAAAGTCCACGACCCAGTCAGCGGACTCTATCATCTCTCGATCGTGCTCCACCACAAGCACGGTGTTGCCTAAATCTCGAAGCGTCTCGAGCGTTTTTATCAGGCGATCATTATCCCGAGGATGCAACCCAATTGATGGTTCATCCAATACATACAGCACACCCGTGAGTCCTGAACCGATTTGGGATGCTAAACGTATACGTTGAGCTTCTCCGCCGGCTAATGTGTTTGCGCCGCGACCGAGGGTTAGATAGGAGAGTCCCACACTCACTAAAAATCCCAATCGGTTTTCTACTTCTTTGATAATAGGCGTTGCAATAGTGTGCTCTGAGGCAGTCAGTTGCACCGTGTCGGCATTGCGTAAACTGCCAATCCACGCATGTGCGTCTACAATAGAAAGGTCCGTGACATCTACTATAGATTTGTCCGTAATGGTGACAGTAAGACTCTCAGGTTTCAAGCGTTTACCATTACAACTGTGACATACTTTTTCGCGCATGAACTTTTCTATTTCATTGCGCATGTAGTCTGATTCTGATTCCTTGTGTCGTCTTTTCAATTCATTGACAAATCCTGTGAACGTCTCTGAAATTGCCGTTTTCTCACCAAAGCGATTCTTTCCTGTCACCCGATAGACTTGGTCGCCCGTACCGTAGAGCAATAGATCGCGTTGTTTTTGTGTCAGCGTCTGCAGGGCAATGCGTTCATTTATTTCATGTGTGCGACAAACGGCTGCAACTACCCGTGCATACCATGTATCGTGAAAGAATAGATTAGCAAAGGGAAGTATCCCACCCTCAGAGAGAGAAAGTCCTCCACTAATGATAAGCGTCGGATCCACGGTTAAAATTTTTCCTATGCCCGTACAGGTCACACATGCACCATGTGGCGAATTGAAAGAAAATGACCGAGGCTCTATCTCGCTTAATGATATATTACAAAACGGACAACTTAATTTTTCTGAGAATAAATGATCTTCTCCTTTCGTCGGCGCATCGGGCATAGCAAATCCCGCATCTTTTATGTGAGACACCAATACTAATCCATCTGATAGCGCCAATGATTGTTCGACTGCTTCCGCTATACGACTCTTGAGCTCTGATCGGAAGCGATCTTTCAGACTTGCTCGTTCAATGCTTAATGTATCAATCACCGCTTCGACGGTATGCTTATTGGTTTTTAAAAGCGTGATACTGCTGTCTAGATCGATATACTTGCCATCTATACGAGCCTTTCTATATCCTTTGGATCGAAGATTGCCAAAGAGAGCGGTAAACTCTCCTTTGTGATCGCGCACAATGGGTGAGAGAAGCATCATACGATATTGTTTATCGCCTTCTTCTATAGCGGTGTGTGCATATTCAAGGATTGCTGTCACTATCTGATCGCCTGATTGTCGAGAAATTTCGCGTCCACATGTAGGACAATGTGGATGTCCTACTTTGGCGTATAACAAACGAAGGTAATCATATATTTCTGTCACCGTGCCGACCGTTGAACGAGGATTGTGAGAGGTTGATTTTTGGTCAATCGAAATTGCAGGAGATAACCCTTCTATAAGGTCTACATCTGGTTTGTCCATCACGCCCAAAAATTGTCGTGCGTACGATGAGAGTGATTCGACATAGCGCCTCTGGCCCTCAGCATAAATAGTATCAAAGGCAAGAGATGATTTTCCTGAACCCGATAACCCTGAAAATACCACCAAGGAATTTTTGGGGATCGTTAGATTAACATTCTTAAGATTATGTTGTCGTGCTCCTTTTATGATTATGTCGTTCATAGGGTTATTTTTATGTGTTGTATCTGGTCTCGAACATGAGCTGCCAACTCAAAATTCATGTCACGACTGGCTGCCTTCATACGCTCTGTGAGAAGTTTGATCTGTCGTTTTTTATCCAGAGGTGTCATGCTACCCAATTCATCTTCGGAGAGCAAGTTCTCTGATACGTACTCGATGTGCGGCTCTTTAAGAAGCGTCATTCGATCACGTATCGGCTTGTTTATAGTAAGAGGAGTGACGTTATGCTCTCTGTTGTGCGCTAATTGGTAATTTCTTCTTCTGGTTACTTCATCAATTGCGCGCTTCATAGATTGCGTATGCTTGTCAGCATAGAGAATGACCTGTCCGTTTATATGACGTGCCGCTCTGCCCATGGTTTGAATTAGGCTTGTCGTACTTCGTAAAAATCCTTCTTTATCAGCGTCCAAAATAGCCACCAGTGATACCTCAGGCAAATCCAATCCTTCTCGCAGTAAATTGATACCAATGACGACGTCAAACACGCCACGGCGAAGATCAGCCAAGATGTCTGAACGCGTCAGTGTCTCGACGTCTGCGTGAAGATACTGCACTTTAATATTTTTCTCGGCTAAATACTTAGTCAGGTCTTCTGCTATTCTTTTTGTCAGTGTGGTCACGAGCACTCGTTCCTTTTTCGTCACACGCAGTTCAATTTCTTTGAGAAGATCTTCTATCTGCCCTTTCGAAGGGCGCACATCTATCATAGGATCTATAAGGCCTGTAGGGCGAAGAAGCTGTTCCACAACGGGTGTGTCACGTTCTTTGACTCGGGACAACTCCCATTCATCGGGTGTTGCGGACACGTACACGGTCTCAGGCATACGGCGCATGAATTCATCTATGCGAAGCGGTCTGTTATCCAATGCCGATGGTAATCTGAACCCATAATCGATAAGCGTTTGTTTGCGAGAGCGATCGCCCTGATACATACCGCGTATTTGCGGCATCGTAATATGTGATTCGTCGACAAATAACAACCATTTGCCTTTGCTCTCCTGCTCAAAATAATCCAATAAACTATACGGAGGATCCCCTACCTTGCGACCATCAAAGTATCGACTGTAGTTTTCTATGCCATTGACGTACCCCAACTCCTCTACCATTTCAAGATCATGGGTGACGCGCTCTTTGATCCGTTGCGCTTCGATAAATTGTCCTGCGTCCGTGAACTTTTTTACTTGTGCTTCCATGTCAGCGCGAATCTGACCAAATACTTCTTTATACTGCTTGGGGTTGGTCATGTAGTGCTTGGCTGGATACACGACAAATCCGTCAAGCGTTGCGATCTTTTTTCCGGTGAGCAAATCTAAGCTTTCTAAAACTGTAATGCCAGTATCACCAACGACCACTCGTATACATTCATCTTGGTACGCAGGGTAAATATCGACCGTATCGCCGCGCATACGAAAGGTGCCACGGGTAAATCCCATGTCATTTCGAGAATATTGAAGCTCGACGAGTCTGGTCGCTATTTGACGCGGAGTCAGCGGCTCTCCTACTTTAAGGGTCAATATAAAATTGCCATACTCTTTGGGAGATCCTATATTATAAATACAGGATACAGATGCAACGACGATACAATCAGGACGTGTGAGTAAGTTCGTTGTGGTCGCCAATCGTAATTTATCAATCTCCTCGTTTATAACGGTTTCCTTTTCTATATAGGTATTGGATTGTGGGATGTAGGCTTCTGGCTGATAGTAATCGTAGTATGAGACAAAGTAACTTACCGCATTGGTCGGGAAATAATCACGAAATTCTTGATACAGCTGTGCGGCAAGCGTTTTATTATGAGAAATGATAAGTGCTGGTCTTTTGGCATTGGCTATAAGATTTGCCATCGTAAACGTTTTCCCACTGCCTGTGACACCGAGAAGCACTTGCTCCTTAACACCCCTTTTAACAGCGTTCGTAAGCGTTTCTATGGCTTCCGGTTGATCGCCTGTTGGTTTGTACGCAGATTCTAGGGTAAATAAATTTTTCATGTTCGGTTATATTATGATATTTTGGGGTATTCTGATAGGGTTTAATGTATTGACTATTCGGGTGAATGAACTATTATATGAATGATCTTATCATATATTTCGGTTAAGACATATGCCAGCAATACTTTATCCTAGAGAACGACAACTTCTTGATTTCATATCACAATTTATTCAGCGTTTCGGATACGCACCGACGTTGAAGGAAATTGGTGAGTCTATGAAAATTTCATCGCCCGCAACTGTCCATGAGCATATCGATAGATTACGGCAAAAGGGCTTTATCCGCAAGCTGGATGGTACTGCGAGGGGCTTAGAGATTGTCGCCGAAAATTATAAACCAGCAGGTGTCAATGCGACACTCGAGTTGCCAGTTTTAGGATTTATCGCAGCAGGCGCACCACTTGAGCCATATTCAGATCCAAATTATTATATTTCGGTGGCCCCAAGTATCGTTGCGTCAAATCAACCACATTATGTCCTTCAAGTGAAAGGGCAATCTATGATTGATGATGGTATTTTGGATGGAGATTTTGTCGTTATTCAGCACCAGCAGGAAGCCAAAAATGGTGATATAGTCGTTGCCCTCTTACCAAATGGTTTAGCGACCCTTAAACGAATATTTTTTGAAAAGGATCGTATCAAACTAGCCCCAGCCAACGCGACCATGTCACCTATTTTTACCACACACGTAAAAATTCAAGGAAAAGTCGTCGGATTAATTCGTAAGTTCGTGTAATTTTTTAGTGGATATTCCCGGCACATCTGGATTTCGTTTGTGTTGAATGTATTCATAGATCATGGGTACAATAGAAAGACCGATGATGACAAATATTGCGTAGTGAAAATTTTCTTTGATAAATTGCAAGTTGCCAAAGAAATACCCGAGCAATGAAAAAATACTCACCCATAAGACTCCACCAATGACGTTGTAGATTATAAACGTGTTGTAATGCATATTCCCAACGCCTGCCACAAACGGGGCAAAGGTACGAACAATAGGTACGAAACGTGCAAGGATAATGGTTTTGCCACCGTATTTTTTATAAAACTGTTCTGTTTTATCGATGTGCTCTTGGTTTATGAATGGAATGCTTGGATGATTAATAATTTTACGTCCGAAGTAATACCCTATCCAATAATTGACAGTATCCCCTAAAATAGCAGCGCTGATAAGAACTGCTATAACAAAGCCTAGGTGCAACGACCCAAGCGCTGCTATGGCACCTGCGGCAAAAAGCAGTGAATCCCCCGGAAGAAATGGAAGGATAACAAGCCCAGTCTCTGCAAATACGATAGAAAAAAGTATTACATACGTAAGTACACCATACTGGCTTACCAAAATTGCTAAGTTTTTATCCAAATGTAAAACGTATTCAATACATGCGCTGACAAATTCCATACTCTTAATAATAGCATAGGCAATGATATAATCTCGATATGGGAACACTCTATGTTGTAGCAACACCGATTGGTAATCTTGAGGACATTACCCTTCGCGCATTACGAATTCTTTTTACTGTTTCTTATATAGCATGTGAAGATACGAGACGGACTGGCATGCTTCTTGCAGAATGCAAAAAACGGTACAAATGTACAGGAAGTCCAACATTGATTTCATATTATGACCAAGTAGAACAATCTAAAACACCAGAAATACTTGAACTTTTGAATGATTTTGATGTGGCACTAGTTTCTGATGCGGGTACTCCATTAATCTCTGATCCGGGGTATGTACTAGTACGTGAAGCGAGGAAGCGAAATATTTCTGTCATTGCTATTCCGGGGCCTAATGCCGCCATAACTGCACTTTCAGTTTCGGGTCTTGCGGTAAGTTCGTTTATGTTTTTTGGGTATCCACCCGAAAAACAATCCACACGTCTCACACACTTTAAACAGGTGTACCAGTGTATTAATACACTGGTACATAAACCAACAGTGATCTACTACTGTGCGCCGCATAATCTAAATGTAGTATTAACCGATATGAAAGAAGTGTTTGGAGATATTCAGGTCACAATCGCTCGTGAGCTAACCAAGATTCATGAGGAAGTCTGGAGCGGTACGATAGACGATGCAAAAGAAAAATTCGTAGAGCCTAAAGGTGAATTTGTGTTACTCTTTTAGCTTGGGTGAATATATATGCTTAGAAGGTTTGAATCAAGAATTTTATATCATCAGACGGCTATGAATGGCCCAGATGCAGCAGCGCATACCGCAGATCATAAACGAATTGCTCACGATCTGATGGTATTGCGAGGAAATATTCCCTCACAAAGAGCGCGGTTTGTCCCTTCCATTCGCACGCACTTATGGAATCTAAATACAAGCGCTGCTAGCACAGGTAAAAACGCGAAGGAGCATATAAATATTGCGACACGTATGATAAATAAATATCTAAAGGAAAATGAACAAATTACTATCGAATCACTGGAATCTAATACTCTTCAAGAGTAGAAGTGTCACCAATAGGCAATCCTAAATCTTTTGCCTTTAGAATTCTGCGCATGATCTTGCCTGACCTCGTCTTTGGCAGCTTGTCTATGAATTCTATTTCGCGAGGGTATGCATGACCTGCCAAATGTTTTTTAACATAGAATGAGAGCTCTTCCTTAAACGCATTCTTTTCCTTTGCGGTTTTTAACTTCCCCGCTGTCGCTGTATCAAGCACCACAAACGCTTTTATAATTTCTCCCCGCAACGCGTCTGGTTTCCCGATGACACCTGCTTCAACCACACCTTTGTATTCTACCAATGACGATTCCACCTCAAAAGGCCCTACGCGTTCACCCGACGTCTTTATGACATCATCGGCTCTGCCGATAAACCAAAAGTATCCATCCTTGTCCATCATGCCTCTATCTCCACTTATGTACCACCCATTTACGAAATAACTCTTATACTTTTGCGGTCTGTGCCAAATCGTCTTCATCATGGATGGCCATGGCGGTTTGATCGCTATGTTTCCTTCTGTTTTTGCCTTTACTTCTTTTCCTTGATCATCAACAATTGCGGCAGTGAGTGCTGGAAATGGTTTGCCCATAGAGCCGATCTTTATAGGGAGTGATGGATAGTTAACGATACACATGGCTCCAGTTTCTGTCTGCCACCATGTATCATGAAACGGCAATCCGAATGCTTTTAAGCCCCATCGTATAGCTTCAGGATTCAAGGGTTCACCGACAGAACACAGATGCCGAAGGGAGGAAAGGTCTTCGGATTTGGCAGGTGCCGTACCCTCTGCCATAAGCATGCGTATAGCAGTCGGCGCTGTGTACCAAACAGTGATATTGTATTTGGCTATAAGGGAGTACCACTTCTTAGGATCAAATCGCCCTGCATAGACAAATGTCGTCACGCCACAAGACCAGCTCCCGAGCATCTCATACGCGATACCGGTAACCCATCCTGGGTCTGCAGTGCACCAATATGTGTCACTATCCCGCAAATCCAAGACCCAATATGCGGTCATGTGCTGCTGGATGATTGCCCTATGGGAATGCACGACGCCTTTAGGTTTACCGGTCGTTCCTGATGTATAGAGCATAAATGCATAATCATCAGGATCCATGTGCGCGATGGCAAGATCGACAGATGCGTGCGCAAATGAGGTTTGAAAATCCTTGGAATCAATTACCAGAATATGTTCTAAGTTCGGCAATTTCTTTCTCACTGCATCTATACGTGGCTTTAACGTACTGTCAGTAATTACTATTTTTGCTTCACTATTTTCTAATCGATCCAGAAGTGCTTGCTCTTGAAACGCGCTAAAAAGCGTTCCTGCGACAGCGCCTATTTTTAGTATCCCTAAAAATGAAAAAAATAACTCAGGTACGCGAGGCAAAAATATAAACACCCTATCTCCACGGTCTGCTCCGAAATCTTTGAGCATATTCCCCATTTTGTTGGAGTTTTCTGCCATTTCCTGAAAGGTATATTCTTTTCGCTGTCCTTCTTCGTCTTCCCAATACAAGGCTATTTTATTTTTGCGCCATGTAAGGGCGTGACGGTCTATGGCGTTGTACGCTGCATTAAGATGCGACCCAAACCACGTAATATGACCTCGTGCTTCTTTCCATGTGAAGGATTGGCGCGCACTTTCATAGTCGGCTAAGTTGGGTTGGGCGTCCTTGAGAAATGATTTCTGAATGGTTGTTTGTTTGGTCGTCATATCACAAATAAAGCTTACGGTCTTTCTATCGATAGATCAATGTCAGCAAAAAGGTTTACTCCAGTCATTTCTGGCGGGATAGGGATATTCATATGCGCAAGTATCGTCGGTGCGATATCGGCAAGTTTACCTTTAGGAAGCACGATTGCACGTTTTTCAAACGCAGTATGCGCCATGATAAACGGAACAGGAAAGGTAGAATGCTCTGTATCTAGTTCGTTATTTGGGCCCAACATTTCTTCTACATTGCCATGATCCGCGGTGATGATACATGTGCCGCCAAGGGAGAGGGTGAGTTGTGCAATCCTTCCTACACATGCATCAGTAATCTCGCAGGCATGTATGGCTGCATTGATATTACCGGTATGTGCCACCATATCTGGATTGGCTATATTAATGAGTACAAAGGAATACACGTCACTGATGAGTCGATCGATCACGCGCTCGGTTATGGCTAAAACAGACATTTCCGGTTTGAGATCATATGTGGCGACCTTAGGCGAAGGTACGATGAGATGGTCTTCTTGGTTGTATGGCGTCTCATGCATACCGTTAAAGTAATAGGTCACAAACCGCTCTTTTTCTGATTCTGCAACGCGTAATTGACGAACTTTCACGCCCTCTAGGACGCGACCAATGGTCATGTGCACGGGTTGCAACGGAAAGGCAACGACGGTTGGTAAATTGTGTTCGTATTCGGTCATAGTTACGAAAAATATATCCTCAAGTACGATTTTTCGCGTAAAGGAGGCAGGCGTGTTCGTCGGAAGATCGATAATATGCTTGTGATGATATTTGACACTATACGGATCAAAGGCTTCTTCTACTACATGCGTTTCAAAATCAGGTAAGACAAACGCGCGCGTGAGTTGTCTCGGGCGATCAATGCGATAGTTGTAAAAGATGACTGCATCATGTGCGCCGATTCGTGGTGATGGATTACCACTTGCATCCAGAATGATGGTGGGCTCTATAAATTCGTCTGTCACATTTTGTTCATAAGATTGTTCTACCGCTGCCACCGCACTTGATGCGTGGGACGGAATCATTTCTGTAAGCGCTTCATACGCTCTTGCTGTTCTTTCCCATCGTTTGTCCCGATCCATAGCATAGTATCTGCCCATAACTGTCGCAATCGAACCGATACCAATCTTTAGAAGCATAACCTCGACTTCGCGGACAAATCGTAATCCGGCCTTGGGCGAACTATCACGACCATCAGTAAATAAATGAAGGTATATGGGTCTCGTGCATTGATTTTTTTTGAATAATTCAAGAAGCGCATAGAGGTGACTGCGACTGGCGTGCACACCTGAATCGGACAACAAGCCCATGATATGAATGCTGCTTTGATGAGATTGACTATAGGATTGCGCGCCAATAAAGGCGTCGTTTGAGAAAAAGCTTTTGTCCGCTATTGCCATATTTATACGAGGCAAATCCTGATAGACGACACGTCCAGCACCGATATTTATATGCCCAGTCTCTGTGTTCCCATCTTCTCCCGCTGGAAGCCCTACAGCCTCACCGGACGCACTAAGCTCGGTATGTGGGAAATTTTGCCAAAGATAAGGAATATGGGTAAGTTTTGAAAGTGAGATAGCATTCCCCGGTCCAGGTGGTGCTAAGCCCCAACCATCCATAACGATTAAAACCACGGGTTTGGTCAGCATATATTTCACCCTACTTTTGTGATAAGAGTTCTTGCTCTATGGCAAGCAAGCGATTGTATTTAGCTACACGCTCACCCCTTGCGGGTGCCCCAAACTTTACATAATCAGACTGTATAGCTACTGCAAGATCCGCTATAGAGGTATCATTGGTTTCGCCGCTTCTATGAGACACTATTGTTTTGATGTCATTGGCTTTCGCTAGTGTTGCTACTGCTAAAAATTCAGAAAGAGTGCCGATTTGGTTAGGCTTTAATAGTATTGCGGTACATGCCTTCTCCGTAATTGCTTTTTGTAGTCGCTGGGGGCTAGTGGCCAAGAGATCATCTCCGACGATGAGCACGTCTTTTCCTACCTCGCTTGTCAATAGTTTCCAATGTTCCCAATCATCCTCAGACAGCCCATCTTCAATAATTAATAATTTATACTGCGTAAACAAGTCTTTAAGATAGCTGACAAAGTCTTTGCCTGAGTATCCAGCCGCCCTATCTTTGATTTGATACGATTTATCCTTATAGAAATGATTCGATGCTAAATCAAGCCCCATGAACACATCAACACCGGATCGATACACGCTGGCACGAATTGCTTCCATAATAATTGCAAGCGCATCAACATTCATAAACAAATCAGGCGCAAATCCTCCTTCGTCTCCCACAGAATGTACTGCGTTTCTGTAAGTAAGTATTTGCTTGACGCCATTGTAGAGCTCCACACCCATCCGTAGCGCATCAGAAAATGATTTATTACTTGCGGGTATGACATGAAACTCTTGGAAATCGAGATTCCCCGCACCATGCTTACCACCATTTATGATGTTAAAGGTTGGTGTTGGAATACGCGTAATGACCGTTGGGCTCGAGGAGGTAAAAAGCGTATTGATGTATCGATAGAGTGGGACACGTAATGCATTTGCCGCTGCCACAGAAACTGCTAGAGACGCACTCAATATACTATTGGCTCCGAGCGTGTGCTTGTCGTCTGATCCGTCAAGATCCACAAGCACTTTATCAATCGTTCCTTGAGAAAGAGCATCCATGCCTTTGAGTTTTTCGTGTATGGTCGTATTGACGTTTGCTACTGCTTTCAACACGCCTTTTCCCCCATATCGCTTGACGTCACCGTCGCGAAGCTCCACTGCCTCATATTTACCAAGTGATGCGCCAGAGGGGACAGCAGCAGTGCCGCGATAGCCGCTTTCCAGTATGACTGTAGCCTCTACAGTTGGATTACCCCGAGAGTCGAGTATTTCACGAGCAGTAACAGAATATATTTTAGAATGTACCGTAGCCATATATTATCGTGATCGCTTCCTTATGAGTTCATGCTCAGCGGAAGCGATGGAATGACGTACACTGACTGCCACATCTCGATTAACCGACATACTAGTCACTCCCCACTCCACCAGCTTGGCAACGAGTTCCGGATAATCCGATGGCGCTTGACCGCACATGGATGTTGTCACGCCACGTTTGTTACAGGCGTTGATAACGCGCTGATAACACCATAAAAGTGATGGGTCTATTTCGTTGTACGCCGACGCTATTTCACTATTATCTCGATCTGTGCCCAAGACCAACATAGTAAGGTCATTTGAGCCAAACGATATGCCGTCAATACCAACATCTAAGAATTCTTCTATATTTATGACATTGGTAGGCAGCTCTACCATCATCCACAATTTAAACGTGCCTGATCGAGAGAGACCACTGGCGGAAACAATCTTTTTGACTGCCATAAGCTCTTTGGGAGAACGAACAAACGGAATCATCAGGTGAAGGTTTTTTAAATTTCGTTTATTACGCACTTTCTTTATCGCTTCAAGTTCTAATGAAAACACGCGTGGGTCAGCGATATAGCGAGCAGCGCCACGAAACCCTAACATCGGATTGTCTTCTACTGGTTCGTATCTATCGCCACCCTTGAGATTTCGAAATTCATTGGTGCGAAAATCCGATGCGCGATACACTACAGGGCGCGGGTAAAGCGGCTCACAAATAGTTTCCATTCCGAGAGCCATTTGTTCAATAAATTGTGACTGCTTTTTGTCTTCTATAAACTTTTTCGGATGCGTACCAATCCCTGCCATCATAAATTCGGCACGCAAGAGCCCTATGCCATCCACATCCATTGTAGCGACTTCTTTTGCCCTTTCGGGCTCTGCTAAATTGACATATAATTTTGTGGCGGTTTTTATCTTTTCTTTTGCATGGGTGAGGGTCACTGGGTGACGAACTTCGTTTGATACAACCGTACCTTTATATACCTCACCTGTTGACCCATTTGCGGTGATCACCATGCCGTCTTTGACAGCTTGCATGATGCCCTTGGCGCCTACCACTGCTGGGATACCTAACTCACGAGAAACTATGGCTGCGTGTGAGGTACGACCACCACGCTCGGTAATAATTGCGACAGCCTTTTTCATCGCGGGAACGTAATCAGGATTGGTCATGAGTGCCACCAGAATATCGCCCTTTACAATTTTTCCAATTTCTTTGGGACCACTGATAACTTTTACCGGTCCCGCTGCCATACCGGGACTGGCTGCATCACCTTTTACCAAGAGTTCTCTTTTGGTCGCGTCTGTGAGCACTGCCACGGTGTTTTTTATGCCTGTTGTGGTCACAGGCCGCGTCTGTACGATGTATACCTTATCCTTTTCCACCGACCACTCTATATCCTGTGGGAAGTAATAATGTTTTTCTAGTTTTTCGCCTACTGCCGCAATCTTTAAGACCATCTCATCAGAAATCTTTTGCTTGCTCCCTTCTTTCGGGGAAAGTACAACGATATGCGTCTTGGTACCATCGCGGCGCATAACTTTTTCTTGGATATTGACTTCTTTTTCTATGATCTTTTTTTCTTTCTTATCAATTTTGAAATGATCAGGCGTCACCGCTCCTTGTACGATCATTTCTCCCAATCCAATAATCGCATCAACCACAATTTTTGATTTATCATTGGTAACAGGATCGAGGGTAAACATGATGCCAGAGAATTCTGACTGCACCATAATTTGCACAGGTATTGCGATGCCTACCTTGAAATGATCAAATTTATTCGTCACACGATAAAAAATAGCTCGTGCAGTAAAGAGTGAGGCCCACGCTTCTTTAATCTTTTCCAACAAATTTGCTTCCCCCGTAACGTTTAGAAACGTGGCCTGCTGACCGGCAAAAGAAGCAGTCGGAAGGTCCTCTGCAGTTGCGGATGAACGTACGGCTACCAAAACATTTTTACCCTTATCCAAAGACAGGTACGCGTTTATAACTTCTGTGGCAATCTCTTGTGGAAACCGAGCATGGGTAATCTTATGCTCTATGTCTTTGGATGCTTTAGCAAGCTTGTCACTATTATTGACGTCTAAACCACCAAGTATCCGATGCAAATCATCTGTAAGCCCTGATTCTTCTAAGAATTGAAAATACGCTTGTGCGGTAAGAACGAATCCATTCGGCACAGGAAATCCCGCCTTGGTCATTTCCCCTAAATTAGCACCCTTGCCTCCCACAGTCCCTATATCATCCTTATCCACTTCATTAAACCAACGTACGTATTTGAGTTTCGTCATATATCTAGTATCGGGAATTATAGATAATTTCGCAAGCCCCTACAGGTAGAGTCCTTGTAGAGCCAGAGTGATACAATGGACAAATGAATCCGACCATAATTTTTGACATGGATGGCGTTATGGTCAAAAGCGAAGACTTATGGGATGAATGCGAACAGTCGCTATTTCCCCAGCTGTTTGGTGCTAGCATCGCACAAAAACTCTTGGGTAAAACACGAGGATCTTCTGAAAGCCAAATTTACGAGATGGCAAAAAATCTTGGCTATAAAGGAGCAAGAGAAATATTATTTGATAGCTATGACAAGGTCGCTCAAACGTTATATCTTAACGCGCCGTTGACTATTGGTCTTGACGAACTTTTGGGTACATTGGAGGCTGCTGGGGTCCGACTTGGCCTTGTGTCTGCGTCTCCAAAAAACTGGATTAAAATTGTTCTTGGCCGTCTCAAGCATGGCAACGCCTTCCGCTTTATAGAATCCGTTAATGATCACCCAGAGCTTGCGCCCAAACCAGCGCCCGACGGCTATAACGCTGCTATGAAAGCATTGGGATCAACCAACAGTGAAACACTTATTATTGAGGACTCACAAACAGGAATAAATGCAGCGATTGCATCAGGGGCGCATGTTTGCTGCTTTACGCTACATCATGATGGCCAATCATTCCCTAGCGCTGCTTTATATGCCCATTCAATAAAGGATCTCCAACACGCGTGTGATACTTTTATCGCCCACTGTCGGTTGGGCTCGGCGTTTCCTTAATCGTTTGCTGGAACGACTACATCAAATTTTTCAGGCTTACCGTATGCTTTCGGTCCGTAATCGGTACAAAACGCTTCGATGTGTTGCATGAAATAATCCGGCTTTGCTTTCTGAATCAATCCACACAAATAGTACGTGAGTGATATAACCGTCGCAAAACTTGCTTTCTCTGGAAGCACTATGTCCCATCGGTGATCAGGAAGACCGAAGTATTTATTTGTATCGCCTATCGTAATCACGAGCTCTTTTTCCCACGGATGAACAAATTTTGCATGTCGGGATATCCCTGTCGAATTGGCTCGTATCATCACATGTGGACCGAACAATTCATCTCGTTTGATTTCTATCATAGGCCCTATATTTGCATATAGGTCAGGAAGCACAAACGCATACGCTTCATAAGCATTAAAGTTTGCAGGGAGCTTTAGGGACTCTATATATGATTGGATGTCAGCTGCTCGTTCTCCAGTCGTTGAAACGATCATACCTAGATACGTTGACGTATTGTAGGTATATGGTTCGGCAATACTTTTATATGTGATAACGGTATCTGCTATTTTTGCCGCAGATGAATTAGGTTTACATGTCAAAAGAGTGGTTTTTAACCCCAACGACTTTGCAAATTCAATCTCCCAGACAGAATCTTTCTCGCCAGAAGCAGATATGATAATCGCATCTTGGATAAGCTTCTGATCAATAGCCGCTTTGTATGCGACTGCCAACGATCGAAAGTTGCTTTCATCGCCGACAATTGCCGCACGTCCAGAAAATATGATTCGTCCTGTATGACTGGCGTTACCACTGCCGATCACAAATGGCATAGAATATTTAGAAACGTCAAACGATGGAGGGGGAGTCTTCGTAAAAAAATCGAGTGTATTAAATACAACAGTATCGAGTGTTGGTATTGTCATAACAATCCTTTCATGCATTGATAAAAGTTTTTAATATGATGCTTGGTACTTTCGGAAGGACTCTATACGATGCTACACCAAACGGAATAAAACAACTATGACCTTTCGTGACTCGCACGCTGACATCTCCCACCTGTATTGTCACATCACCATCTTTCACGAAGATATGTTCAAATGAATTGGTGATGGTAAGCGTTTTTTCCTCTACCATAGATACTTCATCCATAGAATAATACGTCGTTGATAGCAACATATCGCCTTGGGCTTTTCTTGTTGCATTCGCTATGTCATTTCTGATTGGATCAGTATCGATATGACGGAAATAATCCTCTATATGAATCGTACGAATACTTCCGTCATCCTTGATCTTGCCTTGATCAAAACTTCTGATGGTGCTCGGGTCATCTGCTACATCTTGCTGTACTTCATACACCACGTTGCCAAACGGAAGCGTAGGGTCTTCTTCCCACGAATGATGCAGTCCTCCCCCACTAAGATCGATAAGACTCCCCTTCTCAATAGGAAATACTCCAACATACTGCCATGGATTTTGTGCTGTAATAAATGCACTCGCGTCTTTGCGTGCTACATCTAAATCCATTGATTTCTCTAAGACATTTTTTGACAACTCTTTCATGTGAGCTTCTATGAGAAGACATGATGCCTTATACGCTACCATATCGACATTTGGCACCAAACCTAAGGTTATCTTTCCTTTTTCAAAAAAATACCATGACTCAGCTTTGGGCATCCATCGAGAGTCTTCAACCGTCGGAGTCTTATGAAGTTGGAAAGAATTGCCCTTGGCCTGCGTAAATTTAATAAGAAGTGGCATGACTGTGCCAGTTTTGGCTACGACCTTTGCTCCAAGCATACCTGCGGGATCTTCCTTTATAAGCGTATCCAAATTAACGGTGTCTTTACTACCTATTGCCTCAGGACCAAATTGCGCATCTTGTGAGTCAAGAATATTCAAATGAAGTGTAGAGTTACCATATAATTCATAACTTTGCCCTATAACTGCGCTCTTAAGGGAGGGTATGTGTTGCCAATTTTTATACGCCACGATATACTCACCACCCCAAGTAGGCTGCTCTATCAATTTTGGAGCGATAAGATACGGACGCTTGGTGTGATCCATAAAACAATTATTTTCTCTTCCCACCTAATGTTTCTATTTTTGCAACCAGTTCAACAACTTTAGCATCAAGAATTTCTTTCGTATCAGCTTCGACATTTAATCGAAGAAGTGGCTCAGTTTTGGATGCACGCACATTAAACCAATAGTCCTTGTACCATACACTAATACCATCAAGCTCATCTACAGATTGGGCATCAGGAAACCCTGTTTTAATAGCTTCAATCGCTACAGGAATATCTGCAATGACAAAATTAATTTCACCACTATCAGTATACACATTTAATTCATCAACAAGATCTGATAGCTTTTTTTGATCTTGACTCAATAGACTAAGCACCATAAGTGCAGTTAATACACCGCTTTCTGCAGTAAAAAAGTCACGCCAGAAATAATGTCCTGAGTGCTCACCACAAAATATCGCCTTTGTTTCACGCATGTACGTTTTTATATAGCTATGTCCTACGCGTACACGCTTAGATTTACCACCAAATTTTTCTATAGTTTGAGGCACAATGCGTCCACAAATTGTGTTATAGAGTATCAATTCATTTGGATATTTTTTTAACAAATATCGTGCAAGTATGGCTGTGGTGACAGTCCCCGATACAAATCTTCCTTTATTGTCTATAAGAAACATACGATCAGCGTCTCCATCAAATGTTATGCCAACATCAGCGTGGTCTTTAAGAACGTGCTCTATGAGTACTGTGTTGTTTGATTCGATGAGTGGATTCGGCACGTGATTAGGAAATGACCCGTCTAAATCGAAAAATAAAGATGTGACCTGCATCGGTAATCCCTCAAACCCTTTAGGTACCAGCTTACCCGCCATGCCATTTCCTGCATCTACAACTACCTTTAATGGCTTCAAGGTTTGAACATCAATTAAAGACTGCACTGTTTGTTTCCATTCATCCCAAATATCAATAGGTGTCAGCTCGCCTTTTACTTGAGCATCTGGCAAAGGACCCTTTGAAATAAGATCACGAACATCATACAACCCAGTATCACTCGTGACTGCTAATGGTCCTCGCAACACTACCTTGAGACCATTATATTCTGGTGGGTTATGAGAAGCCGAAATCATAATCACCATATCGTATGGCTTTGTACCAGCGATATAATATGCTATCTCTGTCCCCGTGAGACCTGCATCATAGACATCGACGCCAAGTTTGGTAAAAATTTCAACGAGCCCATTGCGGATTTCTTCACCAGACAAGCGCATGTCTCGACAAATACACACTGTTTTTGGTGCAAATTTCCTGACGATTGCGTGCGCTATAGCTTTCGCTGCCTCACCGTTTATTTGGCTTGGGTAGATTCCGCGTATGTCATAATCTTTAAATATTGAAAAATCCATACTATATTTCTTTTAGAGGTTTATAACAAACTGTTCTATGTGTTCAACGAGAGTAAAGGGTGATCCACCTGTTTTGACTGCAACCTCTATAGATGCGAGTTTTTTGTACATAGATACGAGTTTTTCCATCGTAAAGAAACGAGCCTGTCGTGTCAAGCGAGCCGCTTGCCACGGAGCGAGTCCTTCTGGTGTAACGCCATCTTTTAATTGTATAAGATGACGAAATCTTTTTATGATCATCGAAAATACGATTTCTACTGGTTCATGTGAGACGATTGTATGAAACCTTACAAGGCTTTCTTTCGAATTTCCAACGTATAACCCATCAAGAAATTCAAAAATGATGTGAGGCACCATAAACGAGAGCACCGTCGTGTTTTTTGAAAACGTACCTAGTGTCGTTTTATCCAGTTCTTTATTTTCATACAGTACGATGTCTGCGTGTTCTACTGAATCATTGAGTATATTTACCAACTTCATGAAGACGGCTGATTTTTTATTGACGGATGACAAAAGTTTGAGTATAACGATAGAGACATCATTGCCAAACAACGACGTAGATTCAAGCGCCTCTATAAGCGCTGTTTCTGTAAGACCCTTGCCATCAAGTTCCCGAACCTCTCTCTCTTTTAGAGAGTCTCGTAATCGAGTCAACTCCTGATAGCTAGAATCGATGTCATCGCCGTGAATTATGGTAAGCATATTATTTTATAATGAAAGTTTCCGTACCAATGCTTGAACTTTTTTTACGAGAGGCACGTATGTTAGCGGGTACCCGACGGCTTCTCGTGCGTCAGTAACCTTTATCCATTTTGAATCTTGTATACCTTCTTTTTTTTGCAATACTAATTTTTGTGGAGTCGTTGAAATAAATAGAAAGTAATCGACAGTTTTTTTTATTGCTCCTTTTCGTTTATATGTATAAGACACAGAGGGCAACATAGCCTTGTATATCAAATTTTTCATACCTACCTCTTCCCAAATTTCTCGAATCGCTGCGTCTCGTGATGTTTCGTTTTTTTCAAGCTTACCTTTAGGAAACGTCCAGTTACCACTCATGTCTTTGATAAGAAGCACTTGCCACACCGTATTGTGTAATCGAAGAATGACACCGCCAGCACTATGTTCTGTTTTCATAATATTTTTTATTCTTTATTTTATCGGGAAGATGACTAGTTTTATCATACATGGTGTATCCTTTGCCATAGTCTAGGACTTCCATAAGTTTGGTTGGCGCATTTCGGACATGCAGAGGAATAGGGAGATTACCAAATTGCTTTACGTCAGAAAGAGCACTCATATACGCATCATACGATGATCGATCTTTTTTCATCTGTGCCATATACACAGTTCCGGCTGCTAAATTTTCTTGACACTCCGGTAATCCTACTTGCTGACATGCCGCAAAAACAGCGTTTGCGACAACCAACGCTGTGGGAGACAATACATCTTCAGATGCAAACACAACAAGACGTCGTGCAATAAAAATTGGATCTTCGCCTGCAGCAACCATGCGCGCAAGATAATACAATGCTGCATCTATATCTGATGCCCGCATGCTTTTTATATAGGCGCTAATGGTGTTGTAATGTTCGTCTCCTGACGTATCGTATTGCAACATTTTTTTCTGTGCCGCTTGCTCTATATCTTTTACAGACAGAGTTAGACCTTGCCCAAGATTTGAGGCTATTTCTAAAATATTAAGCAGTGATCGCGCATCTCCATTTGCTGCGTGATACAAAAATGCTCGTGCATCGTCAGCAATAGATTTTTTTAGATAGGAAAGTGCGTTATCTGTAACTTTTGTTAAATCAGTTTCTTCTAAAGGTTTAAGCACCAAAACCCGTGTTCGGGATAATAAAGCAGAAATGACCTCAAACGATGGATTCTCAGTCGTAGCACCTATAAAGATGACAGTTCCCTTTTCTACATGAGGAAGGAGAGCATCTTGCTGTGCTTTATTAAATCGATGAATTTCATCGATGAAAAATATTGTCAGTTTCTTTTCTTTTTCTAGCCTCTCTTTGGCTTCTCTCATGATGACGCGCACTTCTGCAAGCGTCAGGGTAACTGCTGATCTTGAAATAAATTCAGCGTTGGTAAGGTTTGCTAATAACTGCGCGAGTGTCGTTTTTCCACATCCAGGAGGTCCCCACAGAATAAGAGAGGGCAAAAAGTTTGAAGCGAGCAATTTCCGAATGATTCCATCTTTTCCCACCAGATGCTCTTGCCCGATGACAGCATCAAGTGTTTTTGGTCTCAGGATATCCGCAAGTGGTCGTGAACGTTCCATCGCGTTTATGCTATCACGTTTTCCCATGGGAAACCATTACGGCCGAAGTGACCGTAGCGTGCTGTTTTTTGATAGATTGGTCGACGTAAGGCAAGTCCTTTGATAATTCCTGACACAGATAAATCCAATAGACTCCATGCAAATTTTTCAATATCAGTTAGACTTGTTTTTTCCGTACCAAACGTCTCTATTGCCTTAGTTAATGGCTCACGCTGTCCGATGACATACGCGACTCTCACTTCCGCTCTATCAGCTAATCCCTTTGCCACAATATTTTTGGCTATGTAGCGTGCAGCATACGCGCCACTTCGATCTACCTTCGTTGGATCTTTTCCACTAAATGCACCGCCACCGTGTCGTGCAAATGCGCCATACGTATCGACAATAATTTTTCTTCCCGTAACTCCGGTGTCAGATGCTGGTCCTCCTATGTCCCATTTGCCCGTGCCATTCACGATGACATCTGTGAGTTTTGGCGGTTTCATATGATAATTTTTACACACAGGCACAATTGCTTTTGCATACAATGCTTTTTTGAGCATTCTGTTGGTCACCTTTGGATCGTGTGGTACTGCAAGAACGATCTGATCAACTCTCTTAGGTTTTCCATTTTCATATACTATGTTTACTTCGCTTTTACCATCCGGTCGAAGATACTTTAATTTCTTAGATTCTCGAAGTTGGTCCATTTTTTCTACTAATCGATGCGCCAACACTAAGGGAAGCGGCATATACTCAGGTGTTTCATTGGTCGCATAACCAAACATCATCCCTTGATCGCCAGCTCCTCCATCATCTACGCCGACTGCAATATCTGGTGATTGTTCATGAATATAGATAGACATTGGTGACTCGTGAGAAAAGTTGTAGGACTTTTTGGTATACCCTAAGGACTGTATGACAGCTCGTGCAATCTTTTCATACGCAAGCTTTTTCGTACACGTTACTTCTCCAGCCAACACAATTCTATTGGTGGTCACCAACGTCTCCACCGCTACCCGCGACATGGGATCGACTGATAATGCTGCATCGACAATCGCGTCAGAAATTTGGTCACAAATTTTATCAGGGTGCCCACTGGCAACGGACTCGGAAGTAAAATGGGTGAGTATTTTCATAGGTTTCCCTCCTTTGGGCGAATCATCCGCCAACTGGCGGATTCGTCTTGGCACCGTGTCTCGCCAAAGGCGGATCGGTTGTCGGATGGGTTATCGTGCGAAATCACTACCCATCACTCTTGATTTATGTATAATATTCTCTACACTACTTCCTCTGTTTGATGTGTGTCAAGAACGAACATTCGCAGACAAGCCCGCTTTCCCAAAGGCTATTCTATCCATCACTGTATGTTCCATATGCATCATACGAGCAGGAGTCAGGACAAACGATCCGTACCTCTCCTGTATCTCATCTATCGCACGTGTGATCATTATTTTTTTATTTTCCTCAGGTAATAAAGATAATTGTCCGTATAAATCTTTCTGTAAGGCATAACAAGACACTGCCAAAATGCGTATCACTTTTTCTGGTGCATGGTGGAGTATCTCCCATGATTTCTCATAAAAATCACGATCCGCAAACAATGACTCAGTTTGCAACATTTGATTACCCCAATGAGTATGATCACCAAACATCAAAGACACCGCAATCCCTCGTGCCGAGAATCCATCCTCTCGAAGCCTTCTTCCCATTTTCATGGTCAATTGAGAGAGTATTTGCCACACTTGTGTATCTTTGGCTGTATACGATGCACTCATGGCATAAGATTGCCCGAAACTTTTCTGTTTTAGCTCGCCGTAACCATCAGCGGAGGCGGCCCATCCGTGCATCCTAAGCCACCAATGTCTCCCGATTATTGAATGAAATCCTCTTTTGAGCGTATCTGAATCTGTATACAGCATAGAAAGCGGTGACATGATGCTTACACCGCGAAGCTTTGTAGCATTACCATCTTTAATGCCACATAAATCTTCAAGCCGCATAGGTTCTAATACAGACACGATGTTTTCCTTGGTGATCCACCGTAAGCCATCCGGTTTCTCTAGTCCTGATGCTACTTTTGCTAAATATCGATTGGGCGCTATGCCGATAGACACGGTTATCCATTCTCCTATTTCCTCTTTTACTCGCTGTTTTATCTCACGCGCGACAGAAATCATCGCTTCTAATACCGTTGTATGACTCTTCAGTGCGCGAAACAATGCAGGTGTATCAGCGAGAGAAAGAACCATTTCATCTATAGACTGCACACTGACATGGGGTGAATATTCTTCTAGAAGTGTCGTAAGCTTTCTATTGACCACACGATATTTTGAAGGATCAGGAGAGAGTGCGATCAGATGTGGATAAAGATATTTGGCATCTTTTATACGCATCCCTGTCTTTATACCATACCGTTTGGCTTCTACAGACGCCGCAAGAATACACCCATTATTGGTCGTATACGCCGCTACTACAATAGGTTTTCCTCGAAGCAAAGGATTGGCTTGCTGTTCAATAGTGGCAAAGCAGGAATTGATATCGACATGCATGATGACTGGAGGATTCGTAGTAAAAACAAAATCAAGCATAGTAACGAGTAACTAATTCCCTGCTTCTACATCCAGAAGCTGCCATTCAAGCGTTTCAGCGTTTAATTCCAAGCGAAAAAATGTGACACCATCGGTGACAGAAAACACGTGCATCAGGATGCGACCGACGTGATACGTGTGATGAAAGCCAACTGTCGATATCTGATAGCGCCTGCCATGCCAGTACAGGCTATACGGCAGAATTTTTCTTGTAGTATGATTACTCCAGAGGGCGACTGAGACAGGTTCATTAATCGTTTCAGACATACAGAAGGTTGTGATTTTCGATTATATTTCTTATCATTTTTACAAGGTAAAAATATCGAAAATCTACTACCTTCCATAATAAACCCGAACATACATCTCGTCAATCAGCCTTAACTATATCAAAATATACATAAATAACCCGAAACTAGACAGATTTCTCTTCTCATTTCTTTCAGACGCGCATTTTGGTATAATTTATCACGTTGGCCCGTTCGTCTAGCGGCCTAGGACATCACGTTTTCAGCGTGAAAACAAGGAGTCCGAAGCTAGATGGAGGGATAGGACAAGACAATTTAATATGCCCCGTTCGTCTATCGGCTAGGACTCTAGGTTTTCAGCCTTGCAAGGCGCGTTCGATTCGCGCACGGGGTACTAAGAATAAAGTTGATTACTTTATTCGATTACTCATTTTTGGGTAGTTCAGTACACGTCATGTAAGTGTTTCGGGTTCATCGCCCGCTTAACTTACTACTTGTGTGTTGGACGCTCTATAAGGAGCGTCTATGACGTGGTTTACTGAGGCTTCAGACACCTACTTGTCTGCAACAAAGGCGAATCAATCGCCTAGTACATATATTAACTACAGGAACTTCGTGGGGAGGCTTACACGATTCTTGAATGGTCGGGAGATTACCCTACCCATTGCAGAGCAATATTTATACTCTCTCGGCTGGAAACCCTCATCTATTGCTGGGGAAACCAAAAGAATCAAAGCGTTCATGCGGTTCTGTTTGGACCATGAGTATTATACCCAGGAATGGTTCAAAAAGATCAAAGCCCCAGAAGTCATAACCAATGGGAACGATATACGGCTTCCAGGGATTGAAACTGCACTGAAGATCATTATTGCGGGGACAGAACTGCAACATTGGTATAACAAGGTGGCAACGCAAGTGAATAAAGATATGCGACTTGCTTTGACTTTGGTGCTCTATACTGGTCTACGCTTTGCAGAGCTCACCAAACTCACTGGTGATGATATTGTGCTGGATGGTGCTATTCCTGTCATCATGGTGACTTCAAAGGGGAAAGGAGGCGCAAAAGAACAACAATCCATTCCTGATTCAATTGTTGAAGACATGAGGGCATTGAAGGAAAGAAAACAGTTATTTCCCATCACCAATGGAACGTGCAATCTGGCATTGAAGAGAGGTATTAAAATACTGAAACTGGATATACCTACATTCACGGTCCATAAGTTGCGGCACATTTTTGCCAATGACCTTATGGAGAATGATATAAACCCGTATAAGTTGAAAGGGCTTATGCGGCATAGTAAGTTTGCAACCACAGAAACGTACTATTTGCACAAGGATCAAACGGACCTGAGCAAACAAGTGAATATTTATAATTCACTCTCCCGCAAGTCGCGAAGCAGTGCAGAAAAGCTTGATTATTATTTCAAGCAATTTTCACGTATGGCTGGTGAAGAAATGGCCGTGAGCATTGATAAGGAAAGTGGGAGAATTACGGCAAGTATAATTTGACAGCGGGGAATTTCGGGGATTATAAAAAATAGTGGTTCCAGTTTTTTTACCATATATTGATTCTGGAACCTATGATATATTACTTTTCCAAGAGGCCCTAGTGCAAACTGGGGCTTTCTTGGTTTTACTGATTGAGCCTAGCTCTCAAGAATTGTGCTTCACACCCGTGAGGATTAGCGCGAATTGTATATATAAGAAGTTTCGCCCATGGGTTCTGTTGAGGTAATAAGTTTCCGTCTTGATCATGATGAACCGCTAGATGACACTTACGGCACAAACTGGCAACGTGCTTTAGTTCTTCTGCGTAGAACTTATAAGAAAAATGGTGTAAATCGACTTGTTCATCAGAGCCGCATAATTCGCATCGTTCTTTCTTGAAGCGTCTTTTCACCTCGGCCCAGTGGTCCGATTGTAAATAGATATTATTATATTGATCTTTTGACATATAAAAAAGACAACAAAATTACCGTGAATTGGTAATATTGCTGTCTAACCGTAATTGCTTTACTATTTAGAACTTTTTACATACTCATTTTCAAGTTAACGTTAATCCTATGTAGTTTTTTATGATTTATTGAATCTAAATGACCAACCATAGCTTCTTCTCTTCTTCTTCTCTCTCCTTTCTCTCTCCCTTCTCCCTTGTTGTCATTGATGATATGGTTTGATCTATTTCCACTCTACACCTGTAAACACACCAAGAGCGTTGGCTTGTTTTTTAACTGCAATAGATATTTTGTTTTTCCAATATTCAACTCGTGAGGGCTCACTAACCGCAATAGAGAGGCCATCGTACTGATAAAGCATTATTGTGAAACCGTGATCGTCTTTGTTTTGCATTGCCAACTCTAACACTGGATCTAACAATTTCATTTCAACTGCCTGAGAAAGTTGGGCCAAGATAGACAACTTTGCTTTGAAAAGTGGCATAGTTTTTGTTAACTCTGAAACACTTAGGAATTGGCCATAACAATTGAGTGCACCATTGTCTTTTTCAATCTGTTTTAACCTGACCTGACGCGCTGCAAAGAGGTCTTGTATGAAACTAATTCCCGCGAACTTTTGATAGTTTTCACGGAGTCTACCCTCTAAAGTTTTCTTTCCTGCACCATACATGAGGCCATAGACACAACGTTTTATAAGGTCTTTATCTGTTTCACCTGTCACACTCATGATTAAGTTCCACATGTTCCCGCCTTTTCTTAGAAATTGTTCGACACTAGGAACATTCCAGAGCTTTGCACCAATTGCCAACTGTGAGTGCTTTAAATCCATCTCGTGCCAACCATTGGTTAACTCACGGCGCACTTCTCTTTTTAACAATCCAATGTGATGCTCAGAGCCAGGAACTAAGCGCACTGAATGCTCTGCTGGTTTATAACTTTGGTATATGGTGTCTACAATGCCAGAGAATACATGCCACTGATGCTCCTGGTCTTCTTCAAGACTGAATATTTTTTCTAATGTTCTTGGCCCGTTTTCTTTTATGAGCTTTGAAAAACTGTTCGATGGAAGTGTGTTCATATAGGTTAACCACGTTTGTGACTGTGGCATATCCGTGAGCATGGGTATAGTTCTTTTGATTTCATTCATCATTGCATACTGTCGGTATGGGGTCACTCTGTTTCCTGTAATAAAATATACTTTGTCTTGATCAAACAATTTAGTGCGTTCGCTTTGTATTGCTTCTTTTATGTGATCGGGCCAGTTTGGTTCCAATGTAACCCGCGCTTGGTTTGTTGTGTAATTGTACCCGCTCCACTCAAGTGCTTGGACCTCCTGGCTGAATTTCTTTAATAAGAGTTCTGGAATTCCATCGACAATAATATTATTTGTGTCTGGTTCACGTTTTGGATAGAGGAGGCGGGTAAGTAATACCCAAGAATCTGGGTCAAGTGCTGGATATGTTTCTTTTACAATATTTCTAAAGTTTTCTGTACTTTGTCGGTACTGTAGGGTTTGATATTTTTCTGGTAAAGTGGTATAGTTTTTCATGTGTTCTAGAGAAACGTTTGGGCTGTCTTTCCACGGAAAGCCTGAGCGTTTCTTTTTTGGTTAAATGTTTTCTTCCTTTGCCCATTTCACATAATAATTTTGTAACTTTTCTACCTCTGTTTTATCGAATGTTCTACAAAGCCAAAATAGACGATTAAGAATATTATCCCCGTTTAAATCTTTTTTTAACAATTTTCTTCCCAATAACGATTCAAAGCACGTTGAACAAAGAATTTTATTTGGCTTAATTTTATTTTGCTTGCATACCGAAATCCACAACTCATCATTCACCATGAAGGCGTTCCCTGGTTTAAAAGGATAATCGTTACATTTTACGCATCGAGCTTTCATATTTTTCTTTCTGCGCTGGTACCCTTAAGGGCTCCTTGCGCGTAATGTTTTAGTATTTTATTGTATTCATTGAGGAGCAAACGTTAATTACTTCATCTGCTCCTCGTCATGGGGAGGGACAATCACTGAGTTGTGCGTAAATGATTGCCCTGCCCAGCAACAACCATTCTTCTTGTGCCTCTAATCTTATTAATGGGAATTCTCTTCTTGGGGTTATAAATCTTTCCAACAAAAAAACCTCTTAATCCTGTGGTGAAGCTCAAAAAAGCTTTTGGTAAAGTATTACTTCACCAAGGAATCAAAAGGTTTTAATTTCAACTTTTTTGATTACCGCTTTACCATTCGGTTCACACTGTTTGTGTATCTCTATTTATAATTTACTACCCCCTAGCTTGTCAAGTTATTTTTCGTGTTATGGGATACTATTTTGCCTTTTTTTGAAATTGCTCCCATTTTGCTTACTCCATGGCTTCTTTGTGGCATTCTGTATGGTAGTCGCAACGCGTGCCATCATCTGCTTCTGTTAAAACTCGCTCCTCATACTCTTCAAACAACATGCCACAATGAAAGCACTCCACGGGCTGAGCTTGAAGCTCCCACGAACTAATTTCTCTTCTCTTCTTGGATTTTTCTGGTATCTCTATTGGTTCGGGTATGGAAACCACTTTTTTCTTTAATGGTTGTATCCCTTTTGCCCGCCTGTATTCTGTCGCCTTTTCTTTCGCGTAACATCTAGCGCATCGACCTTTTGATGCATGAATTTGATACCTCTTGTGACCAGAGGTGCCACAGGTGACGCATTGAGAATATAAAGCACTCCATGGTCTCTTAGCATTATCTCGTTCTTCTAAGCGTTTCCATTCTCTTAGATGATCCAATACTTCCCGAGCCTCTACTGAAAGCGCCTCGTATTTCTCTATCAGTGTCTGTAATTCTTCTAGTGGTTTCATAAAAATAGGGCACTTTCATAACGTATGTCTTATCTGTATTTATATAGGAATATAGCCGTCTTAAGACGGGACATAGATACAAAAGTGCCCGCGAAGCCGTTGAAGAAAAGGGGTGAATCTTTTGAAGGGTAAAAAAGCTTCAACGGTTGCACGGACACTCAATCGTTAAATTGAATGCCTTTCTCTTACTTAATAAATGAACCAAATTCTTCTGTGCTTTGTGTATTGATCGTTCCGTTCTTTGATCGAGTTTGCTTTGCCCAGTCTGATACTTTTCGTGCTTGGTCATTGGTCCAAGAAATACCTGGCTTCATGCCCTCATGTCGCATCGCTTTTGTTACTTTATCAGTGCTGAGTTTTGAATTATTGTCTGATTGAAACATAGATTTATTTCACCCCCTTTAATTTAACTTCTGGGAATATTTCTTCTATAAGGCAATGAATTTTGTTCTTTAAATCTAAAGACTTGTATTCATAGTCATAAGGAAGCGTTGTGGCTTTGTTGTTTGTGTAATATTTAACGTTACCTTGACCGATTGTTTCTATGGTTCCATCTTTTAGTAATGTGTCTCTCTTAATCGGTTCCAATTTCCACGCAATAGCATCAATGACTTCATTGGCTAATTCGTCAACTGCATCATCAATATGTTTTCTATTCTCAGATAACAAAACCTCAGTTAAAACATCAATTTTTTGTTGCATAATATTTATAATAATCACCTCCTATCAATATCGGCTTGCGCCGTTTTGTTTACGTTTCTCTCTGCATGAAGAACATCTCTTGGGCAAATCAAAAAGTTTTGATTTATACCACTCAATTTCTTCATCAGTTATTGTAAAATCGTTTTCACAATCTTTGCATTGTATTGTTTTAATAATTAATCACCACCTTTACAGTCCCACGCTTTTGCGGGCTCGTTTTACTGCGTCACTATATTTTTCTCCCTGTTCCCTAAGCTCTTCTGTAAACTGTTCTTCATCTTCTTGTTTAAATTGTTTTCTATGCCATTCATCAAGTTTTACCTCTGCCTTATGTTCGAGAATTCTTGTTGCCGTTCTACTGGCTGAATCATCTCCCTCAGTTGCCGCGCTGATTCTTCTTTGTAATTCCAACTCCTTAATTTCACTTTCTCTGAGTTTTGGGTTCTTTGAAACTTTCTGCCAATATTCAAGTAATTCGTTTTGTTTTGAGATATCTTGATCCGTCATTCTTGACGCTTCAATGGTTTCTCTTTCCCATTGTGTGCGATCCATTTTATTTAAAACCGTACCGTCTTTTCTTACGTTATTCATATATAAATCACCTCCTTTTATTTTTATTAATAATGTCTTGCGAACATGCGTAGCACTGTATCGTGCGGGTTTAACCACTCCTCTTGCTGTCTCAATTTACTTGCCTCTTTTTTTATTTCTTCAATAATTTTTTTTACCCGTATATCCTCATCATTTTCTTCTATGGGATTATATAAAGCGTTTTTAATAAACGTCTTTCTAAACCCTGATGGATGCTTTTTGTCATATTCACGCCAACATTCTTGAGAACAAAAGCGTACACTTTCAAACCGTTTCTTTGACATGTGTGCCTATAAAAAACCCACGCCCTCACGGGACGGGGTTTTATGTGGACTTCAAACGGTAA
>JBBTUH010000021.1:0-1711 GCA_038063875.1 Patescibacteria group bacterium | reverse complement strand
GTGAACCAAAAACGACAATTTTATCAAATGGAATATTGCGTTGCCGCAATGCAGTGCATACGCCAATATCGTTCGTTGAGTCGCGGGTGTTAAAGATACTGTGTCAGCCATGCGACTATCTCCTTTGTCAGATGAAGAAATTTTTCCGTATATTCTTTCGTAGCTTTTTTATAAAGCTGTTGTTTGAAGATGTCGTATTCTTGTTGTGTCATGCTCTCATTGTACCAATAGGGCTTATCCTACTGCAACTTCAGATGCCGTTGCTCCATTTTCCGGAGCGCATGATCACTAAACTCAATTCGTCAAAAGAAACGGCTCCGTCTTTTTGACCCCAAAGGCGTGCGTGATATCCGACACATTAAGCTCTTTCGGGAATACTCCGATAAGCTCTATGCTAATCGGCTTACCCTGTTTATCCATGACGATCACATCATTTCTTTTGGGATCATCCACTTCTACAGATGAATATGCGTTCTGCGGATCCCCCCACCAAATATTCATCGTGTTTGCTATTGGATCAAAAAGTATTTTTACATTGGCCATATTTTTTCTCCTTTTCGCTTTGTTTTTATCGTTTCATAACACGTCACAACAAATCCAGTATTTCCAATATATTTAATGACGACTACAAGATATTTATCTTGAATTTTTCGATAAAACAACTTAATAAATTCATCCTGAACACTTCTATATACTTCATCGGGCGTTTGTATCACCTGCATCACTATGTCATATTCCACAGTCAATTCCTTATGTTTCTCGGTCTTAATTTTCTTCCAATATCCGAGCGTCGTACGCACCATCACACCTGAATAATCCGAAACTTCAAATAATACGTCTTGCCGAGAAATATCTGTACCCACCGACTCATTGTATCATATCACAAAATGATGCTTCGTAAGGCTAAGTTACAAACAGGTGCAAACCTGCCTGCGGATGTACCAACACGAATATTATATTTTGATTTCTATCCGCACGTGCGTAATAATATCAAAAGTGAAAAACTCTCAATTTCCACTTCCTTCTGATGATTCTATTAAACGCATTGCTTTAAGCATTGAAAAACAAATCGCAAAAAAAGATCGAACCACAAAATATGCACCAGTCAAAGACGTGCTTACTCTCTTGGGCCGCGGCGCAATCATTGCAAGCGTCTTTCTTGCCCCAGGCACGGCAAAGGGATTTGCCGATCTGATCAAAGACACACCAGACTACGATGCGTGGAAACGATTTAATCCTTCGTATCTTCGCCGAACACTCAAAGTGTTACAGAAACAAAAACATATAGAAGTTACCTATCAAAACAACAAAAAAATCATTTCACTTACCCAACATGGTAAACGTAAAATACTTCAATATAGCCTCGATACACTATCTATCGATGCACCAAAACACTGGGACGGATTATGGCGCATCGTCATGTATGACATCCCGAAAGAAAAGCAAAAAATGCGCGACCCATTTCGCAATATGCTTATCCATTTAGGATTTTATCCTATGCAAGAGAGTGTCTACCTTTACCCCTACTCATGCTTTGATGAAATTGAGTACTGCGACAATATTATTTCTTAGATATTACCGTGCAGTATGTACTGGTAAAAAGTATAGAAAATGATAGCGCCTACAAAACATTTTTCTCATTAGATTAGATCGATTACAATAAAAAACCCACGCCCTCACGGGACGGGGTTTTATGTGGACTTCAAACGGT
>JBBTUH010000020.1:0-4919 GCA_038063875.1 Patescibacteria group bacterium | reverse complement strand
GCGTTTTGATAACCTAAACTACTACTTTTACCAACACGAAACGTCACTTAACTCAGAAAATGACAATCATTTCCAACGATAGTAGTGAATGGCTCGGACCAAAACTGTGGGTGATCATGGAGTCGGACCATGCGCCTTCCCGCCAACGATGATATTAAGTGGGTGCGCATCGAATTGAACGATGGACCTCCTTCTTATCAGGAAGGCGTTCTACCACTGAACTACGCACCCTTAAATGTCGCACCCACTAATTAATAGTAGCAGGCGGGACGTTCTACCGCTGAACTAATCACCCGCCGAACAATGTCTTATTGTACCAATTTGAGGCGCGGAAGGGAATTGAACCCTTGCATAGAAGTTTTGCAGACTCCCGCGTTACCACTTCGCCACCGCGCCAACTAGAGCTTTATTTTACCATACTGCACAGCCAACCAAAAAACTAAAACAAGAAACAATGAACTTATTGATATATACATTCCATACCGCACTGAATCTGGAGCATAATAAAATTCTACGATGTGCTCACCTTTGGGCACTACCACACCACGAAATGTATAATTTGTCCTGTATAGCTTTGTCTCTACCCCATCAACACTTGCTTTCCAATCTGGATAATAATTATCAGACAATACGAGAAACGAATTTTCTTGCGTGTTTGTTTTCAAACGAACTGTATTTGCCATATACGAATCTATCAATACACTCCCTGTCGCCCTCCTCATCGTATCTTCTTTGAGCCCATCAACGGATTCTTCTACGACAGCCGTGGTGTGTATATCAAAGTCTGGAGAAAACATGCGAGCCAATATCTTTTCGCTATCAGATTCCATGACCAAACTATTCACCAAATATGCTCGGGATATTGCAGTGGGACGAGATTGAATATCCCAGTTCGTATTATTTTTTATCACAACCACACCGCTGCCCGTCATATCCCAAAATCGTTCTCGTCGAAACAAAACCTCCGCACTCACACTCGCGTCATTTATAACAGATATGTCACTTCGCGAAAGTCCGCGTGATTGATCTCCTGTGTTTACGAAAGAAACGAGTTCGCCATACCGCTTAATATACAATGGATTGTAGTAATTCGTATCAAAATACTGATATTGCGTCGCAAAATTCGTAATAAACGGTGCCACAACTCTAGACGGAGCAACAGATCGTAATTTTATAAACACAGGGTGATCCTTTGCAACATACTCCGAAGGACTCAATGGTAATATTTTCCATGTATTGTAAACGCCTACCGCGGATAAAAGAACTACTATGCCTATTTGAAAAAACAACCTTTTGCGTGAAAATAACATGACAAATCCACCAACAACATAGACAACAAGCTCAAAAAACGTGTTGCGTATCGCGACATTCACACACTGTGGAATTTGAGAAGGACAAAGAATGATTCCTACTTTTCCCAAAACAAACGCTGTGATTAAAATAAGTAAACCCAATAAACCTATCCACGATACACTTTTTCTTTCTCTGCCCAAACTACTTGCACCAAATCCCGCAAGCATCGCGATAAAAAAGGTCGTAAGAATATAAAGTCTCGTTGGAATACTTGTGGAAAACACCGGCAATGATAATCCATACAACCATCGCGTAAAAAACCAATCAAGCGTCGAAAGAATTGTAATACCCATTCCCAACAAGAAAAAATTAATAATTGAGGACTCATCTGTCTTCTTTTTTTTCTTAATTGCAATGAAAACTAAAAGCACTGGCAAAAGACCTACACTCGCGACCGTCTCGGTATAATCTGATTTCCCCCAAAAATTATACGTGCCGCTATTGCCAAAGAAATTTGGAATAAAAATAGTTATTAAATGAGATAAAGGCATCAAAAATTTATCAAAAATAAAAGCAGATGACGCTTTTGTGACATTTGACTGAACATATAATTCAAGCGTTGGCAACAGTTGGACTGAAGCAATGCCTAATCCAAGCAACAATAAACCCAAAATGCTAAATATTTTTTTAATCTCTTTCAGTCGCATAATTGCGTACACTGCAACTGTCAAAAGGATATAAAAAGATAATTGAGGCTGTACAGAAACGAGAAGAAAGGAAACGACAAAAGGAAAACTAAAGACAATCGATGATCTGTGGCGATTTTTATACTCTTCAATAAGGCCCAATAATATTGGTAATGAAATCAACGGGTATACGTATTCTCCGTACGTCAGTCTTGCAGCAACTACTCCAGAAAAACAAAGAACGAGGCTCGATATGATCGCACCAAATCGAGATTGACTAATTTTTCTGCCGTACCAATAGGTCGCTAGAAAAAGAAATGGAAATTGGAGGATTATATACCACGTCCACCCCACTTTTCGATCGAATAACAAAAGATATGAAAATGGATTAAACAAAGCAGGTTGTAACGTGGCAAGCATCGGTTGTCCTGATCCGTTATATGGATTCCATAATGGGATATTCCCCTTTTTTATCTCCTTCATCATGAAATTTTTAAAGGGATACAACTGCCGAAACACATCAAGTCCTACGGCTTTATGAGGAATCGTCGGCACACCGTTTACTACAGTGTCACTTCTCCATGGTTCGTACCACGCGACCATAAAACTTGCCGGCATGGGGATATACCCTTTTACAAAAAACTGCCAAAAAACCAACAGCGTCAATAGTGACGCGAAAAAAAATGGAAAAACTTTTCTCATAATTTTTTATATCGTAAAACTTTGCGTACTGTATATACTCCTACCACCACTGTAGCCAAGGCGAGAGCCCACTGTAATCCTACATTACGCATCAGATCATACACCCACATTGGTAACGGCATAGGATGCCATACAAAAACTACGTTTATCAAGTTTAAAGCTGATAAGAATATAAGTTCGTAAAGTATTGGAACACCTAAGCCTATTAATATGGCAAGTGGCGCCCATGCTGGATATATATAGCGCTCATGCATCTGTGGCAAAAAAAGATACGAAGTAATAGCTATTGCAGCTATTAAAACATACGCACTCTGAATCGTTATCTTTATTTGTGAGTAACGCTTCCACCACTGCCAATAGACAAGACCCATTGCACTTACTGATACACATATAGAAAGCACACGTAAAGACACTCCTCTATATATCGTTTCCACAAGTGGCGCATTCATAAGAGAAATATTTGTCACATCAAACGCATCTGTAATGATGCCTAAACGTAACGTTGGATGAAATATCACCCACCAAACATTAAACGCAAATGCGGTGACATTGGTCATCTCCCCCGTCATGTTTCCTTGAAGATATGTAGCGTACCATGCCCATGGCATAGTACTTATAGGTACAACTGCAAGCACGGTCGTTAGGACCACTACCACGCCACACAGAAGCATTGTCCGTATATTCTTTTTTGACTGAAGCCAAAGCAAAACTGTTAATACTGGAGCCATAGTCAGTAAAGAGAATTTCATCAGCAAACTCAAGGCATAATTGGTCGAAGACGCGACAACCCTACCTACCATCAAAAACGACACGCCCAAAAGAAAAAAGAAATTATTTATACTATCCATTTGTCCCCATATCGCGCTGTTATAAAGAACAACCGGATTAAACAAAAATAATGATGCAGCTATCTGCGCATTTCGTTCCTTTTTTACACCACGCAATACACTCCAATACACCAAAACGCCAATTGCTACATCACAAAGAAACGAGGGAATACGTAAAAATAACGTAAGAAGTACTGTGTTGACCCATGGATTACTTCCTGGAGAAATACCAACCATATTCAATAGCTTTCCCATCTGAATCCAACACCAATACATAGCTGACACTATGTAGAGTGTCAATGGAGGCATATTATTAGGATACGTACCAAAGGATAGATGAGCTGGTGTATACGTATCAGCAAACCCGTGAAGAAACGCTATCTGTCCCCAGTCTTTCCAACGTAATATATCTGGATGCTCACGAAATTGTACGGCATACCATACAAAAAGCATGCGTACAATAATTCCTACGAAAAGAAGAATAATAAATCCTTTATGGCGCTTTAGCATCTAAAAGCTATTGTAGTAGATACAAAAAATCCTCTCAAGGAGAGAGGATAATTTGTTGCGGACTTTAGCGTCCTTAACAACCCAATGGTGATAGGGTATCCAGTCTGGTCGACCTTGTCACACCGCATTTAGCGGAAGCAACGCTGGTCTACAGATATAGATTAGGGTTTTGAGAGAAAAATACCAAAGACCCATTACTAAACGTAATGATCTTGATCACATGATATTTTTCAAATAGAAAGGAGGTGATCCATCCCCAGCTTCGGCTAGGGATACCTTGTTACGACTTAGTCCCCATCGCTGAACTTACCTTCGACTCGCATAGCGAGCCTTCGGGTACTCCCAACTTTGGTGGCTTGACGGGCGGTGTGTACAAGACCCGAGAACGTATTCACCGCGACCTGCTGTTTCGCGATTACTACCAATTCCAACTTCATGAGGTCGAGTTTCAGACCTCAATCTGAATTGAGGCGAAATTTCAGAGGTTAGCTTGGCATTACTACCTTGCATCTCGTTGTTTTTCGCCATTGTAGGGTGTGTGTTGCCCAGGGCATAAGCGCCGTGCTGACTTGACGTCGTCCCTTCCTTCCTCCCCCTCTCTCAAAATAGAAATAATTCTATTCTCAGAGAGGGGGCGGTCTCCAATGACACTTGTAACATTGGATAGGGGTTGCGCTCGTTGTCCCACTTAAGGGAACACCCCACGGCACGAGCTGACGACAGCCATGCAGCAGCTGTGCTACCATCCTTGCGGATAGCCTCCCATTTCTGGGTGGTTAAAACGGTAACATGTCAAACCCTGGTGAGGTCCTTCGCTTTGTCTCGAATTGAACCACACGCTCCACTGGTTGTGCGGGTCCCCGTCAATTCCTTTGAGTTTTAATCTTGCGATCGTACTCCC
>JBBTUH010000019.1:0-1791 GCA_038063875.1 Patescibacteria group bacterium | reverse complement strand
TTTAATTATTTACTAAAAAGACGGGGAAAACCAACACGAAACGTCACTTAACTCGAAATATTAGTCTTTTGTAAATCTATGCCTTCTTCATACACCAAGCTGTGTCCGAATCCCAAACGCACTCTCTTAGCTCTCAATCCTGTACGAGTAGCAAAGGAATTGCTTTCTATATTTAAAAAAGTCGTATTTGCCGCAGACAAACTGAGGTTATGCTGTTTGGCTATCACATTTACGTCAGCCAAAGACAATACTTCACCCCCACGCAGTCGTGTGGCGATTTGGCAACGAAATTTATTCCCGCTTTCCTTAGACGCTTTTGCGCTCATAGGATTGAAATATACCAGTTTAGCCTATAGAGTGCAATCCAATCTATGTCCAATCTATGTCTATACGATCGAAAAAGCGCAACCGTGGTGTGGAAACTGACAAAGCGTGGGAAACAAGTACCCTTTAGGTATTTGACCAGTCCTGTTGATTTTCAAACAGAGCGTCGTGGAATTCCCAAAACTTGCCCTGATCCTTGGCACACTCAGCAGCTTCTGCAGCCTTTTGTGCATGTGGATGGATACTTATGAGTGGAAAATGTTTAAATACCAATTGCACTTTTCCATCATAGTCCTTCATGAGCTGATTAATCGTAGGGTATACACGATTACAAAATGGACATTGGAAATCAGAAAACTCGACGAACGTGATTTTGGCGTCTTTGGGTCCCTTCGTGGGTGCGTTCCCAAGGTCAACGTTGACTCGTACGATAGATTTATCCGTCGTACCGTTTAACTCTGCATCAAAAACCTTTTTAAACTCCTCTATCGGCATTGCGCCAGAGATGAGTATGCCATTTACAAAAAATGCCGGTGTTCCATTGACGCCCAACGTAGCACCTTGCGCTGTATCGGCATCGACAATTGATTTTTTGTCTCCTGCATTCATACAGGTGACAATCTTATTTGCGTCAGCTTTGGCAAACTTTGCCATAGCTTTTATCGCATCATCAAACGTTTTGTATTTGGACTTGGCTACTGCGCCACCATCCCCTGTACCACCCGCTCCCACTCCGCCACCATTACTTTGCAAATACTGCACCTTGGTATATAACGATCCGATCAGAAAAGACGCAACGATAAGAAGTCCGACAAGGATCATCTGCGGCTTGGACATAGATGGTGACTGAGGCATCATCACAGGCATCGAGGACATTTTTGGTTTAGGAGACATTGCTTTTTCTTTCATAGTTATGTCATTGTAAAAAAGAATCCAGCAAATTACAAGATACCGTAATTTCTGCTATAATTTATTGATGAAATTTATCCGTAAATATTGGTATGTCGCACTCATACTTATCATTCTTGGCATCGTTATCACCGCTTGGGTATCCAAAGGCACATCGCCAACCACCAAAAAAGTACAACGCATCATAGTCAAACGCCACGATGTGTCAGAGACGCTCACACTCTCTGGAAAAATCGATGCCATGGAAAAAGTGACGCTTAAATTTCAAACATCAGGAAAACTCTCATGGGTAGGAGTCAAAGAAGGAGAAAGCGTCTACAAATATCAAGCGCTTGCATCTCTGGATCAAAGGGATGTGAAAAAGACTCTAGAAAAAAAACTCAATTCCTACATGACTGATCGGTGGACATTTGAACAAACGCAAGATGATTACGAAGGGAAAATTATAAGCGATGCATTCAAAAGACTATTAGACAAATCACAATATACGCTAAACAACAGTGTCATAAAAAACCCACGCCCTCACGGGACGGGGTTTTATGTGGACTTCAAACGGTA